>CAYNZS010000171.1:0-9105 GCA_964401695.1 uncultured Nitrospirales bacterium
GCATAAACAGTCGAGTTATTTATTTACGATCCTTTACCTCGTTCAGAATGACAGAAGATGCATGCTTTGCCTTGGTTTCAAAAGCTGCTCCAATTGTGAGTCAATACACTAGCCCGGTTATGTCAGACTGTTTCGGCGCAACGCGCGCCATGGCGAACACGGGAGACACTTCTGATGACCATGACGGTAGAGACCGCCGGACCCGTGCCGCGCGTTCGTGCTATCCTCTCGGCCCATGAAAACATCCGAACTCAATTTCGAGCTGCCCGAATCGTTGATCGCCCAGACGCCTTGCGACCGGCGTGATATGTCGCGCCTTCTTATTCTCGACCGCGCTGGGCAGGCTATCGGCGAGGACGTGTTCGCAAACCTGCCGGACTACTTGCGCGCAGGCGATTGCCTCGTTCTGAACGACACGAAAGTAATCCGCGCACGGATTCGGGCACAAAAGGAAACCGGCGGCCGCGTCGAGTTATTTCTTCTGCGCGAAATGGGCGCGGGCGAGTGGGAGGCACTTGTCCGTCCGTCGGCCCGCATGAAGCCGGGCGCCTCGGTCGTGCTGAACGAGGGGCTGCGGGCAACGGTGGGCGAAGTTCTCGCGAATGGAAGCCGCGCCGTGCGGTTCGAGGAGCCGGATGTGCTTGCCGTGTTGGAGCGGGTGGGCGAAATACCGCTGCCGCCCTACATCACCCGCGAATCGCCTGACGACCGGGACCTGACGCGTTATCAAACCGTGTACGCGGCGGCGCCGGGCGCGGTGGCCGCTCCGACGGCGGGGTTACACTACACGCCCGAAGTCATGGAGGCCTTGGAGGCGGCGGGGGTCGCGACCGCCAAAGTAACGTTGCATGTCGGCTACGGTACTTTCAAGCCCGTGCTGGCCGACGACCTCGCGGACCATCGCGTTGACGCGGAAGACTACATCGTGACCGAGGAAACGGCCGCGGCGCTCAACGCAGCTCGAGCGGCCGGGGGCCGGATCGTGGCGGTCGGCACAACGGCGACGCGGGTCCTCGAAACGGTCTACCGCGACGGGGTGTACCGCGACGGGTCCGGGCAAACGGAAGTCTACATCTACCCGCCGCGAAGGCTTAGCGCCGTAGACGCGTTGCAGACCAACTTCCACCTGCCCCGTTCCAGCCTTCTGGCCCTTGTATGCGCCTTCGGCGGAACCGAGTTCATCCTAGAGGCCTATCGCCACGCCGTAGAACACGAGTTCCGCTTCTATTCCTACGGCGACACCATGCTGATTTCTTGACCTGGGCGCCCCGTCTCGGTAGGTCCGGCCTACCAGATCGCCATGGGCATCGAAGACGCCCATGGCGGAAAGAAGGAAAGTTCAAGCCGTATAGACGCTCCGCGCTACACGATCGTTGCCGTGTCGAGGTTGTCGAAGATCGCGTCCAGCTCTGCCTGCGGAACGCCGAACACTTTGCCCTTCGGCGGAAGCGACTCAGTGCGGACAAAACTGGGCAAGGGCTCGTGAATGGTATTGAACCCGGCCGCGGCATTAAATCGCAGCTCGTCCCTGAGCGTCTGCTTTCCGAGATCCACGATCTCGTCTTCGGTCAGTTTCAGGCCGTATTGGGCATCAAGGAGATCGGCGAGAAGGGCTAACAGGGCTTTGCGGTCGCCAGACATGGCAAAGTTGCACAATCCCAACGTGTCGACGAGACTCATGGCAATCTGTTCTCTGAGAGAATGCTCGACCGCGCCCTCGTCGTCCATTTCGTACTTCATTCCGGCCGTATGATCGGCCCCCATTGGGGAGGTGGCGTATGTAACACCGGTGGGCTTGCCGACACGGGGATCGTGGGCTGGGATGGCCTGGCCTTTGAACGCAGGGATGCGGTCCACGCCCAGCGAGTTGGCGGTGGCTACCACGCCGTCGCCGAGAATGAGGCCAAATTCGGTTCCCTGTCTGATCTCGTCGAAGAGCTTGTCCACGGCCTCAATATCGCCAAAGGCGAATTTCCCAGCACCCCCGGCCATGCCCAGAGCGCTTCCAAGCTCGATGGTGTCGAAGCCCATGTCGTCGCATTGCCTCTCGAAACGGGCGGTCGCGTCGATGCTGGCGATACCCAGGTTGCTGCCCAGAAGGCCGAAAGTCTCGTATTCGATGCCCGAGGTGAAATGCTTGCCGTCTTCGCCGTGCAGGATGATGGAGCATTGGATGATACAACCGGGCATGCAGCGGTCCATCTTGCCACCCCGTTCGAGATTCGTCTCGCGAATCGTCTCGCCATGGATATTCTCGATGTTCTCGGTGGGCTCGCCCGAGTAGTTCTTCGAGGGCATGCTGCTGATCCGGCTCAACGCGGCGATTCCGCCCGTGGTTCCGAACTTGCTCATGGAATTGTTCTCGCCGTTGAGCCTGGTCGACCAGCCTTTCGAGACAGCGCGGAATTTTCCCTTGTCACCGAACTCGATTTGAGAGGTGCCCGTTTCGTCCACGACGATGGCTTTGAGCCCCCTTGATCCCATAACGGCCCCCAAACCGCCACGGCCCGCGTGCCTTGAGGGGCGTCCATCTTTATCCGTGAAGGCTACCGATGCGGCTTTCTGTTTCCGCTCGCCGGCGATGCCCACGGAGATCACCGAGGCCTTCTCATTGCCCTGTTTACCCAGCGCCTCGACGAGTTCGTAATTGCCCATGCCCCGGTAGGAGCTGCCCTCTTCGAAGGAGACGCCGTCTTTGGTTATCCTCACAACGTGAAGGGCGCCGTCTTTCGGGCTGCCTTCGACGATGATCGCCCGGATTCCAAGCCGGTCCAGCTTCTGACCCGCGGGCCCTCCGGAATTAGACTCCTTGATGCCCAAGGTGAGCGGGCTCTTGGCGCCGACGGAAATCCGGCCGAAGGAGGGGGCCATCGACCCTGCCAGCGGTCCGATGGCAATGACCAGTTTCGCCTCTGGCCCCAGCGGATCGGTTTCCGGGGGCACCTCCTTGTTGAGGATCTTGGCCGAAAGGCCGCGTCCTCCGATAGCCGTCCATTCTTCGGGCAGGTCTTCGAAACTTGTCGTCAAAGCGCTCATATCAATTCGGAGTATCTTCATTTCCAATCCCTCGATTTTGTTTTCTTCAAAGTCTCAGCGTGGAGAGTAACGGTCTTTGGGCGTCAGTATCAAGGTTCGCGTACGCGGCTTGAGGAGCGACCGCGCAGAGACGTGATGTCTATTGACGCTCAGAATTGCTAGAAGCCGTCGTTGTTGGGGCTTCGAAAGGTTCAATATCGTTACGAGCTTGACTGACGAGAGTATCGCCCATCGACATCAACTCGTCGGCAAGAAAAGGAACAGACACTTCTCCGCTCGTGCCTCGCTGCACTTGCGCCCACTCTTTAAAGTGCCCAAAAGTCCTTTTTTGCTCAGTTTCTTGCGTTTTTTCTGGGTAAGAATGACCTGAACGCTTACCAATAAAAAAAGGCCGGAGAGTAATGTTGTATCTCCCTGACCTGTAATTACTTAGTGGTCGGGGCGGGGAGATTTGAACTCCCGACCTCTACACCCCCAGTGTAGCGCGCTAACCGGGCTGCGCCACGCCCCGACACAAAAAGCTCTTCAGGGACCGACCCCTCAATCGTCGTCGAGCATATCGAGCAACGCGCGCGCCTCGCCCTCGATCTTGCCGAGGAGTTGCCGCATTTCAAGGTTGGATTTGGGCCGGCCTTCGCCGTACAGTTCTTCCGACAGGCGCAGGCGGACCCCCTCGGCCGTCAGCTTTTCGTGACGGACTAGCTCTTTGATCCGCCGCACGATGCCGATGTCTTCTGGCATGTAGTAACGGCGGTTCGATCGGTCCCGTTTTGGTTTCAACTGTGGGTACCGCGCTTCCCACTGGCGGAGGGCGTGAACGGGGATATCGGTCAGGTCACTCACTTCCGAAATGCGATAGCGGCGGTCTTCAAGAGCCTGCATCATAGGTCATTTCCGTTGGATAACTCAAGTTGTACCTCGTAGGCAGGCATGCGTCAGAACTGAAGCTCCGCAGTTGCCGCATTCGATGAGTAATCAGGAATCCAGATGGCTCCTATAGCCCGGTTTGAAGGAGCAACCCGGCATTATTATAGCGTGTTCGGGCCGGTCTCCGCGATGGAAATACCGAGCCTCGACGGGATAACAGGATAAGAGAGGGGCGCAGGGACAGACACGTCTCCGCTAGTGCCTCACTGCGCTTGCGTCTACTCTTGAAAGTGCCCAAAAGTCCTTCTTTTGCTCAGTCTCTTGCTCTTCTTCTGGGCAAGAACGGCCTGAACGCTTACTCCCAAACAATCCCTATTGTCATTACAAGGAAGCCTGCGGCCTAATCAGTAGCAGAATTTTTTTGGTGTCTTTATTCATACAATAATACATATCATCCAAACATCGAATTCATCACGGCGTGCGACGACGTTGCTGGGAATTTCTCTCTCATCTTAAGGAATTCGACGTGGCCGTCAAAAAGAGCATGTTGCAGCCGCCGGGAACGTGGTTGAAGCCGATGTCGCCGGCGGGCTTGGCGGCGATGTTGTCCCACATGATGGGCAATTCAGACTGCGATTTTGCGGAAGCGCCTGGGTTGTTGATGTCAGTGATAAGGAAGCGTTCGATGCCGTCCCGCAGTCGGTAAATGGTGTCGCCGCCGCCGTTGCCGAAACCAAAGCTCCCCATGCCGACATTGTTCAAGTCGACATCTGCGTCAATGGCGCCATCGTTCGCGGGATCTACGTCAAAGAGGACGCCGAGAACCATCGTAAGCCCTACGAGTTGGGCGGGGCCTGGGAAAGGGGTTTCGACCTTCGGATCCGATCCGTCCATCTGGTCCAATACGAAGCCAAGGTAGTTGTAACTTTGGTCGCAGTACGTGACGACGCCCGAAGACTCGCAAGTACCGCTCCCGTCGTCACTCACCACACCAAGGGAATTCTCTTGGCCACTTTCGGGGTCGGACGAACAAAGCAGGACTTGAAGGTCGCTGAGGTACTCGGGATGGATGAACGGCATCGAGGGCCCGAATGCAGTCTCTATTTGATATGACACGGGATCGCATCCCCCGGGTGGATCGAAACCGAAGGGGTGATTGCCGTGGAGGCTCGGGAAACGGTTGCGGCTCTCCCTGGCATACATCTTCAAGACGATGCCCATCTGCTTGAGATTGTTCTGGCTCGAGGCACGGCACGCCGCCTCGCGGGCCCGGGCCAGCGT
Source organism: uncultured Nitrospirales bacterium (assembly GCA_964401695.1). GTDB lineage: Bacteria > Hydrogenedentota > Hydrogenedentia > Hydrogenedentales > JAPYPO01. The sequence continues at coordinate 5,185 of CAYNZS010000171.1, forward strand.
CGGCAGCAACATCGCGGCCAAAATGCCGATGATCGCAATGACCACGAGTAATTCGATCAACGTAAAACCACACTTCTTCATTCGGATCTTCCTCTTCTGTTGTTGGGATCGCGCCGGAAATCGGCGAGGCCCAACTACCTGCCTTCCATCGCTAGCCCGGAGGGTCGACCGGTCGCATCCTTGCCCCATTCGCGGTACGATAGGGAGAGCCATTAAGCAACGGGCGCCGAAGAGTTCCTTCGGCGCCTGCGACTGACAGTTTGGTTGTCCTACTATTCTAAATATCGTAGTAGAGATGGAATTCGTAGGGATGTGGACGCAGGTCGATCTGAGCCACTTCCTCCTCGCGCTTGTACGAGATCCAGGTATCGATAACGTCCTGCGTGAACACGTCGCCCTTGAGCAGAAATTCGTGATCCGCTTCGAGCGCGTCGAGGGCGAGAGCGAGGCTTCCGGGCGTTTGTGGAATCTTCGCCTTTTCTTCGGGCGGCAGATCATAGAGATCCTTGTCCATGGGATCGCCCGGATCGATGCGATTCTGTATGCCGTCGAGCCCAGCCATGAGCATGGCGGAAAAGGCCAAATACGGGTTGCACGACGGGTCCGGCGCACGGAACTCGATGCGCTTGGCCTTCGGGCTCTGCGAATACATGGGGATGCGGACGCAGGCGCTGCGGTTGCGGCTCGAGTAGGCCAAGTTGACCGGCGCTTCATAGCCGGGAACGAGGCGTTTGTACGAGTTGACCGTCGGGTTCGTGAAGGCCACCAAGGCGGGAGCGTGCTTGAGCATCCCGCCGATGTACCACAGCGCGTCCTGGCTCAACCCGGCGTACTTATCTCCGGCGAAGAGGGGCTTACCGCCCGACCAAAGGCTTTGGTGGGTATGCATGCCCGACCCATTGTCCTCAAATAATGGCTTGGGCATGAACGTGACGGTCTTCCCCGCCTTCAACGCCGTATTCTTGACGATGTACTTATACATCATCATCTTGTCGGCCATCCGGCACATTTCGTCGAAACGAAGGTCGATTTCCGCCTGGCCCGCCGTGGCCACTTCGTGGTGGTGGCATTCAGCTTCCAACCCCGCGTCAATCATATTCTGCACCATGCGGCTGCGCAGATCCGATGTCGAGTCCGCCGGGCCTACCGGAAAATAGCCTTCCTTATGGCGCAACTTATAGCCCAAGTTCGGGCCTTCGTCAGTGCCGCTATTCCAGATGCCTTCCGAACTGTCTACTAGGAAGAAGCCCTGGTTCGGCGCGTAGTCATACTGCACATTGTCGAAAATAAAGAATTCGGACTCGGGGCCAAAAACAGCCTCGTCCCCCATCCCGGAGGACTTCAGATAGCTGGCCGCTTTTTGGATGATGCTCCGCGGGCATCGCGAGTACCGTTCCTTGGTAATGGGGTCGACAATGTCGCAATACAAGATAAGAGTTTTCAGCTCCGTGAAAGGATCGACGGTGGCCGTCGTCGGATCCGGCATCACGAGCATGTCGCTCTCGTTGATTGCCTGCCACCCGCGAATGCTGGAGCCGTCGAACCCAAGCCCATCCTCAAAGGTGTCTTCTTCAAGTTCGGTGACCGGCGTCAGGAAATGTTGGTGCAGGCCCGGAAAGTCCATAAACCGGAAATCGATAAACTTGACGTCCTCGTCCTTGACCATCTTTACGACGTCCGCGGGCCCAATATCTTTATGCATGGGTATCTCCGTTTCTTGTTCTTTGGCAAGCGCTGTCTTCTTCCACACGTGCCGTCTTAGTTTTCAAGCGTTCGTCCGCAAACGCAAGATTATCCCCACAATTAGCTGATCGCCACATCCCCCGATTCGCCTGTGCGAATCCGGATCGCATCATCGACCGCGGATACGAAGATCTTTCCGTCGCCGATGCGTCCGGTGGAAGCGCCTTTGATGACCGCTTGCACCACGTCTTCGAGGACATCATCGCTGACGATGACTTCGATCTTCACTTTGGGCAGAAACTCCACGACGTATTCCGAGCCGCGGTACAGCTCCTTATGGCCTTTTTGCCGGCCAAAGCCCTTGACTTCCGTAATGGTCATTCCCTGCACGCCCACCGAAGCCAGGGCTTCCTTCACTTCCTCTAGTTTGAAAGGCTTGATGATAGCCTCGATCTTTTTCATAGATGACTCCTTCGCGTCAAAGACGCGTTGTCGGGAAATTTCCGTTCTGTTAGGAAACTTCGTTGTGCGCGGGCCGCCCGCTCGAAGAAATTCGCCTCCGACACGCGGACTCGCCCCAGAAACCCCACAGCGAAACGCAGCCCAAGAGGCCGTACTCTATCGCTTATTCGACTCTGGCGCAAGTCCGTCTCCATGGCGACCTCCTTTCGAATGATTCTTCCAAAAACCAATTCCTCCGGAAAATCAGCCGCTACGTCAAATTGTAGCCAGCCTCGTCGTGGTCCGAGAGATCCAGACCTTGCGTTTCCTCTTCTTCCGAAACGCGCAGCCCGATAGTGAGGTCGATGGCTTTGAGCACCGCGATGCTGACGACACCACTCCAGACGATTGTGAAGAGCACACTCTTGAACTGGGCGAATACCTGCGCACCCATGCTATCGAGTTCCGCGCCTTGGCCGCCTAGGCTCTCGAACGCGAACACGCCGGTGAGCATCGCGCCCACGATGCCGCCAATCCCGTGAACGCCGAAAGCGTCGAGGGAGTCGTCATACCCGAGCGCGCGTTTCATACTCGTGGACGCGAGGAAACAAATGAGTCCCGAGGCAAAGCCTATCGCCAGCGCGCCCATGGGGCCGCAGGATCCCGATGCGGGGGTAATCGCCACAAGCCCGGCGACCGCGCCCGTCACTGCCCCGAGAACGCTCGGCTTGCCGTGCTTGACCCACTCGACGCCCATCCAAGTCAGCGTGGCCATCGCCGTGGAGAGTTGTGTGACAAGCATAGCCATGCCGGCGGAACCATTCGCGGCCGCCGCGCTTCCCGCATTGAATCCGAACCAGCCAACCCAAAGCATGCCCGCGCCGGTAACCGCCATGCCCAAGTTGTGCGGCGGCATTTGACGCGTGGGATATCCTTGACGCTTGCCGACCATGAGGCAGCACGCTAAGGCGGCGATACCCGCGTTGATGTGAACTACCGTCCCACCCGCAAAATCCAGAACCCCCCAATCCCAGTAGACGCCGCCGGGCCCCGACCAGGCCATGTGGCAGATTGGCGCATAAGACAGAAAGGACCAGAAGACCGTGAAAATAAGTACGGCCGAAAACTTCATGCGCTCCGCGAAGGCGCCGCAGATGAGCGCCGGCGTAATGATCGCGAAAGTCATCTGGAAGGTGATCCAGACCGATTCCGGAATCGAGCCCGAGACCGAATCAACCGTAACACCCCGAAGAAATACACTCTTTAAACCACCGACATAGCTGCTCAGGTTGTGGACACCACCTTCCATATTCGTGGTGTCGAAGGCCATCGAGTATCCCACGACCGCCCAAAGCACACTCATCAGCGCCGTGATGACGAAGCACTGCATCAGCACGGAAAGCACGTTCTTGCTGCGAACTAAGCCGGCATAGAATAGCGAGAGGCCCGGAATCGTCATAAACAATACCAGCGCCATCGACGTCATCATCCAGGCGGTGTCGCCCGAATCCACCTCATCCTGCGCGAAAGCAGTCGCCGGAGCCAACATCGAACCCGCCAGCAACGCCAAAAACGCCCACCGCACACATAGAGTCCGCGGTGCGCCCCGTCCAATGTGATGCTTCAATCCTTTCAGTTGCATTTGATTCTCTCCTTAGTCTATTGCGTGTCCGATACGCACGCTCCCACTCTATTTATCTACTTCTCCGAAAGACCACCGCCCACGGTGGTTCCGGTACAACGCTCGATGGGTTGGCCCGTTAGACCTTCTCCGAAAACTGCAATGCGAAAACTGCA
>CAYNZS010000172.1:0-9084 GCA_964401695.1 uncultured Nitrospirales bacterium
CAAAGCCGCGCGCCTTCTGTCAGGCGTGACGAGTTGTTGGCAGTAGATTGCTTCGCCGTTCCTCCTCGCAAAGAGGGTGGGGTTGAGGTCTCAATCAAAACAAAAACGCTTGTTGTCCAATGCTGCTAAGCCTAACCGCAATTTCTTTAGAGCGGTTTAGGACAACAGTGATGCTGTTTCCATCTTATTCGTCATGCTGAGTGAAGCGAAGTATCTCGAATTCATTGGGCTCTTGGCGTATCGAGGTCCTTTACTTCGTTTGTTCAGGATGACAGAAAAGGCGCGCTTTGCCTTGCTGCTCTCGTTTGTGACCGCGCGCCCCGCAATGACAACGGGCCTCTGTGCCTTCAAAACTATCTCAGTTCCGCTCCAAAGTCCGTCTGTAACTTCTTTAAGATCTTATCCCAGGATTTCTGAGTGTCCTTTTCCGTGAGCGTACGCTCGTTATTCTGAAATACTAGACTCAAGGCTACGCTCTTCTTCCCTTCGGGCACTTGTTTACCTGTGTAAATGTCAAAAATACAGGTCTTCTTCAGCAGCTTGCCGCCTGTTTGCGCGGCGGTGTCGAGCAGTTTGCCGGCCTCGATGGTGTCGTCCACGACAACCGCCATATCCCGCAACGAGGACGGAAACGCGGGGATTTCGTCGAACTTATGTATTGAGGTTTTGAAACGGAACAAGACGCCGAGATCCAGTTCCGCCAAGAATACTGGCTGTTCGATTTCGTAGGCTTCCAAGACGCTCCGATTAACTAAGCCAAGCGCGCCCACGACTTTTTTGCGGACCGATACCCGAAGGGTGTGCCCCGCTTCAGCCCATGGGATATCGTCGTCCGGTTTGAACGCGAAGTTGAATCCCGGGTGACTCAGCAGACCTTCCAAGCAACCTTTAAGGTCGAAAACATCTACGTTACGCGCGTCCTCGCCCCAGAACGCGGCCGCGACTTCGCCCGTGAGGGCTATCGTCAGCCGTTGTTCTTGCGCGGGCAAAGCGTTCGGGTACGGTCCCTCGGAGTAGACCGGACCCATCTCGTAGAGTCGCAGATTGCTGGAGGCTCTCCGCAGGTTCTTGGAGACCGTGTTCAGCATGACGGGAATCAGCGAGGGCCGCATAATCGCGTGGTTTTCAGATAGCGGGTTCTCAAGTTGAACCGCTCTGGCCGCCAGATCATCGAGTTTTGCTTTGAGCAACTCTTCGGTAGTCCCAAAAGTCCAATTCATAATTTCGGTCAGCCCGATGCCTCGTAGATACGCACGCAGATGTCGCTCGCGAGCGTATTCGGGGGCCAGAGTGACATCGGTCCTGCGGACGCTGGGGACTTGGGCTTCGATATTCCCATATCCGTAGAGTCGGGCGATTTCCTCGATCAGGTCCGCCTCGAGAGATACGTCGTGCCGCCACGTTGGGGCTTTCGCCTTGCAGCCATCCGGGGTCTCATCGGACATCTCGAATCCCAACGACGCCAGAATGCTTCTCTGCGCATCTCGCGCGATCTCCGTTCCAAGAAGGCGTTCGGTGTGTTCATACGCCAGAGAGACCATGTTTTGCCCGACCGGCGCGAGGTATTCATCCAGCGTACCCGGCGCGAGCTCTCCTCCAGCGATTTCCTGGATCAGTTGACAGACTCGATTCGCCGCGTAGACCGTCATTTCGGGGTCGGCGCCCCGCTGGAAACGCTGGGAAGCCTCGGTGATGACATTCAACGCGCGGGAAGTCCGGCGTATCGAGGTGGATTCGAAGATTGCGCTCTCCACGAACACGTACGAGGTCCCCTCCCCCACTTCGCTATCGAATCCGCCCATGACTCCAGCGACGGCTACGGGAACTTCGGCGTCCGCGATAACGAGTCGCTCGGGAGTCAGCACATGCTCGGACTGATCGAGGGTCTTGATCTTTTCGCCGGCTTTGGCGGTGCGCACGACGATTTGGTTGCCAGCCAGTTTGTCGAAATCGAAAGCGTGCAGCGGCTGGCCCGTCTCCATGAGGACATAGTTGGTGATGTCCACGATATTGTTGATGGGACGTTGTCCGGACGCGACTAGGCGCTGGACCAGCCAGGCGGGCGAAGGGCCGACCTTTACGTTCTTGAGAACTCTGCCCACGTAGCGGGGGCAAAGCTCGGGATTTTCGATAGCAACCGAGGAAATATCGGCAACCGGGGTTCCGCTTTCCTCCAAGTTGATTTCAGGGGTGTTGAATGGCTTGCCGTACGCGGCCGACAACTCACGCGCGACGCCTATCATACTCGCCCAATCGCCACGATTCGGCGTGACTTCGATCTCCAAGATTACGTCATCAAGACCAAGCGCCGCGAGAGCATCTTCCCCCACTTTCGCGTCCGGGTCCATGATCAGGAGGGCATCGTGCTCCTCGCCCAGGCCGAGCTCCTTCGCCGAACACATCATGCCTTGCGATTCGACGCCGCGCATCTTGCGTTTGCCTATCTTGAAGCCGCCGGGAAGGCTCCCGCCGAGGGTCGCCGTAGGCACCTTGTCGCCGGCCTTCATATTCTTAGCGCCACAGACGATCTGAAGAGGTTTCGCTTCGCCGACTTCGGTCTTGCACACGACCAGCTTATCCGCGTCGGGATGTGGCTCGATCGAGAGGATCTCCCCCACCTTGACTCCTTGGATTTCCGCCGCTGGACGGTTCACGGCTTCGATTTCGAGGCCGAGCATGGTCATCTTCTCGCAAAGCTCATCCACGCCGACATCGAGTTTAATGTAATCTTTCAACCAATTGAGGGATATAAACACGGCTAGAACTGCTCCAGGAATCGCACGTCATTTTCGTAGAGATGGTGAATCGTTGGGATCGTGTGGCGCAACATCGCGATGCGGTCCACGCCCATCCCGAAGGCAAAGCCCGTGTATTTCTCGGTGTCATACTCGGCATGACCGAAGACATTCGGGTGGACCATCCCACAGCCGAGGATTTCGATCCAACCCGAGTTCTTGCACAAGCGGCAACCCGAACCGGAACATACAGAGCAGGAGATATCGACTTCGGCCGAAGGCTCCGTGAAGGGAAAGAAATGCGGCCGGAAACGCGTTTTGACTTCTGTGCCGAAGACTTTGTGGATAAAGAGGTTAAGGGTGCCCTTAAGGTCCGCGAAGCTGACGCCCTCGTCCACGAGCAGGCCCTCAAGCTGGTAGAACATCGGGCTGTGGCTAGCGTCGTAGTCCACGCGGTAGACCCGGCCGGGAACGAGCACCGCCACGGGCGGCTGAATCTTCTCCATAACCCGCATCTGCACCGGCGAAGTATGCGTCCGAAGAACCACGCCCGGCTTCACATAGAACGTATCGTGCGAGTCGCGGGCCGGATGGTCTGCCGGGGTGTTAAGGCTGTCGAAGTTGTAGTATTCCGTCTCGATGTCGGGGCCTTGAGCAACTTGAAAGCCCAGCCCCGCGAAGATATCGACAAGTTCCTCGGCGACCTGAGCGATGATATGGCTGTGGCCCACCGCGGGGCGCCTTCCTGGCAAGGAGAGATCGACTGGTGCCCTCTCCCCCACGCTGCCATTGCCCGCGTTGTCCAAGGAGACTTTCTTCGCTTCCAACGCTTCGGACAAGGCCGTCTTCACCTTGTTAGCCGCCTGCCCCAACGCAGGACGCTCCTCCGCCGAAACATCCGCCAGTCCACGGAGTATCTCCGTCAGCGCGCCCTTGCGGCCAAGGCACCGAACACGCAGTTCCTCCAGTTCGGACAGGGTAGCCGCCGCCTCAATCTCGGCCAGGCTCTCCCGTTCGAGCGTTTCAATTCGCTCTCTCATACCGTGTAGCTCAAAGTAATGTCACCTCTATCTTGTAACCTTTTAACCCGCAAGCGCTTCACCCTCACTCATGCCGGTCAAAAGGCTAGAGTATCATCCACAGATTCTCATTGCTAATCAGGACCCGCTACATCCCCCTTGATCCACCTTCAAAGGGGGACTCTTGTCTCTCGAACATCGTTCGCAGTCCCCCTCTGAAGAGGGATGTTATCGAAGCGTCTCGGTTTTTTCATGGATCACTTCCTTGACAGCTCGACCCTCCCGAACCACGAATGGACACCAATGAACACGAATGCTTCACAATTCGTGCTTATTCGTGTCCATTCGTGGTTCGATAATGCCTTGTCGCCCGCGGGCATCCTATTGAAATAACGCGCTGCCTATGCGCACTTCAGTAGCCCCCTCTTCGATGGCCACCTCGAAGTCGTTACTCATCCCCATCGAGACCCGCTTCAAACCATGCGTCCGAGCCAGTTCCCGCAATCCGGCGAACACGGGACGAGTCTCCTCCACATTCGCGACCACCGGCGCCATGGTCATTAGGCCGTCCACCGTTAAATGCTTATACGAGCTGATCTTATCAAGTACCTCGGCCAAGTCCGCTGAAACAAACCCGTGCTTAGATGTTTCGCCTGAAACGTTTATTTCCAGCAGGATATTGAGGTCGATTTCAGCCGCTTCGCAACGCCCCTCTAACGCTTCCGCCAACGACAGCCGGTCCACTGCGTCAACCCGATTGAACAGGCGGACGACCTTCGGGACTCGCCGACGCTGGACGTTGCCGATCATATGCCAGCACACCGGAGTGCCATTGCCCAACGCCTCGATCTTCGGCGCGGCCACATCGACCCGGTTCTCCCCCAGATGCTCGACACCCAAATCAAGCAGCACCTGCGCCTTCTCCACCCCTACCGACTTCGTCACCGCAACCAGCCGCACCTCCGACGGGGCGCGATCCACACGACGGGCCGCATCCGCAATGCGGCTCAAGACAGCATCAAGATTCGCCTTGATCTTCTCTCTAACGACAGCCAAGCGGCTCTCCCCCAATAAAGATAGGCTCACACGGTAGAACCATCATAGGGCTAGCGGCAATACCGATTCAAGTAGCCACGTCCATCGCGCCAACCCCAAGCCGGCCGAACCGCTCAGTCGTATCGCGCTACGGGGAGCGGCAATGGCCCCCTTTTACTTTGAAGGGGATCAAGGGGATGTGCGCCCCGCTCGCTTCTACTTATGTCAAGCCAAGGGCTCGGATATCTCGGCAGAGTGCGTAGAAAATCGGTGAGGCATCCGGGTTAGCTGGGCGTGGGAACCGCAGGGTCCAGCAAACCCTCTTCCTTGAAACTCCGCCAAACGTCTTCGGGTATCGGCGTGTTAATGTGCCTGTAATTCCCCGCCGCTTCTTGAGGAGTCTTGGGTCCCGGAATGACGGACGCGACACGCGGATGCGCCAACGGGAATTGGAGGGCGGCGGCGGCAAGCGGAACCTCGTGGCGCTCACAAATGTCATTCATTCTCTGGGCCCGCTCGACGATCTCGTCGGGGGGGGGAGCGTACATGTAGGTCGTGCCGGGCTCGTTGGGCGCGACGAGCCAGCCGCCCGCGTACGGCGAGGCCCCGACGACCCCGATGTTCCGCTCCTCGCACATTGGTAGAAGCCTGCGGCAGGCGCGGGTTTCGAGCAAGGTGTACGCGCCAGCGATAACCAGAAAATCCAAATCAACGGTGTCCGCGATCCTCTCTACGAGATCCTCGTGATCGCTGCCTTCCCAACTTCCCGCGTTAGCCGCCTCAAGATTGCAGCCGCAACCGATGGCCGAGATGGCGCCCGAATCCCGAAGTTCCTGTAGCGCCGTGGCCCCGCCGCCCCCCTCCGCGGAGAGCTCTTTGAGGTGATGTTCCATCTGTGCCTTGGTGTGGTAGCCGTAATCCATATCGTGGATGGTGAGGCTATCCACCGAGGATAGGCCCATCCTCTGCAACGAGTCCTCGTGCTGCCGCAGGATTCCGTTGTAGGTGTAGTCGAAGGCCAGGCGAAAGCCGCTCAAGGCATCGCGCGCCGTTCGCGCCTTTCCTCTCGGGGTAAGCGTCTTGTTGCTTTCGTCCCTCACGGGCTCGGCGACAAGCGTTTTGCCCACCTTCGTGTTGACTCGGTACTCATCTCTGGGGGGCACGGATCCCGCTCCGGCCAGGCCGCTCAGCGCCAAGCCGAGTCGCCGTTCTGAGCGGCCTATACCGTAAAACGGAGCCGTATCGTACAAGCGAACGCCGTTATCCCAGGCGCAGGCCACCGTTTCCAGGCTCTCCTCGTTGGTCACGAAAGGACTGCCGAGTTGCGCGCCCCCAAACCCCAGGGGCGTCACATGCAGACTGCTCTTCCCAACCTTGCGTGGCGTGCTCACATCCATCTGCCGTATTCCTTTGATCTTTGGAGCCGAGATTTCCAGGTAGACCATCCGCGCGGGCACTGCCGTCTCCATGACACCATGATATGCGTGAAAAAGGCCGCCGATTGCAACTATCGCGAGCCTCCATTAGAATTTTGTGTTTATATAGTTATCTAGTAATTATATTCTGCTCTGTCTATATATCAATTTCTCTGAGCAATGATGCACGTACATCTTGCGAGCGCGCTTGGTATATGAATCCGGGGGTGCGGCGGCGCCGCGCTGGGCGTGAAACCGGTGCGCCTATCAGGTATGCTATTGCCCTGTGTCCGGTTGGGCCATTTCGACCCGCCGCAGGCGCACGATTCAAGTTTTTCAGCGGCTCGTTCGCGAATGGATAAGGTTTTAGAAGATTGAGTGATTTTCTCGAAGAACTCTCGGCGTGGCCGGAGGAACGGATTCGGGCCCTGGTTGAGGGCGCTACTTTGGCCGACGTAGACCGCGCGCTGGCGAAGGAGGAGCGTTCGCCGGAGGACTTGGCGGCGCTGTTTTCCGAAGCGGCTGGACAACGCCTGGAGGAGATGGCGCGGGAGGCGCAGCGGCTGACTCGCTGGCATTTCGGCCGCACGATAGGGTTGTACACGCCTCTCTACATGTCCAATGTGTGCGGCGCGGATTGCACGTATTGCGGGTACGCGGTGAAGTCGGGCAACACGGAGCGGCGCGTGACGCTGGACGCGGACAACATCCGGCGCGAATGCGAAGCCCTCGCGAAGCGTGGATTTCAGAACATCTTGTTGCTGACCGGCGAGGCGCCCTATGCGGTGCCGGTGGATTATCTGGCTCAGGGCGTATCGATTGCGCGCGAATATTTCCCGAGCGTGTCGGTCGAGGTGTATTCGCTCGACGAGCCGGACTACGCACGGTTGTGCGGTCTCGGCCTGGAAGGCGTGACCATCTACATGGAAACGTACGACCGGGATACCTACAAGCGCGTTCATCTTCTCGGCGCGAAAAGCGATTACGCCTACCGCCTCGGCGCGGTCGAAAGGGCGGGCCGAGCCGGCGCGCGCAAACTGAATGTAGGAGTTCTCTTGGGGCTCCATGATTGGCGTGCGGATAGTTTTTGGTGCGCGCTCCACGCGCGGCGCCTTCAGCAGGTGTGTTGGCAAAGCTCGGTGTCCATGTCCTTCCCACGTTTGCGGCATGTGCCGAAGCGCTTTCACATCCCGCAACTGGTAAGCGACCGCGAACTCGTCCAACTGATGCTCGCGCTGCGGCTTTTCCTCCCGGAGGCAGGCTTTACGGTATCCACGCGCGAGACGCCCGAGTTCCGCGACCGCCTGGTCCATCTGGGAACAACCATGATGAGCGCTGGTTCGAGCACGCGCCCCGGCGGCTACGCGACTTACGGCGAGGAGACGTTGCAGCAGTTCGAGATCGAGGACCGGCGCTCTCCCGAGGAGGTCTTCGACGCGATTAAAGGGGAGGGATATGACCCCGTCTGGAAGGATTTCGACCGTGCGTTTGACGCTGTTTTAGCCGGGTCCGCCGAGGAGGCGTCCGCTCGATGAATGTCACGGTAAATGGCGATCTTCGCGACGTGACGCCGGATACGACCGTGGTGGCGCTCATGGAAACGCTGAGCCTCAAACCGGCGCTGACCGCGGTGCAACTAAATGAAGTTATCCTGAGCAAAGAGGATCTTTCGACGACGCTCCTGTCGGAGGGCGATAGACTGGAACTCATCCGCATCGTGGGAGGCGGTTGATGGCCTGTGACGGACGAATGGACCGCTTCAAGGCAACGGATCTCTACGTCGTCATTACGGGAGCTTTTTGCAGTGGACGCGACCCTGTGGATGTCTTGGAAGACGTGCTCGCTGCGGGCGTCAGACTCATTCAGTTCCGCGAAAAGGAGATGACGGGAACCGAACTTTATGAACTGGGCTCCGCTTTCCGCGAACGCACGGCCGAAGCCGAAGCCCTTCTCATTGTCAACGACCGTGTCGATGTTGCCATTGCCATTGAGGCGGACGGCGTCCACCTGGGCCAATCCGATCTGCCCGTCGATGTGGCGGCTAACATTGCGCCCGGCCTCATCGTCGGCGCCTCGACCCATAATCTCCAAGAGGCCCTCGGCGCGCAAGCGGCCGGCGCGGACTACGTCAATATCGGCCCCATCTTCGATACGCAAACGAAGGACGTGCCCACCGGCGTCGTTGGCCCCGAAATGCTCGACGCCGTCACCCCCCACCTCTCGATTCCCTTTTCCTGCATGGGCGGAATCAAGGCCGGCAACATAGCCGAAGTCGTCGAAAGGGGCGCGCGTCATCCGGCGGTCGTCACGGCGGTCACCGCGGCGGACGATGTCGGAGCCGCCGCCGCCGAACTCCGCGAACTCGTGCTCTCCAACTCGCGCTCCTGAACCGAATCGGCCACGTCGGCAAAATAGAAAAGCGGTGAGATAGATAACCGGGTTAAGGGGGTTCAAGGGGATCATCTGAATGTGGGACCGCCGCCTCGGCGGTCGTTGGGCAGAGAGAAGACTTCCGGCATAGGTCGACCGCCGGGGGCGGCGGCCCCACATTCGTGCTTTTGAACAATAAGAAGCTATAAGATCACAAGTTTTTCTTGGGAGCGCTCCACCCCGTTTCGAGGGCAAATTGTGTGAGAAACGAGTGGGTTGAGTCGATTATTGCCTCACCCGGTGCCGGAGTGAATTGTGGAATATCGACCCTCCCCAGTCCCTCCCTAAACCAGGGAGAGGGGTTAGCCAGGATATTTCACCATCCCTATTGAGAAAAGCCGATTCCTTTCGCATAAAGGCCTTGCGAGAAGCACTTTAAGCACACGATAAGGAGTCGGCTTTATGAAGACAGAGTGTGCACCGGTTCAGATTGAATTTACAGGGCTGGGG
>CAYNZS010000173.1:0-4005 GCA_964401695.1 uncultured Nitrospirales bacterium
TCAAGCAGTGGAAGGCGCAGCTGAGCGACCAGGCGGTGGAGGTGTTTGGCGCGGGCGAGGAGTCACGCAAACTAACCAGGGCCGATACGCTCAAGCTGCACGCGAAGACTTCTTTCAGCTTCCCAGGGAACATGATGTCTTTCAAATTGACCGAAATCAAATTGAGCCCAAGTGCGGCGGCCTTTGGTTCCGCGATTTCCATGAGTCTATTCGAAAATGCGCCGCAGCCATCGAACAGCGTGTCAATATCGGTCGTGCCAATAATCTCCCGCAACGCGAGTTGGAGTTCGAGGTAGAGTGCCTCCTTGTAGCTCGACACCTTGTTGCCCGCGACATTCGGGTCGGCAATTGCGAAATTGGCCGCGAGGCTGACCTTCAGCGTCACGCCATCCGAGCTGAGCACCTCTTGGCCAGCAATCGAAACAAAGCGCGGACGGGTATCGACCTTATTGATGTGCTTGAAGTACGGGATGTATCAGTATTGGCCCGGCTCGAGTGTCGACTGAAACTTCCCGCGAGAGTACTTCAGCCCTGTTTCGTATTCCATGATGGTGACGCGACGCACGGCGCGCTTCGCCGCAGCGGAAATGAGGAAGACGGCCAAGACCGCCCCGGCGACAATAAGTAGATACTCCATGTCCACCTCCTTTTGATTCTGCCCAAGGGGCCACAGTTCCGCGGAGGAGGTCTAAACCTGCAAGGCCGAAGAGCTGTCGCGTTTCCGCCAGCCCCTCGGGACAGAATGATTGGGAGTCGAACCCAGGCACTTTCGCGCTGTCCCTATCAAGGGTGTGGAAGGGTTACACGCGAAACCACGGGGGCGACGCCGCCGTGGCCGCTCCCATCTCCCAAGAACTATCTTACAGTACAAGAACCTGTACGCACCACTCGATGTGTACAACTCTCAAACATAGCCAGTTACAGCGGAGTCATGCGCGCCAATTGCATCAAGCTAGTCCGCATCGCTCACCGCACCGTCTTGCCTCTTAGGCGCCGAGCTGCAATTCTGCCGCCAACAACTGTCTTCCGGCACGATTTATGCGCGGCTGGCAATACGCTATAATCGAGGGTGCTACGGTGGCCGCTACGGCGGGGCCAGCGTGAAGCGGTTCGGGCGGCGGCTACGCCGGAGCGCGGCCGAGGTTAAGTCAGGCCCTTGTAAGAGCGGGCCAGTCCGCCGTCGCGACAGAAACCCGGTGAGCAAGCTGGGCCAGTAGTTCAATACGAAGGATATTCAACAAATGCTTATCAGTCAGGCTATGCGAACCCTTGCATTGGCTCTAGCCTTGACCTTGGCCATGGGCTCGCTTTCCTTCGGCGCTACGATAAACGGAACCGTCGTTTTCGATGGCCGACCACCCACCTTGCCATCTCTGAAGATGAGCGGCGATGCCAAATGTGAAGCAGCGCATGCCGAGTCCCCGTCCACGGAGATCTTAGTGCTCGGCGAAGGCCAGACAGTCGCCAATATATTTGTCGAGATCAAAAGTGGTTTGCCCGAAAGGGACTATCTCGTCCCGGCTGAGCCCGTCGTTGTCACGCAGGCCGGCTGCGTGTTTAACCCACACGTCTTCGGCGTTCGGGCTGGCCAGCCCATAGAATTCCAGAATCCCGACGGCACGTTGCACAACATTAACGCGAGGGCAAGGGTCAATCGGGGCTTCAATTTGTCGATGCCGGGATTTAGAAAGACTACTACGAGGGAATTCGCCAAGGCGGAGCCGATGTTTTCCATCTCATGCGACGTCCACGCTTGGATGACCTCCTGGTGCGCCGTAGTCGATCATCCTTTTTTCGATGTGACGGCCAAGGACGGCAAGTTCAGTATAGAAGGGCTCGAAGCTGGAACCTACGAGATAGAGGCATGGCACGAACGGATGGGTGCACAGACCGCTACGATCACCTTGGAAGCAGGCGAAACGAAGACGCACGATTTCGCGTTCTCCCGATCGTCGAAGCGTTAGAAGAAACCGGGTTGCGCACTGTTGCGCTTAGACCCGAAGTGGCTTGGCTGGGAAACGGCCGACAGAGAACCAACGCAGAATCATGGAAAAGGGAAGGATGTCATGGAAGCTATTGCAGCGGAGAGAAGCGTGGGTGAACTCGTGGCCGAACGGATCGCCCGTTCCCGCGTTCTCGAGAAATATGGTATCGACTACTGTTGCGGCGGCGACAAGCCGCTGACAGACGCGTGCGCGTTACGGGGGATCCCCGTCGAGGAGGTCTTAGCCGATCTGAACGAGGCCGAACTGGCCTTGCCCGAGACTGAAGATATTGACTATAACTCGATGGTATTAGATCAGCTCGTCGATCACATCCTATCCACCCATCATGCCTACCTTGCGGAGGAGTTGCCGAGGCTTCTTGGCCTCGCGAAGAAAGTAGCGAAAGCCCATGCCGACAGCGATCCGCGCGTTCCAGAATTCACATCCTTGGTTCGTGCGTTGGTCGAAGAACTCAATATGCACCTGGGTAAGGAAGAACAAATTCTCTTTCCCTTTATCCTGCAAATCGTCCGGTCGGATACGCTTCCAATGATGCCTTTCGGGACCATCGCCAATCCTATCGCCGCGATGGAATCGGAACACGACAGCGCGGGCGAGGCGCTGCGGCGCTTGCGGATCCTCAGCGATGACTACACCGAGCCCGCTTGGGCATGCGACACGTACCGCGCGCTCCTAGACGGATTGCGGGGATTCGAACTGGACCTCCACCAACACATCCACAAAGAGAACAATATCCTGTTCCATAAAGTGATAGCCCTGGAACATCAGCGCGAAGAGCAAGGCTGAGTGCCTGCACAAAGGGGAAATCCCGGCTTTCGTTTCGACGCCGCTTTTATCGGTGAGACCCCGTCGCGTTGCCGAGACGTCCGGAGGCCCTATCGGCGGGGACTTGTCCACGACTATCTTGGCGTATGCGCTCGACCCGAAACGCGGCTTCGGTGGCGGGTTGCGCGGCCTCGTCTGGAATATCGCTCACAAACGGTACCGGGGCAGGTCCTATCATAAAGAACCCGATCAGAAAATCTTCACCGGCCCGCGAATGATTTCGATTCTTTACGCCAGCGATTTTCCTGGCTGCATTTGAGGGCGCTCAACGGGAGCGCAGCCTCTGGATGGTCCCGAAGGCGAGGTATGCTGGGCAATGCGCCTCATTCCCACAAAGGACTATGCACACTTAGGGTTTTGTTCGAAATAGCCTTTCAGGTTTCTCATAGGACATGAGCAAGAATTGGGAACTGACGCAAGCGCAGCGAGGCACGAGCAAAGACGGGTCTGTTCCCAATTCTTACGGGCCGGGGGCAAATTGTGAAAGAAACACGGCTCAAGTTAAGGGGATCATCTGAATGTGGGGGCGCCGCCTCGGCGGTCGTTGGACTTAGAGAAGACTTCCCTGCATGGGTCAACCGCCGGGGCGGCGCTCCCACATTTGAGCTTCTGAACACAAGGAGTTTTGGGCTCACAAGTGTTTCTCTGGAGCGGGTAGTGTTTGGACACACATAGCCGCATTCCCTCCAAACCAACGACGATGCGAAGGGCCGGCCCGAGCGGTCGGGCGCCTATTTCGCGATCAGGGTCCGGATGTCGTAAGATCCCGCCTAGTAAATCTCTGAATAGTGTTGGCCGATCGGCGTCCGGATTCAAAAAACAGGGAGTGGGGAATTATGTTGAGCAAAAATATCATAGTCGCGTTTTCGTTGACGATGGTTGGCGTGGCGCTAGCTTTGTCCCGGGGCAACGTGGTTGCCCAGAGCGAATATAAGATCGGCGTGATCGATACGCAGGTCGCCATCGAGAGCTACAACAAGCCGAAGGATGAATTCGCCGAGATCGAAGCGAAGACGGAAGAGTATCAGAAGAAGATCGATAAGAGGGCCGATCTCAACAAGGCGGAGCAGGATCGTTACAATGCGGAGGAAGACACGATGCCGGAGGACGAGCTACTGGCTCTCAAGGACAGGATCCTTTCAGACGCGGACGAGATTAACCTCGATTTACAGCG
>CAYNZS010000173.1:4015-9056 GCA_964401695.1 uncultured Nitrospirales bacterium
TGACCGAAAGACCAACAGGCTCCGCAGCAACGTGTTCGAGGAGGTCCAGGCAGCCGTGAAGGCGATCGCTTCGGAAGAGAATTACCATCTAGTTCTTGAGGGCCGCGACACCTTCCCGCCGAACGTCCTTTACTACGCCGTTCCCCTGGATATCACGCAGAAAGTAGTGGATCGTTTGAACGCGGAGTACGAGTAGCCCTCCCAAAAAAAGAAAAATTGGTCGCGTGGCTGTTTGACGGGTATCGTTGGGCGATGGTATAGTTCCGCGTTCTCAGACATCCGCCGTTTGTGCCTTCGCACGGCATTTCGGTACCGTAGCGCCATACGGCGATTGACTGCCCGGCATCCGGCGCTGTCTTTTCACAGGCAGCCGGACTTCAACTAGAGGATCTATCTGCCGTCATGAACAACACGAGACTCGCCATACTGGCTTCGGCCGCACTCGGATTTTCCCTTCTTCTCTCGCCTGTGGCTACTCAAGCGCAGGAGCAATTCAAGATTGGGGTCGTGGACCTCAAGGAAGTTTTTGACGGGTATGAGAAGCAGAAGGACGACTACAAGAGTCTTGAGAACGAAATGGAAGAATTGCAGAAGGGCATCGACGAGATGAGAGAGACCCTTACAAAAGCCGAAGAGGAGTACGAGGCCCAAAGGGATTCCATGACCGACGAGGAGCAGCAGGCCCGCGAGGACGCCATCGAGTCGGACCGGGGCAAGTACCGGGCTGAATTCACGCGTCGGCAGAAGGACCTCGAACGCCGTCAAAACCGGGTTGCGGATAATATACTCAAGGATATTCGCGCGGCCGTCAGAGAGCTCGGCGCCGCGGAAAACTACCATCTTATTCTGGAAGCGGGAAAGAACGCCCCGACAGGCGTCCTGTACTTCTCGACGACGCTCAACATGACCCAGAAGGTCGTGGATCACCTGAACGCCAAGTATAAGAAATCAGATCCCTCGTCCCGGTAACCCGATACGCCGGTTCTCTATTCTTGTTGGAGTGGAACTCGGAGAACACGCTTGAACAAGTCGGTATACGAAGTAGCCGAAATGGTGCGGGGTACAGTTGTCGGCGATGGCGACGTGCGCATCACTGGATTGGGTGGAATCGTCGAGGCGGCAGATGGCGATCTCACTTTTCTTGGCGATCCACGTTTTCTGCCTCACCTTCAGACTACGGGCGCGGCTGCCGTACTTGTGCCCGAGCAATGCGTGAACGGCACGGAGAAGCCGCTCATCCAAGTTTTCGATCCGTACCGCGCCTTCACGCTCATGCTCAGCGAATACGAAGCGGAGACCTTGAAGCACCCGCAGGGTATCCACCCTACGGCGGCCGTGGGCGAAAATGTGACGCTCGGCGAAGGGGTGGCTCTTGACGCTCACGTGGTCTTGTCCGAAGGGTGCAGCGTCGGCGAAGGAGCCGTGTTGTATGCCGGCGTATACGTAGGGCGCGGTTCGTCCATCGGCGCGGGCACCGTCATCTACCCTAACACAACGGTGCGCGAAGGCGTGACTATCGGTGCGCGCTGTCTGATCCACAACAACGCGTCTATCGGAAGTGACGGGTTCGGCTTCCATTATGCTAACGGCGCACTGGCGAAAGTGCCCCAGGTCGGGTTGGTCATCATTGGCAACGATGTGGAAATTGGCGCGAATTCGTCGGTGGACCGCGCGACCTGCGGGGAAACGCGGATCGGAAACGGTACGAAGATCGACAATCTGGTTCAGGTCGCCCACAATGTCAAGATCGGACAACACTGCACCATCTCCGGCAACTCGGCGATCGCGGGCAGCGCGTCCATCGGTGACAACGTGACGATTGGCGGCATGGTGGGCGTGGGCAACCAAGTAGAGATTGGCGATAATGTGATGGTTGGAGGCCGCAGCGGGGTCACTAAATCGGTGGACTCGGGTCGAGTCGTCTCGGGTTTTCCGGTGAGCGACCATAACGAGGCCCGCCGCATCTTGATGAGTCAACGCCGACTGCCCCAGGCCCTGCGTCGCATTCGGAATCTTGAGGAGCGCTTGGAAGCGATGGAACAACGCCGGAATGGATAAGCAACGCACTATAGAAGAGACCAAGGCTTACTCGGGCATCGGCCTTCACACGGGTAACCTCACGACGATCACGTTCAAGTCGGCGCCTCCGGACAAGGGTGTCACGTTTTATCGCGTCGACCTGCCGGATCGGCCGGCCGTGCCTGTCGATGTAGACAATGTGGTGGATATTTCGCGCGGTACTACGCTGGGCGTGAACGGGGTAGAAGTACACACGGTGGAACATGTCTTGGCGACGGTTTCCGGGATGGGCATCGACAACTTGGATATCGAAGTGGACGCCAACGAGACGCCAGTGGGTGACGGCAGCGCGTTGCCGTTCATGGGTGTATTGAAGAGCGCGGGCGCCGTCGAGCAGGAGGCAGAGCGCAAATACATCAAGGTAGAAGAGCCGGTCTACTTTCGGAACGGCGATGTAACGCTGACGGTGTTGCCCGCCGACGAGCTTCGGATCACGATGACTATCGCGTTTGACCATATGGCGATTGGCACTCAATACGCCTCGTTCGCCATAACGCCCACATGTTTCGAGAAGGATATTGCTTCGGCGCGAACGTTCTGCTTTCTACGCGAAGTTCGGATGCTCCAGGATCAGGGCCTGATTCGTGGCGGCACACTCGAGGCCGCGGTGGTCATCGGCGATGAAGATATTCTGAACGAAGAACTTCGGTATCCCGACGAGTTTGTGCGCCATAAAGTGCTCGACCTGCTGGGCGATTTATTCCTGCTTGGGCGGCCCGTCAAGGGGCATGTCATCGCGGTTAAATCCGGCCACAAATGGCATGTGGAGTTCTCCAAACAGATCAAGAAGGTGCTGCTCAATGGGAACGCGAAGAGCGACACTCTCAAAGGGCTTGCGACTCCACCCCCCAAATCCGTGCTGGATATCTATGGCATCATGAAGATGCTGCCGCACCGCTTTCCCTTCTTGCTGGTGGACCGCATTATCGATTACGTGCCGAACGAAAGCGTTACGGGCATCAAGAACGTGACCATCAACGAGCCGTATTTCCAGGGGCACTGGCCGAAGAATCCCGTCATGCCGGGCGTGTTGATCATTGAGGCCCTGGCGCAGGTGAGCTCTCTGATGATTTTCGGTCCCGAGGGCCAGCCTACCGGCAAACAGGCGTACTTCATGGGCATCGATAGCGCCAAGTTTCGCAAGCCGGCTGCGCCCGGCGATCAGATTGTCCTCGAATCGAAGATGGTGCGCGTTCGGCGGAACGCCTGTCGTGTGAAGGCCGTAGCCAGGATCGACGGCGTCATCTGCACACAGGCGGAAATGATGTTCGGTCTGCTGGACGTTGTCGGCGAATGAGCGCCGCTACCGCCGAAAACTCATCCAATCTCGCAATACCTTTGCCACCCAAGGCTTCAGCCGGGTTTTGTTGTATTGGACGGCGACCTTCTTCAGCGCATCGGCCTGAGTCGGGTAAGGGTGGATGGTGGCCGCGATGGCCTTGAGGCCCAGGCCGTTAACCATCGCCACGGTTACTTCGCTGATCATGTCGCCCGCATTCTTGGCGACGATAGTGGCCCCGAGAATTTTGTCCGATCCCTTCCGCGTATGGACCTTCACGAAGCCGTCCTCTTCTCCATCCACAATGGCCCGGTCCACTTCGTCGAAGCGCTGGATGAACGTTTCGACTTCGAGGCCCTTGTCCTTGGCTTCTTGTTCGTACAGGCCCACGTGCGCCACTTCCGGTTCCGTGTACGTGGCCCAGGGCATGACGGCGCCGCTGAGCTTCCGCTTGCCAAAAGGACCCACGCTGAACAGAGAATTTTGAACGACGATCTGCGCGGTTACATCGGCGGCGTGGGTGTATTTCCACGCCATGCACACATCTCCGGCTGCGTAGATGTGCGGGACGGTGGTTTGAAGATGGTCGTTCACTTTGACACCTGTCCGCGGGTCGAACTCGACGCCAATCCCCTCAAGATTCATTCCTTCCACGTTGGGTTTTCGCCCGGCGCCGATGAGAATCTCATCTACCGCGATGGACTCCTCTCGGCCCCCGGCTTCGATATAGAGGGTTCGCGTTCCGCTTTCGGAGGCCACGCGCCGGATCGCGCAATTGAAGATGAAGCGGACGCCCTCGGCTTCCATCTTCCGCTGAACGATTTCGGCCGCATCCGGATCTTCCCGGCCTAGCGCCTGGTTCATAACCTCGAGAACCGCGACTTCGCTGCCGAGTCGGCGAAACGCCTGCGCCAGTTCGCATCCAATGGGGCCCGCGCCGATAACCGCGAGCCTGGCAGGGCGCTTCGTCAGGCTGAACACGTTTTCGTTAGTGAGATAGCCCGCTTCTTCCAAGCCTTCGATAGGAATCGCCGCGGTGTGCGCGCCAGTGGCGATAGCGGCTTTTCTGAATCGGAGAAGCCTCCCATCGACCTCGACCGCATGGGCGTTCTTGAAGATTCCCTCGCCCAAGAATACATCGACACCATGCTCCTTGAATCGCCGCGCCGAATCCACCTCGCTGATCCCTGCGCGAAGGCGGCGCAGGCGCTCCATGACTGCCGCGAAATCGACTTCCGGTTCCCGCGCGGCAATGCCATAGCGCGTGGCGTCTCGAAATGCCGCGGCCACACGGGACGAGGATATGATGCATTTAGACGGGACGCACCCCACGTTAAGGCAGTCGCCCCCCATGAGATGGCGCTCGAGGAGGGCGACCTTCGCGCCCAATCCTGCCGCTACAATGGATGTTATAAGGCCTGCGGTGCCGCCCCCGATCACCAGCATGTTGTACATGGGTTCCGGCTCGGGGTTCCGCCAGTCGCTCGGGCGGACCCGATCTCGGAGCAGGCGGTTGTGCTCGTCCATGGGTTCGATGGTTATGGGCTGCGGTTCGGTCATGGGACCTCCAGACTAGTGTATTGACTTACAATTCGTGCAATTTTTGGAAGCAAGGCAAAGCGCACGTCTTCTGTCATCCTGAACGAAGTGAAGGATCTCGATACGCCAGAAGCCCAATGAATT
>CAYNZS010000174.1:0-9020 GCA_964401695.1 uncultured Nitrospirales bacterium
AAACGATGCCGGCGGATCTGAAGATGACTCTTCCAAATGGGAAATCCGGGTTGAGTCGAATCGAGCGATTAATTCACTTCCTTTCCAGGGAGGAGTCAGCGGAGGGTAGATGCTAGCGCCGCGGAGGGCCTCGAACAGCCTATCTTCTTGTATTTTGGCGTCTTACGCGGTATAAATAGGGGAGATATCTTCGTGCGCGGGCATCGCCGCCGCTGTTTGCTGCGTTTGCGTCCGCGCACATGGCCTGTATAGATGAATGTCGGGAACGAACGGTCGTGTTGCGCGGTTTCTTGTCTTCCGATAATGAAAAGCTCGATCAGGGCCGTGTGGCCATCGGATCGACGCTTGTCATTGGCCGTACGCACGAGTGCGGATTTGTCGTGGACGACACGGGGGCCTCGCGCCGCCATGTCGAAATCAAGCTTGAGTCCGATGGATACACTTGGCACGATCTCGGCAGTACGAACGGGACCTACCTCAACGGCAAGTCGATGCGCGCTGGGCGCCTCATCGATGGCGACGAGTTTCAGATCGGCAGCACTGTAATCCGTTTCGAAACCGCCGAAGGGGATACAATTCCCAATGTCGAGAGTGGCGCCGCGCTGCTGGGCGCCACGCTTGTCGACACACTGGACGGTATGGATGCGGAAGACGGAAAATCGAACAGGGCGGGCAACTTGCTCCAAGCCGTGTATTCGGTAATGAACGACATTGCGGCGAACTACGAGCCTTGCGCGTTGGTCGATAAGATCCTCACCACAACTATGTTCGCCATCGGCGCGCAGCGGGGCGCTGTACTGTTTGCCGGCGATGACGGTGAGTTACAGCCGTGCCTTGCGTGCGGGGAAGTCCATAGCATCCGTGACGGCGTCCTTGAGAAATCAACGGCGAGTGAGGTGCGGATCAGCCAGACGGTGGCGCGTCGGGTTTTGAAAGGGGGCGAGAGCGTACTCTTTCAGGACACGGCGGCGGATCAGGAATTCAATACGGCCGAGAGCATTATGTCGCTCAACCTCCGTTCGATTATTTGCGTGCCGCTCCGCGGCAAGATGGGGGCGCTGGGCATTCTCTATATCGACAGCGACCGGCCCAAGCAACAGTATACTCACGAGCATATGCTTTTGAGCACTGCTGTGGGGAACAGCGCGGGACTCGCTCTTGAGAACGCGAAAATGCATCAGGATATCCTCGACCGGCAGCGCATTAGTCAGGAAATCGAATATGCCGGCATCATTCAAGAAGGCTTTCTTGTCAAAACGTGGCCCACGGCCGATAGGCGCTTCGAGGTCTACGGCGAAACTCGCCCCGCGAAGGTAGTCGGCGGCGATTTCTACGACTTCGTCCAGCCCGCCCCCGACCGTATCGGGCTGCTCATCGCCGATGTGAGCGGAAAGGGCGTCCCCGCGGCGCTGGCCATGGCGCAACTCCTGGCGGAATTCCGCGTCCATGTGTTGCACGGGAATTCGCCCGCGGAGGTGCTGCGCATCCTGAACCAAACGATGGAAGAACGTAGCCAGCGCGGTATGTTCTGCACGATGTGTTACCTGACGCTGGACCTAGGTACGGGTAAGGCGGTCTGCGCGAATGCTGGCCACCACCCCATCATCCGTATCGCGAAAGGCGGTGTCGAAGAATTTGGCGAGCCCACGGGGCCGCCCATAGGGATCTTGCCCCAGGGCCCCTGGGAAGACACGAAGTACACGCTGAGCTCCGGCGACTCGCTGCTGCTTTACACCGATGGTATTGTCGAGGCGCGGGGCGCGCAAACCAAGAGCGAAGTGAACTTTGACGAGACAAGTGAGTACGGCTTTGAAAGCCTGCAAGATCTCCTTGAGGGACTCCATGGCCAGCATCCGGAAACGCTGGTGGGGGAAGTCATCCGGGACGTGCAGCGCTATTGCGAGCCAGCCTTGCCTCACGACGATTGTACCCTGATCGCGATGAGGTACGCCGAATGAAAGAACCGGGGATCACCATGGAAGTCTCAGCCGACCCGGCGCTGCTCGGGGCGGTGCGTGGCGCGGTAAGCTGCTATCTGGATGCCAACGGATTTTCTCAGGAGCGCACGAGCGAGGTGGTTCTGGCCGTAGACGAAGCGTGTGCCAATGCGATTCGCCACGCGTACCGTGGTCAGAAGGACCGGACCTTTCGGCTCGCCATGCGCGCGACGAAGCGGTGGCTCGAGTTGGAGGTGCGCGATGGGGGCAAGCCGGCCCCCCAAGACAAGATCGTGCGGAAAGGCCTTCCCGAGATTTCCGATGAAAAGGAGACCATGCCAGGGGGCCTAGGCATACAATTGATGTACGAGGTTTTTGACAAAGTGGTCTTTTGTCCCGGAAAGACTCGAGGCAATTGCGTCACGTTGCGGTTAAAGCGCCCCGCGTAGCGGAGGCGGCTCAAAAGAGAGGGTCGATGGGGATGGAGCTGAATCAGATTGAAGGAGACGGGCACATTCTCGTCCAATCTGTTGGCGAAGTGGATTTGAACACGTCGCCCGCGCTGCGCGAAGCCGTTCTCGCCGCGATCAAGGCTTATGATTCGGTGGGTATTGATTTGAATGGCGTGGATTACATGGATAGCTCGGGCGTGGCCACGCTTGTCGAAGGCCTCAAGGCGTGCGCCGACAAGAAGAAGACATTCACTTTGGTCAATCCTTCCGAACCGGTCTTGAAGGTGTTGAAGCTTGCGCGCCTCGACGGTCTGTTTCGAATTCGAGAGAAGATGTAACCGCCCAACGAGGGCCGTGGCGCGACGAGCAATGAGGCGCTTGCGTCAAGCTGCGCGTAGAGAAGATCCGTATGAGCGTGTTTGCTGGACATACCGGGAGACTGACTCTCAATAGTCTGCACGCCACCCTTACGGTGTGTGTGCTGATGGTCGATACTCTGTATTGGGCGGTCGTAGCGCCGCTGCGGGGCCGGGGCTTCCGCGCGAAGAATGCCGTGCAACAATTCGTCGAATACGGCGCGCACTCCCTGCCTATCGTCATGCTCATCTGCTTTCTCATTGGCGCCATTATGGCGATGCAATCGTCCTATCAGTTGGCCCGCTTCGGGGCCGCGCATCTTGTCGCCAATCTCGTGGGAGTTGCGGCCATGCGCGAGTTCGCCCCGCTCATGACCGCCATCATCATCACCGGCAGAAGCGGCTCGGCGATTACGGCCGAAATCGGAACTATGAAAGTAGCCGAAGAAATCGATGCCCTCGAAGTCATGGGGCTCAACGTCACCAAGTTTCTCGTCGTTCCCAAATTCACGGGGATGGTGCTCGCCGTGCCGATGGTCACCCAAATCGCGGTCGCCACGATGATATTCGGCGGCTTTGTAACCTCGACAGTCGTCATCGGGATCGACCCGGGCCTCTACTTGTCCCAGACCGCCGACGCGCTCGTTTTCAAGGACCTCATGGTCGGAATCGTCAAGAGCATTTTCTTTGCCATTGTCATTTGCTGGGTCGGTGTATTTCGAGGATTCCAGGTGTACGGCGGCGCGGAAGGCGTGGGAAAGCAAACGACTTCGTCCGTGGTTACTTCGATTTTTCTTTTCATCTTTCTGGATATGATCTTTACTGTGTTCTTCTATTTCGTTTGAGCTGGCATGGCTGCAACTACTGACATAATCGTGGACGTCAACGACTTGGTCGTGAAGTACGGGGATCGAACCGTGCTCCAAGACATCGACATCCAGATACATCGTGGCGAGACCTTCGTCATCCTGGGCGGAAGCGGATGCGGGAAGAGCACGCTCCTCCGAAATCTGTCGGGGTTGATGCGGCCCCACTCCGGACAAATCATGTTGGACGGTCAGGACTTCACCGCCATGAGTGACGACGAGCGAGTCTCCGTGCGCAAGAAGATAGGCATGTGCTTTCAGGGCTCGGCCCTTTTCGGATCGATGACGGTAGGCGAAAACGTCGCGCTTCCCCTGAGGGAACACACGAAGCTGGAATCGTCGATCATCGATATCATGGTCAAGATTAAGCTTGAGCTCGTCGGGCTCAGCGGGTTCGAGGATTATATGCCCTCGGAACTGAGCGGCGGCATGAAGAAACGCGTCGGGCTCGCGCGCGCCATGGCCATGGATCCGGAGATCATCTACTACGACGAGCCCTCTGCCGGGCTCGATCCCATCGTGGCCGCTGGTTTGGACGAGTTAATCCGAAGGATGCAACAAACGTTTTCGCTTACGAGCGTGGTGGTAACGCACGAAATGGAGAGCGTCAGGCTCATCGCCGATCGCGTCTGCATGTTGGACAAGGGCCGGGTCATCGGCGTGGGCACACTCGATGAGTTGAAGAAGATCGATCATCCTTTCATCGAGCAGTTCTTCGAGCGCCGCCCCGACGAGGACGGAGGGGACAGCACGGACTACCACCAGTCGCTAACAGGAAATTCTGAATGACGCGGGAGAATAAGTGAATGGTGGAATCCAACCATAATTTCACGAAGTCCGAGTTTAAAGCCGGTTTGGTGGTCATCGCGAGCGTCGTTGTGCTGGTCATCTTTGTGTCAACGACCCTGAACTTGAGACCCGCGGCGGAGACGAAGGAATTCTATGTATTCCTCACCGAGGCGGCGTTAAATCCAGGCGCGGATGTGCGGTTTGGCGGCGTGATTTCGGGGCGTGTCACCGATATCTCCCCGGCGCCGGGTTCGCAGTCTCTGATTCGAGTGACGGCAGTCGTCCCGTCCTCCTTACCCGTGAATGAAGCCAGCATAGCCTATATCACCCAGACATCACTGACGGCTAATCAACACCTGGAGATTACGACGGGAACTGACGACGCGCCCCTGCTCAAAAGCGGCTCGGAGATTCCCAGCGGCGTGGGAGGGCTTTTCGGGGAGATCGGCGCGGTCGCCGGCGGTTTCGGCGGACTCATCGACGATTTGCGCCTCTTGTTGGGCATGGTCGATGACACGGGCGAGCCCACTACGACTGACGAGAATCGAAAGACGGTGGAGAGTTTGTTTGTCGACTTGACGGATGTGTTGGGGGATGTTCAGATTCTCGTTGGCGTTCAAAATGCCGAAGGAAACCCGGCGATGACAGACGAGGAGCAGACAACCGCCGCGGAGTTGCTCGTATCCATTGACGATACGGTTGACACCGGTCGAGGCTTGATTGACGAGCTCGGTGGAATCCTTGACGAGAACAAGGACGAGATAGGCGCGTTGATGGCGCAGGCAGGAGAAATCGGAGCCTCCGCGAACGAACTAATCGACGAACTTAATTCGCTTGTTGCCGACAACAAAGGCGACATCGAAGGGATTATCGGGACCGTTGCGGAAACGATCGAATCGCTCTCGGCCCAGTTGGACGGGTTGCTGGCGAGCCTGCAGGGCGCGCTCGACAATGCCGATGCCTTGAGCGGCGACGCCCGCGTTCTCCTCGAAGACAGTGCCCCGGCCCTAGAAGATATTATCGTGGACTTGCGCGAAGTCATGCGGAACACGAAGGAATTCACTCGAACCCTTGCGGATGAACCTCAGTCCGTCATACGCGGAAAGACACCCACCGGGCGGCAGTAGGCAGAAATGGCTTACGCCCCGCGGTGCAACGAAATAGGATGGACCGATGACGAATTCGTATCGAGCGGTAATCGCGGCTGTGGTGCTGGCGGGCATGGCGTTCGGTGGCTGCGCCTCCGCGCCGGACTTGAATTACTACACTCTGGATATGCGCGCGTCAGGCGCCGAACCGCCCCCGGCAAATATTGAGATTGATCGGATTCAAGTCGCCGAGTCTCTCTCGCGAACGGATATTCTTATCCGGACCTCTGCCACCGAGGTCGAATATTACGCCACCGACCGCTGGGTCTCGAACATCGGCGCTCTCGTTCGCGAGAAACTCCAATCCGAGTTCGGTTCGCCCCTGACAGGCCGGAAGACGGTCTCCCTGAGCGGCGAAATCTTCGGATTCGGCCAGGTTGATACAGCCGATGGCGCGGAGGCTCATGTCAAGATAAGTGTGATCGTTTCGACCGCCGACGCGCGCCGCTCGGAATCGCCCCTTGTCGAGAAGACATACGAAGTCTCCGCGCGGGCGGCCTCTGCCACGCCAGGCGCCGTGGTCGAAGCATTATCCAAAGGCCTGGAATCTGTTGCCGCGTCGATAGCGGCGGACATCGCCGCGGCGCGTTGAGGACACGGACTAACGGGTAACGATGACGGAATCGCCACAACAGGAAGAGCCCTTGTTGCCGTACGAGCGCGCGGTAGCCTATTACGCGCTGCCCAGAGTGACGAGCCATGTGACGCTAGGCCTGATTATCGCTTATTGCGTGTGCCTGGCCGAAGTGGTTGCCACCATCGCCTACGGGCTGCTGTTCGAGAAGGAAGCTTGGACGCGCGGAGGGCTGATGGCGCTCGCGGCCTTGATCGTGTTCGGCGTCGTCATGTTCCTCTGCCGCGCGTTCCTCTACGAGGTTCGGGAGCGGCGGCTGCTCGACGCGGCCAGGGACACACCCGATCCTAGGACGTACTCGCTCGGCACGCCCGATCCATTCCAGGGCCATGTGCTCTTGCGCCGGCCCAGACGGTTGATAGACAATATCATTGAAATATCGAAGAATGATGGCGAACTGGTTTACACTGCGCAACGGGACAAGGCCGGACGCAGCTGGGAAGTGAGCAGCGCGGCAGGTGGCGAACCGCTGACTCTTCGACAGATGGGTCGATCTATCAGTTTTTCTTTCGAAGCCGGAGCGCCGAGTTGGGTCATCGCGCATCGCGGCGGCGAAAAGGTCGCGGACGCGAAGCGGCGTTTCAGCGTGATGGAACAGTCGGTCGTCATTACCGACTACGAGCCGGGTGGCCCGCCGGAAGGCGAACAACTTGTCGCGCGGGCAAATGGGCTGTATAGGAATGAAATTCTGATTGGGCGGACGTACCAAGTGCGGCGTTACGCCTACTTGGACATACGAGAGGAATCGTTGACCGATGGGCTTCTTGGATTCTTTATCGCAATGGTTTAAGGGTGGTTCGGATCCGGAAAGCGGGGCCTCGCCGAAGGGCGCGAGCGTACCGAGTGGCGCGGCCGCTAGGTGCGGCGAATCGTCCGGCGCGCCGACGGATTCGAATTTCACGTTGGGCAAAGAATTTCTCATGACCGTCGCCGATCGCAATTTTCTAGTCAAGGTCGTGGAAGTGCGCACCGATTCGTTGCGCGTATCTTTTCCTGGCGTCGACTATCCGGTAGGCGGAACGCAGGTCGAACTTGAATTGCACGAACCTGAAGGGTTTTCCCACTACCAGACGACGGTGAGGCAAGGCCCGCCAAGGAAGATGACGGCGTTGTCCTCGAAATCCCTGCGCCGCCCCGCCGCAGCATGCACCGCGATACGTTTCGAGTAGACACCGAGATGAAAGGCGAGGTGCTGGGGCCGGATAGCGACCGCTGGACGGCGGCCTCTGTCTCGAACCTCTCCGTGGGTGGAGCCTATCTGGAGGTTAAGGGCGAATCCTACAATGAAGGCACGACCGTAGATCTGGCGCTCTTTCTGCGTGGAGGCGCCAGGAGAATCGTCCAGGCGTAAGTCCTCCACGCCGTCGAGCCCCGCGAGGAAGGTGGCGAGTACTATGATGCGTACGGAATACGTTTTGCCGGATACGAGCCCGGCGCCGGGCGAGAGATCACTCACTATATCGAAGGCCTGCTCCGAAACCTTTACCCGTCGGCTTAGGGGTTTGCTCGGAATTGCTACGCGACGTCCGCTGAACGCTTACGGCAGAAAACCATCAACGTTCTTGGCGGGTAGTGGCGCCGACTTTCGTTTCCGGCCCGAAGGAGTAAGCGCGGCATGACCGGTGCGTGTTCGCGAATCTATGTCGTTGGCAGCCTGAACGTCGATCTCGTCCAGCCGGTCGAGCGCTTGCCGATCCCTGGCGAGACGATCCCCGGTGGAGGTCTCGAGTTGTTCCCCGGTGGCAAGGGCGCGAATCAGGCCGTCGCCGCGGCGCGCATGGGTGGGCGCGCCGCTATGATCGGAAACGTCGGTTCGGATGAGTTGAGCTGCGTATTACTCGAAAGCCTCAAGGCAGCGGGCGTCGACATCGGCGGCGTCCACTCGGTCGAGGAGCCAACCGGCGCGGCTACGATTTTCATATTGCCGGGCGGCGAGAACGTAATCGTCCTGTCTGCCGGTGCGAACGCGACGCTTACGTCGCAGTTGATAGCGGAACGCGCCACGGCTTTCGAGCCGGGCGATCTGTTGCTTGTTCAATTGGAGACGCCGGCCGGCGGAGTGCTTGACGCACTCGCGGAAGCCAAGAAGAAAGGGCTCGCCACGATTCTAGATCCCGCGCCGGCCTTTCCTTTTCGTGTGGAAATGCTCGAGTACGCGGACTACGTGACGCCGAACGAGACCGAAGCCGCTCATATCCTGGGCCGCGCGAAGATTGACGCGGGATCGGATGACGATGTTTCGGGAGCGGCCTCTGCGATATTGGATCTCGGGGCGCTTTGCGTGATCCTAAAGCTGGGCGCGCGTGGATGTTATCTGGCATCGGTCGAGCACAGCCAGTGGATACCGGCGCCGCGCGTGACGCCGGTGGACACCACCGCGGCGGGCGATACCTTCAACGGCGCCTTCGCCTGCGCCCTCGCCGAAGGCGCGAACGAACTCGACGCCGCGGCCTTTGCCAATTCGGCGGCATCGCTCTCCGTCACGCGACGCGGCGCACAGAGCAGCATCCCTACGCGCGAAGAAGTGGACCGGATTGGCTAGCCCATCGTTAAGTCACTGGCTTTGCTGTTCCGGTGTCGTGCCTCTGTCGGTTCCACAGGGACTTTCGCAAATAGGGTTGGCCCCCTTCCAATGACATCTTCCTCGTTCTCCCTTCAAAGGGGGACTTTGGGCGGTCCGAGGGGGTGATAGTCCCTTCCTAAGAAACACCTGTCTATTGTTTCCGATGGACGTTGTTTGAGTCGTGGGCGAGACCGGGAAGTTTCTTGCGCGTTCGACCCTCCCCTAACCCGGCGTAGCCGGAAGCAAGAGTACTTTTCCATGGCCCATTGTTTTTT
>CAYNZS010000175.1:0-8948 GCA_964401695.1 uncultured Nitrospirales bacterium
CGTGCGCGCATCGCACTGCATAATGATCCATCAGCTTAAATCACACCACTAGGTTCGTGCGGGGCCGCGTCATCCCTAACTCACGCGGACACGCGTGAGATCCCCACCGAGCCAGTATGAGATTGCGGGAAACTGTGGAAAGTCGACCCTCCCCCAGCCCCTCCCTAGAGCAGGGAGGGGGTTACTTCTGTCATCCTAAATTAAGTGAAGGGTCTCGATACGCCAGAAGTCCAATGAAATGGAGAGATACTTCGCTTCGCTCAGCATGACGGATAGGATAGAAACAGCATCAGTCGAGACACCGGTACTTTCGCGCTTTTGCTTGAGGCGAAACGAGCGATCAATCCCCCGCCCTGGTGTAGGGAGGGGTCAAGGGAGGGTCGAACGCGCGAGGACCTTCGCGGTCTCACCCGCACCTCAAATAACGTCAATCGGAGACAATGGGCAGGAGTTTCTTAGTGAGTTGAGACCCAATACGCGGGAGCGAGGGGCGATAGAAGACGTCGCGCGCACCCGTCATTCTGTTGACTGCGGAACGCATTCGGGCTTATAGTCAGGGCGAGGCGTGCGGTGATGCCTGGACCGCTTCGCCACTCAATCCAGTACACACATCTTCCTTGGAGGCGCCGCCGTCCTGCCTGAGAGCCTAATTGCGCGCGATGAGCGAATCCCCCCTTCGCGGGGCTTGATCCTAACGCATAACAGCGCAGGCAGGCCCTTCGATAGGGTGGATTTGACTCGGTGGCTCCGCT
This sequence comes from uncultured Nitrospirales bacterium, assembly GCA_964401695.1. Taxonomy (GTDB): domain Bacteria; phylum Hydrogenedentota; class Hydrogenedentia; order Hydrogenedentales; genus JAPYPO01. Next base: position 753 of record CAYNZS010000175.1, read on the forward strand.
ATAACCGCCTTGCCTTCAAGACGGCAAAAGTGGATGTCTACATCCGTAAGATTGGCCCGCCACTACTGCCTGAATTACTGAAGGCCGCGACGGATCTGGACCTTGCCCTCTCGCTGCGGATTGACTCGGGCGCGCCGCTCCTCGGAGGCCTTGAGGAGTTGCGGGCGAGAGGCCTTCACGATCTCCTGATTTGCGCTAACGCCCCGCAGTCGCCGGCGCTGAGCGCCTGGCTGAAGACCTGCCGTGACGCCGCGCTTCCAGTCCGCATCGAGTTCACGATGCCGTTCGAGTCGGTTTCCGGCTTTAGCGCTCTGGCCCGGTTCCTCGCAGAGCAAGGCGTGACCGCCGTGAACCTGGACGCGGCGGATCCGTTTGGAGTGAACAGGGGGCGGTGCGCGGGGGCGGCCGCGAGTCAGCGTCAGATCGATGAATCGCAGCGATTCGCCTTCGCGCTCGAGGAAGTTGGAATCGAGGCGAATATTCTTCACGTCCCAATGTGCCTTATAGACGAGGAACACCGCATCCGAAGTCTGAACGCGCCTCAGTGCGCTTTCGACCATCAGCAGTACACTGGCGCGTCTCTGAAACTGGCCCAAACGCTCGACCAACGCCGTCCGCGCACCGCCGAGCGAATCTTGTTGAGCGTGCTAGCGCGCCAGACGCTGCACCAGCATTCGGCGGACGACCTCTTGCTCCCGTGGCTGCTTGACCGCAAACTCGCGCACCTGCTCGCGGGCATCTGGCGGCGGCTGCCGCGGTTCCGGCCGTCTTCCCGGGCCATGCGGGCGGTCCCGGCGCGCGAGATGCTCGAAAGCGAACGCGCCTCGCGGCAGAAGCGCCTCGCGCGACGGCTGGGCCCTGCCTGCTCGAAGTGCAGCCTCTACCTGATCTGCGATCATCCCTCGGATGCTTTCGAGTCGCGAATGCCGGAGCTTCGCGTCGCGGCGCTTCCCGGACCCGTGCTCGTCGACCGGTTGGCTCTCTGCGCCCGCCAGCCGAAGCATTACGATTCGATAGACTCCGCGCGCTGGGAACGGGACGCGGGGGGCGCTCCGCTCGCGGACGAAGGGAGCCGGCGCATCGCCCAGCGAACGCCCGAGTATCCACTTCGTTCTGAAGATTACGGGGTCGCGAACGGCCACATGGATCGGCAAGAAGGCGGCGTAAAGTGGTTTTCCTACTCAGACGTGGAAAAGCTGAGTACGACACTCGCGAGCGTAGAACCGCCGTTCGCGGTGGCCTTCGATCTTGGCGGGGGCACCGCCGAGTATGGCGGATTCGCGCTGGGACGGCATGGGCGCATGATGTGCCGCCTCGAAGGTCATCGGCATTCAGTCGCCCTCTATGTCAACGAGGAAGGGCATTGCGCGCTGCTGCGAGATGGCAAAAGCGCTGCCCCTGTCGAATTGGATGGCGGGCGCTTCGTGCCCACGCAACTCGGCGGTGTGCTCCAACCGCGTATCGCGCTCCAAAACATCGAAGAACTGATTACGACAAGCAACGTGCGGGTCTGGAGCTTCATGGACCGCGAAGAACGGCCCCCGCAAGCAGCGAAGTACTCGGTTCTGATCGTAAGTACCCGTTTTACACGGCGCCTGCAAGCGGTGCTGCGCTGCATCGCGCATCAGCGAGAATTCGACTTGGCCCAAATCGAGATTATCGTCTGCTACGTGCCGGGAGCGGACGCCACCGACGATCTGCTCGATAGCGTCAGGGAGGCCTATCCCGAATTGCGCATTCTGCGTTCGCCCTTCCCCGAAGAGAAGATCAATTCCAAGGGATACCTCATCAACGAATCGCTGCCCATGGCCTCGGGTGAGTGGGTGATGCTGTTGGACTCGGACACGCTGCTCCCCCCTAACATGTTCGCCGAAATCGAGAAGCTTTCGGAGGACGCGGAGTTCATCGCGCCGGATGGCCGCAAGTTGTTGACGCCATCGAGCACCGGGAAGATCCTCATGGGAGAAATAGACCCATGGGCGGAATGGGGCGACTTGCTCAAAGGCGCTGGGGAATACCTCCATCGCGAGGCGAAGGGAGTGCCCGTCGGGTTCTGCCAATGTGTCCGAAAGAGGTATCTCGTCGAATTTCCATATCTGGAAATGGACCATTTCGAGTGGGCCGACATGGTTTTCGGAAGGAAGATGCGCGAGCGAATCGGACAGGAGACCCGGCTGAGCGGCTTACCCGTGCTCCACTTGGATCATGGCAGCAGCCAATGGTTCGGGACGCGCAAACACTACTGAGATTGAGTGTGAATCATGTTTGAAAATCGACCTGTTAGAGCCGTCTCGGCGGTCGTCTTGTTAGTCGCCCTGTGCGCGTTGGGGTACTGCGCGTTCATGGTAGCGACGCGCGTCGAGCTTGACCTCAGCCCCCTCGACGGCTACGCCGAATCCGAAAATTTCGAGGCGCTGATCGCGCGCATCCAGTCGGCCGATCCGCCCGAAGATGGATTCCGTTTCGTCGCGTTGGGGGACACGCGTTCGTTCTATCACCGAGCTCTGAACGTGTTGACCAAGGCGGCGAAGGAGTCGCCCGCATTCATCCTGAGCAATGGCGACATCGTTCGCAATGGCACGGTGGCCGAGTACGTCGATCATCATCTCAAGCTGACCGGAGAGATCGCGCACATTCCGTTCATCGTCGCGCCGGGGAATCATGAGCGCGGACCGAACCGTGACTTTGCGGCGTTCAAGGCGCTCTATGGCGATGTGCGTTTCAGTTTCGACTATGGCAACGGCCGCTTTGTCGGCATCAACAACGGCGACCGCTCTAGAATGGGTGCAGGCGACTTGCAGTTTCTGGAAACGGAGCTCTCAAAACCGGGCGCGGCCCACAAGTTTGTCGTGTTTCATGTGCCGCCGGAGTTCCTAGAATCGGCTCTGGAATCAAAAGACTCGCGGGGGTTCTCGTGGAATGCGAAGCCCCTCCACCAACTCATGGTGCGGCAGAAAGTCGATCACGTCTTCACCGGACATGTGCACGGTTTCGCATCGGAGCTGATCGACGGTGTCCGCTACACCATTACCGGTGGCGGAGGCGCGAACCTCACCGAGGCGTTGGGAGACGAGGGGGCCGTTCACCACTTCGTGTCGGTGCATGTTTCGCCCGATGGTATTCGCAACGAGGTCGTCAAGTTTGCAGACAATCAGTGGATCCGCGAGGAGTTTTAGGGCGGATATCGCACCGCCGCCAACACCATCCCCTCGCTCAATGCGCTGCCCGTGCTATGATGGAATCGCGCTGCATGGATTGAACGGACCTTCACGACTGGTCAAACCCGAAGGCTCGTGGGAGTGCCTCGTCCCCCGTCCCGGAGCAATCGCTATGCCCAAGAAGACTACCGTAGGCGGACACCTCATTCACCGCCTGCAAGAGCTTGGCCTCAAGGACATCTTCGGCGTGCCCGGAGACTACGTCCTGGGTTTCTACGACATGCTCGTCGAGAGCCCCTTGCACGTCGTCGGCACTTGCACCGAAGCCGGCGCCGGGTTTGCCACGGACGCCTACGCCAGAGTCAACGGCCTGGGCGCGGTGTGCATAACGTATTGCGTCGGCGGGCTCAACACCCTCAATAGCGTCGCGGGCGCCTACGCCGAGAAATCGCCCGTGATTGTAATCAGCGGGCCGCCCGGCCTCGACGAACGCGCGCGCTCACCCTTGCTCCATCACAAAGTCCGCGACTTCAACACGCAGAAGCAGATATTCGAGAACGTGACGGTTGCCTCCGCGACCATCGAAAGCGCCGAAAGCGCGCCGCGCCTCATCGACGAAACGATAGACGCATGCATTCGGCACAAGCGCCCCGTCTACGTCGAACTTCCCCGCGACATCGTAAGCCTCCCCTGCGAAGCGCCTACCCCTTGGAAAAGACATGGCCCTAAGAGCGACAAGGACGCACTGGAGGAAGCCGTCGCCGAAGCCGCCGCCATGCTTTGAGCCGCCAAGCGCCCCGTCATCCTCGCCGGCGTCGAAATACACCGCTTCGGCCTGCAAGATTCCCTGATACGCCTCGTCGAGCGAACCGGCTACCCCATCGCCGCTACACTCCTCGGCAAATCTATCGTCCGCGAATCTCACCCGCAATACCTCGGCATCTACGAGGGCACCATGGGCCGCGAAGACGTGAGGAAGGCCGTCGAGAGCGCCGACTGCGTCCTCATCCTCGGCGCGTTCATGACCGATATCAACCTGGGCATCTACACCGCCCAACTCGAAGTGTCGCGCTCGATCAACGCCATTTCAGCGGGGGTTTCCATCAAGCATCATATCAATCGCGACGTAAAACTCAAGCACTTTATCGACAGCCCGACGAAAGCGAAACTCGGCCCGAAGAAGAAGGTCAAAACAGCGCGGCGCAGCGTGCCAAATCCCTCCAAACCGCGCAAGGACGCCGCACTCACCGTAGCCCGATTCTTCGACCGCATGAACCATTACCTCGGCGAACGCACCATGGTCATATCCGACATCGGCGACAGCCTATTCGGCGCAGCCGACCTGACCATCCAAAAACGCACGGAATTCCTGAGCCCGGCCTACTACACTTCGATGGGCTTCGCCATCCCCGCCGCGCTCGGCGCGCAGATGCGCAAACGCCACCTACGCCCCATCGTCTTCGTCGGCGACGGCGCCTTCCGAATGACCGGCCAAGAACTGTCCACCATCGCGCGTCACGGCCTGAACCCCATCATTTTCGTTCTCAACATCAAAGGCTACAGCACCGAGCGCTTCATCAACGACGGCCCCTACAACAGCATCCACGACTGGGCTTACCACAAATGGCCCGAACTCCTCCAAGCCGGCTGGGGCGCCGAAGCCCGAACCGAAGGCGAACTCGAACAAGCCCTGACCCAAGCCACGAAGAACACGAAAAGCCTCTCCATCATCAACCTCCACCTGGACCCCTACGACCGCTCCCTAGCCATGGAACGCTTGGGCAAACGCCTCGGTGAGCGGGTCAATGCGAAGAAATAGCGGCGCGGTAGAGGCTATGGATTCGATTGGACAGCGTGCAGGCGGGTTGATGTGGGTGGGGATCCTCGTATCACGTTACAGCCCGCACATGATCTGGAGGGGGATCACGGGCGATACACGGATTCGAGAAACAGACTGGACGTATCTTCCAAAGTGGTGTTTCTTCGCAGCCGGATTGATTCTGCAGCTGCCGTTGACAGCCATTGTCTGGTTTATGGCGCGTCAAGGGGGGCTGTAGCCTGAGAGAAGCAGCCCAGGAGACTTCCCCCCAATTACCTGTCATTGCGAGGATGGACCCGCTCCGCGGGAAATTGGATTGAGAAAATGGAACCACGAATATAAAGCGAGGCAAAACAGCTCAGCACCACCGGGCCGGTGGCAAATTGTGAAAGAAACACGGCTCAGGTTAAGGGAATCATCTGAATGTGGGACCGCCGCCTCGGCGGTCGTTGGGCAGAGAGAAGAGTTCCGGCATAGGTCGACCGCCGGGGGCGGCGGTCCCACATTCGTGCTCTTAGACAACAAGAAGTTATGAGACCAGAAGTGTTTCTTAGGAGTCGGAACCCGCTAGTACTCCGCGCGAATCCGGGCAAGCATGTTGAGCGAGCGCCGTGAAAGGTCGTCGCTGGTGGCGAGTATGCCGGCTCCATTGCCCCGGCGTAATTCGAGGCGGAGCGCGGTGAATTCTCGCGCCAGGGGGACTACTCCCTCGCCCAATTCCCTGGCGGTATCTATCTTGCCGCGGCTCATCAATCGGCAGAGGGCCCCATCGCAGGCGCAAACGGCCGAACTGGCCTCGATGATCTTGCTGCGAGCCAAATGGATGTCCTCGGCGTCGTAAATGAGGTTGACAAGGGCGCTGTGGGCGGCGTGGACCGATTCGAGTTGCTCGGGCTTCGAGCCGTTGCCCGCGTTGCGGAGCGCTTCTTCGATGGACGCATAGCTCAGATTGTAGGCGCTCGCCAGCTTCATGTTGGATCGGAGGCGAAGGATGTCGCTTTCGATGAGGCGCAACACGATCATGTCCCGCCACTGTTCGCACTCCGACGGCTCCGCCGCGAGCATGATATGGGACTGCCCAGGAAACATCTCGAAGTGGCCCTTGTGGGGCATGGGCTCCCAGGACCGCGTCGTGACGTATTGTGTGAGATCGTAAATCTCGTTTGAACCCAACGATCCGTTCGGGATATCGAAATTGATCCCGGTCATGTTGCGCACGTTGTTGCTTACCGTTATGTAGAGCGTGAACCCGTCGCCCGCCAGTTGATGCAGGCTTATCGCGGGTACTCCCGGCGAGGGTTCACCGTTGACTTCGCTAACAAAACTCTCGCTGTACCAGGAGTCGATCGTATCGACCGGGCGCGCCTTCAAGTAGAGGGGCGCGAGCGCGTTTCCAAGTTTTGCCCGCTGCCTTAGCTCCATCCACAGATCGCTGAACGTGAGGAAGGGGCCGGTGAGGGTTCGCTGAACGCGGCCCAGCAACCACACAGGGTCGTTATGGTAGGAATAGGCGAACCAGCCGCGCGCGCCGTTGGCGAAGGCCAAATTGTTCATCAGCCGCATTTCGGGACAGGTGCTCCACTCCGGCGTGTTCGTGGGGTATACGAAGGTGGAGGCGGCCACCCAAAATTGCTGCGCGTCGGAAAGCGGTACATGGGTCTTGACCATGTCGCCCACATCCCAGGGCCTTCGCGACGCGAAATGACCGACGCCAGAGATGGGTACGAATGGCGCAAATAAAGGATAGGCATTCGGATAGCGCGCGATAATCGCGACTGGATGATTCGGGTCGGCGGCTTCGATGCGGCTGCAGGCGGAGAGGAGATTGGAGAAGTCGGTCTCGATGGGCTCACCACTGAAGGTGTTTACAAAAATGGACTTGGATTCGGCGTAGGGTTGGACATAGGACGAGAGAATTGCGTCCTGTTCTTCTTCGCCGCCGCCGACGGGGTATTTGTGCCGCGGCACAAACTTAACTCCGTAGGGTTCCGCTTGCTCTAACAGGCCGGACCATTCTGTGGCGCTGAGGTGGTCTACATGGGCCAAGGCCACGGCGTTGTGTTGGTGCGCGACGAGGTCTTCGAGCACGAGATCCCAGTATTCGCTGTGGGTGATTCCGAGCATGGTGGCGAGGCGTTTGCTCGATTTCGCGTCCATGTAGACGCCAAACGGCATGAACTCATCGAGCATCTCGTATTTTTTCGAAACCTTGCGGTCCTCGATTTCCAAACGATTCTTCTGGCAGGCCTCTTGCTCGGCCTGGGTCAGGGCGCGAAAACGGACAGATTCGATTTCGAGCGCCTCGACACTTCGGGTAGGCGAATACAAGCGTATGACGACTGCCTCTATCAGGTCGGGAAATCCGAAATGTTGCGCCATGCGAACTTCGGTTCGCCATGTTTTCGATTTCGGAATCGCTCCGAAGTGCGAACCGCCTTCATAGGTCCACATCCAGGTTGGATGCGCGCGCCCGCTGGCGCAACGGTAGGTGACTTCGATAATGGGATAGCGCGTGGCGTCGATAGGGAAACGATCGTCGTCCAGCCCAACCGTAGATAAGGGAACCCAGTACCGCGGATCGTCGGGCGACAAGCTGTCGATGCGTACGACTTCGCGAAAGTCGCCCTCGATGAGAACGCTTGACTGCATCGCCTCCTTCCGGACAGTGATTCCCCGCCATTCTACGCTATGTTCCAGATCTTGGGTTCGCCAGTTGCGCAGGTCCTCCGCCGTGAATACGATGCTATCAACCGTGTCGCGGAGTTCCCAATCCGGCGCGTCTAAGATAGTGCTCAGATATCCGCCATACTCATAGGTGGGCGTATTGCGCTTTGGCTTGGTCGGAGCGTCTGGCACGGTTATGACCTCGCGGATCTTCTTGTTGTTCCATATCCCCTGAAACCGAGAGGGTCGAAGGGCTCCCAAAACCATACATGAATTCGTGCTGGAATCTCCAAGAAAGGCGTTGCGCCCGGATCTCGTCGAGAGAAGGATGCCGTCAATACGTGCTCCCATATATAACCGAACACTGGGGTGCAACTTCGATTCGTTTGGGGTGGGGTTTGCGGGGGAAGCTCCTGCTCCCTGTTTCGTTTGGGGGTATTGACGATTGTTGGAGAGATTCTGGTTGCGGCGCGGATCTGCATGGACAAAGTATACTTAACGACCGTAAATAAATAACTCGACTGTTCGTGCTGTGCTGTGTCATACTCTGGGACA
>CAYNZS010000176.1:0-8921 GCA_964401695.1 uncultured Nitrospirales bacterium
CAAGAAAAATATCCGGATACCAGACACCATAGGAAGTCTTTCTAGAACAACGAGAGGAACACCGTGTTGCACTTAGAGCTTGAATCCAGGGTGTCTAGGCGTGAGCGTTCAGGCCATTCTTGCTTAGAAGAAACGCAAGAAACTGAGCGAAAAAGGGACTTTTGGGCTTTCTCAAAAGTAGACGCAAGCGCAACGAGGCACAGGCAATTGCTTTATCTTCTCGATTGAAGTAATAATCCATTTTTCGCGACAGTGGCGCTGGAGAAACCTGGGCGCTCATTGAGTACTGAAATTGCCGACCGAGATGGAATCGTAAGGGAGGTAGATGATGAGCATGACGCCAAGGGAGAGGATACTGGCGGTCTTTAACGGCGAGGAACCGGACAAGATCCCGGTATTCGCGTATTACAACCAGCAGATAGCCGAGACTTCGCCGGGAGAGTGGCACCGGCGGCTGACCGAACGCGGCATGGGAACCGTTGGCATTACAGGATTCGTTGCGCCGGTGTCGTCGGGCACGGATCCACATTTGCCCGAGGTCAAGTACACCCAGACCCATTACACCGAAGACGGCATCAAGAAATACCGCCACACCTTCGAGACCGCCGTCGGCGATATCACCGGCATAATGGCGTCGAGTCCCGTCGACACGGTGGTCTACATCCCGCATATCGAGGAGGCCCTCGTCAAAGAAACGTCTGACTGGCGTGTCGTCAACCATATCTATAGCCTTATCCTGGATAAGATGGCACCCAATTATAAGGGCGTCGATGCGATGAAGAAGGACCTAGGCGATAACGGCATCGTTGCCGCTAACATACAAATGACCCCCTGGCAGCGCGCGTGGGTGGAGTGGGCCTCCCTGGAACGGGCTGTCTTGGATTTCCATGAACAACCCGAAGAGATTCAAGAGTACCTGGACATTCAGAACCGTCTGCACAAACGGGTGGCCGACTTCGTCGCCGATTGCCCCTGCACATTCATTAACGTTTTCGATAATATGACGGATACAGTTTCGCCTAGCTACTATCGAGACTACTGCCTGCCTATCTACGAAAACTATGCCAAGCAACTCGAGGGGACTGGCAAGATCCTCGGCATTCATATGGATGGTCTCCTCGCAAATCTCAAGCAGGAGATCGCGGATACGCCGTGCAACGTCATTGAATCGTTCACGGTGCCGCCGGCTGGCAATATCTCCCTTGCCGAAGCCAAAGCCGCTTGGCCGGATAAGGTGGTATCCATGAATTGCGCGCCCCATCTGCACTGGTCAGAGCCCGAAGAAGTAAGAAAAGGCTATGAAGCCCTCGTCGAGGAATGGGGAGGCAAAACCGGCCTGATCCTGAATCGTTCTGAGTCCGTACCGGTAAAGACCATAGAAGCGCACATTTCGGCGGCTATGGACGCGTTCGGCTACGATAAGGTCTAGCAAAGCGATGACCGTCTCGTAGGAAGTCTCAAGCGTTCATCAAAGGAGAACACGACATGGAAGCGATCAAAGATATTGTGGCCGCGGTCGAGACTGGCAACGTTGGCGCATCGAAGGAAGCGGTTCGCAGGGCACTGGCCGGGGGCGTTACGCCGATGGACATCATCGACAAGGGCATGACGGTAGGGCTCGACACCGTGGGAGCGCAATTTGCCGCTGGCAAGGCATTCCTACCAGAGATGATCCTGGCGTCCGTAGCGGCGAGGGAGGGTTTGGCGGTTGCCACGGAAACCATGAAAGAAGGCCAGTTCGAGCCGAAGGCAAAGGTGATTCTGGGAACCATTAAGGGAGACTTGCACGATATCGGCAAGAACCTGGTTGTCACCATTCTGAGAAGCAGGGGATTTGACGTGGTGGACTTGGGGATTGACGTTCACGAGGCGAAGTTCGTCAACGCTATCCGGGAGCACAAACCGGACATACTCGGCATGTCCTGTTTGGTGACGACGACTATGATAGGCATGAAAGATGTTGTCGACGCCGTGACAAAAGCGGGGCTGAGAGACACGATGAAGGTCATCGTTGGCGGGTGCCCGGTGACTCCGGAATTCGCAGCCCACATAGGAGCCGACTACTACAGCCGTGACGCCGGGTCAACGGCCACTCTCCTGGAAGAGCTATTCACGAAGACGAACGGGTAAGGCCGACCCGTGTTGCCCCAAGCCCCTGCGGCGCCACGAGCCCCCCGATGACGCAGACGGTGTAATTGGCCGCAAGCCCCCAAACGCCGGCGCTAATGCCCCATGGGGACCGCGCGGCGACGTCCCAATAGCCCAGCGCGGCGCCGACCCACAGCACGAGCGTGATGCTTGTTCCCGTTAGAACTCCGCCTAGCATGGCCCAGCCGGCCAGGCGCCTCCAGAATAACCCAAGAAGAAACACGGGCGAAATCTGAACCATGAATTCCAGTTTGAGTTTGATGAGTACCCAGATGGAACTCTCGGTCTCCCGGGAAACCCAGGTCATGCCGATCAGAAACGCGATGAGCGCCCACCCGAATATCTTTCCGGTCCATAGCAGGTTACGGGCGCTCGCCTTCGGGTTGATGTAGACGCTGTAGATGTCTTTGGTGATCATGCTCTGGATCGAAAGGAGCGCCGAGTCGGTGGTCGACATGATGGCCGCGACGAGCGCGACAAAGACGATGATCACGAGCCATCGGATGAAGGTGTTTTCGTTGATGATGTCGAGCAGCATGAGCACGGTGACTTGGTCGCTCTCGAAGTCAGACAGATTCGCAAACCGGCTCATCGCGATGAACCCGAGGACGAACGCGAGCAGTGTCGTCGTAAACGGCATGAACGCCATGCCCGCCAGCGAAACGCGCAGCGTCTTCAGTGTGCGCGCGGAAAAGAATCTTTGGATGGCATGGGGATAGACCGAAACGCCGAACATGAGGAGCAGCAAGGTGCTCACCCATGCGCGGATCCCCCCCCAACCAGGCACCAGCAACTTCTCGGGCTGGCCCTGTTCCGACGCGATAATCTCAGTGGCCGCCGGCAGCCCGCCTTCGCTCGTCAGGATGATGTAGAGAATGATGGAACAGCCTCCGAAGAGGAGCGTCCCCTGGATCGCGTCGGTCCAGGCCACCGAACGCATGCCGCCAAGGGTTTCGTAGATGAGCATGACGACGACCAGCAGGATGACGCCCGTCATGAAATGGATGCGGCGGCCGGACAACCCTTCCACCGCATGGCCCATGGCGACGAGTTGCTCAAGGATGTAGTTTGCCAACCCCCAGCAGAAGAGCAGGACGCATATGACGCGAAGCGGGTGGGATCCGAATCGATGGTATATATAATCGGCCGGCGTGATGTAGCCGAATTTCCTCGATAGGCGAAACAGGCGCGGTCCGTAGAGCGATATGATGGTAATGGTCAGAATCATAAACATGATGCTGACGACGTAGGCGCCGCCTTGGCGGTAGGACTTGCCCGCGAATCCGAGCATAGTGTTGCCACTGTATTGGGTGGCGAACAGCGTGAGGAAGAGCACGAACACGCCGAAACTCGAACCGCCAAGATAGAAATCGCGAAGCGAGTTTTCTTGTCTGCGGACTTTCCCTAGCCAGCCGATCCCCACCATCAAGACCAGGTAGAGGACAAGGACGACTATGGGCGCGATCCCCAGTTGAACGCTGTTATCGCTCATCGCATGGGTTTCCCATGGTTCTACTCGGCGTCGTCCTTCCAGTAGGCGAGAATTCCGATAGCCGTCAGAATAGCGATGCCCAGCGAGCACAGAAGCGTAGTCCAGATCCAAATGGGAAACCCGAGAACGATTCGCCCCATGTGCCCTTCGCTGTGGTACCACGGCACACTGAACACGATAAGCGCTATAAGAATCAAAAGGTACCACTTCTGCTTCGAGGGTTCCTTTTCGAGCTTCGTGGCTTTCCAGAATGCGTCCATATCGCGCTCGCCGCTATATTCTGGAATGGGGCGTTCTACCGCCTCTGGTTCGCTCATGTAGGTACCCTCGATTCATTCCACCGCAAGACCGTCAGAGTGTACCAAAACAGGTGGAAGGTTTTCGCGCATTGGAACGAATGTACAGCGGCGGAGAGGGGGCGGGCCAATGGCTGCGCTCTTGCCATTCCTTTCTGTGAACTATATTGCTCGTTATATTATATCGTGAGGCAAGACCGCCTTAGCCAACCCCGAAAGTTGTCCAAGCATTGAAGATCGCCTCAAAGCTCGCAGTCCTGTTTGGAGGCGTGCGGGTCGGCGTTTTCGACTGATGTTGTTTGAGGCGTGGGCGAGACCGCGAAGGTCCTCGTTTCTCCCACAATTTGCCCCTGGCACGGGGGTGCGGCGCTGTCAAGAAAAGGTTGTTCTCTTGAATCGATTTCTCAATGTGGTACCGTCGCCGGAGAAAAAACGATACGCTTTTGAATCCCCCTCTATTTACACGGATTCCCACGCGAAAAAGCAAACCTTTGGCACCGGTAAAACCCTCAGCCGCTGCCCCAGAAGGGATGGCGGCGCAATTCTCATTCGGCGACGTCTGGGTCGTCCTTGGCCGCGCCCCCATCTTCCCCCTCCGCGCTCACGGGCGTCAAACGAAGCAACCGCGTTTCTCCGGCTTCCATGTCAATATTGACCAGGCGCTTTCGCGTCCATCCGATTTTCGGATCGATCACGTCGCGAATGTCGTACCACCGCTGCAAGTCAAGCGTTCGCTCCCCCGCGCCGCGCGCGTAAATATAGACGAGGTTCGAGGCGCGCTGGATCGTTTCTCGCGTTGGCGAGCCCGTCTCGCGCAACAGAGCTGGCTGTTTCACCACGGCGAGCAGTTCGCGCAACAGTCCTACGCTTACCGTAGGCTGGCAGACGTACGCCGTCGTCCAGCCCTCCTCCAAGAACTTTATGCCAGCGCTGGCCAATTCGGAGTCCGCGTAAGTCGACAGCGGATCCACCGATTCGTCTTCGATGTAAAACGCCGGCGACACAGAAACTCCCGACCCAAACGCCTCGCCAGCGACGGTCCATTCGCCCGAAAAGGCATAGGCGCTTTGATCCCTGAGCGCGTCCTCGCTCGCCCTCACCTCCATTCGCGTCGTCGCGCCAATACTTTCGACCGCAGCCGCCCGTTCTACGTACCCCGGCGCGTAGATCCAAATCACCGACGCATGTTCCGCCGTGAACCGGCTGTGGAGCGCTGTGCGGTCTTCCTCGTTCAGGTGAAACGCATTTAACATGAGATAGGCGCCGGACCGGGGCGGACGTCCCGCCAGCACATCGCTCAACAAAACGAATTGGAGAGAGCAGCCCGCCTCGAGGGCCGCGTCTCGGTTCGCCGCGAGGGCGTTCGCGAAAAACGACGGGTCACCCCGTTGAAATGCGCCACCATGTTCATCGAAGACCACGCTCAAAGTAGACGCAACCCTGTCATCGTCGCGCGGCTCAGACGTCAATCGTTCCGAAGCCACCCGCAACGCGCCGACTTCTTCCCACAGTTCCTCATCGTGCAACCCGCCAGTCCCCGTGGCGTCGGAAACAGCGTACGAGAGGCCGTGGAGTGAGGCCATAGCGAAATTCCGGCGATACAGCCCTAGGAGATCGCCGACGCGAAGGCCACTGGGACGCACGACCTCACCGCCCGGATTCCTCTGGCCGATGCCCGTGCGCGTATTGTCGATAACAATCCAATCCTTGCCGCGCGATAACGCAGCATGTATCGCTCGCGTGTACCCCGCGACGCCCCCCAGGCCTCGATCCATATCCGAAACCGAGCTCACAATCCCGTCGATACGGCTAGCGCTCAGCCTACCCAAATCCACCCCGCCTGCCCCGCGTTCAAGCGACGGGCCAAGGCGCGCGTACACAAGCAGGCCGTCGCCCGCCTTTGCCTTAATCGATTCGGCAAGCCCGCCCAGCGCGTCCGCTGTGTCCTCAAGGGTGTAGCGCAAGTAGTCTGCGTTCGCTTGTTCGACGGGCAACATCAAAAAGGCAGGGCCGTCTTCTCCTGGGGGAGCGGGCACACGGGCTTCCGCCAGAAGCGCTCCGCCCGCGCCCCACGCCTCCGCAAACGCCTCGTCGCTTCCATACGCGCGCGCAAGCCACGCGCGAAACGCCGTCGTGTTCGCTTCCGAATTATCGTAGGAATCCGCGCGAAACCACTCGCCCTTCTCAAGAGCCGACAGGACGACCCCCACGAGTTCGACGGGACTCGCCATCGCGTCCACGTGATCCGCCATCGCCAGGATGCGTTCCACGGCGAAAGCCCGCCAAGCGCGGGAGCCTACACTCGGAAACGAACGGCCATTGAGCGACACCGAGGACACCTCCGATGGATTCGCTTCGAGCCACGAAGGCGGAGGATTGATATCCAACTCGATAATCACACGGCCCCGTGGCGCGTGTTCAGCGACCAGGGCGAGGGCCCGTTCAATCGGCTCCCACTCTCCTTCCCACGGAAGCGGCAGCGACAAGATGTACCTGCGCACCCCCGCCCGCGAAGCAAGAGCTATCTCCCGTCCCACGACGGCGCCATCGGCCCCGGCCCCTAACTCTGCATGAAAATAGAAAGGCGGATCCGTTGGAGTTTCATCGACGGATTCCATAGTTTCCGGAATCAAGAGCGGTTTCACATCCGAGCTGCCTACAACCGAAACGATACTCCCACCGCGCGGAGCGGTGACGCCGCCCACCCACATTCCGAGCAATAACATGAGGAGCATCAGGCCCACAACACCGAGCGCGCGAAGATAGATTCTCATCCTAGGCTTCGGCCCTACCAAGCGATTCGAGCCCTATCCAGCCCCCCAGATCGACGCGCTCGCCCGTATGCTCGGCATAGAATATCCGGTCGGCGCGAAACTCGACAGAACCCGCGGGCGCTTCCAGGACCAAATCTTCGCAATCCGTGGCCTCCAGCATCGCCAACACGTTCCCTTCTGAAATTACGGCAATCTCCAACCCGCCGATTTCAGGATAGCAATTGACTTGGACCACCCTCAACCGGCCACCCGAATGCCGATACGCCGCGCGGGACGACATGGGGCGCACACGATGCCCCTTCGCTTCAATCGCGCCGTACCAACCATCCTCGGGCAACTCAACACCGGGAAAGAACAGCAGGTCCCTCCGAATCAAACTCCAGAACCGGCACGCCGCGAGGCCGAGCGATGAGCGGCGCCGCCGTTCGACAAACGCCTTCGGGATATACGCGAAAGCCGCCAGCCACGACTTTCCATGCGCCCACACCCTCCATAATTCGCTGTTCAACAGAGCCCGCCCCACCGCCTTGCACTCGCCCAAGTCATAGCGAAACGCAACCCCCAGCATCAACGCGACCGGAAAATTCCGCATGACGATATACGCCCGGTTCCTCGTGTTCAGATAATACTTCCGCCGCGCCCAATCTCCCGTGCCCATGGTCGCGCTGAACTTGTGCCGGATGACGGCGCCCGCACACAATTGGATTCGATAGCCCGCATTCCAGATTCGAAGCGACAAATCCAGATCGTCCAAGTAGATTTCGAATTCCGTAGGCAATAAGCCGGTAACCCGCAGCGCGTCCGTCCGAATGAAAAAACCGGCTCCGCAAACGCCCGCAATCTCATCGTCATTGTCCCATTTCGAACCGTCCAGGCGTCCGAGCCCCATATCCCAAGCCCCGCCGTTCAACGTCGCGGTGAGGCCCACCGAATTCAGCAGCCACGGCGCGTCGAATAAGACCAGCTTCGGGGAAAGAGCGCCCAAGCCCGGATCAGCCTCCGCCATCTCCACCAGCCGCGAGATAGCGTCAGGGTCCGTCCAAGTGTCGTTATTCAACAGCAGCACATAGTCCGCGCCCGCCGCGAGCGCCCGTTCCATGCCCGCGTTATTGCCCCCAGCCCAACCGGCGTTTTCGCCCAACTCAACAAACTCGATGCGTTCGTCGTCGAACTCGGCCTTCGCAAACTCAACGGATCCATCCTCACTGCCGTTGTCGATAAGGACAAACCGCGCATTGGAATACGTCGAAGCCAAGAGCGACTCGAAGCAATCGCGAAGGTGCTCCTTACCATTCCAATTGATAACCAATATATGGACGAGGGGATCGGAATCCATGCTAGCCGATTTCTTTCGAGTACAGATAGAGGACAACGCCAAGGCGCACACGGAAACAATTAAGCCACAGAGGGCACAGAGCGGCCGTTGACCGCAACCGAATCGTGACGATCCTTAAGGAGAATACATCCTCTTCTGTCATTGCGAGGAGGCTCCGCCAACGCGGCAATCTCTTCAACCCGAGCAATCCACGAGAACGAGATTTCCACGGTCGCTTGCGCTCACTCGCAATGAGAAGTAGGAAGCCAAGTGAAACAGACAGAACAATTTCAATTCCCTGCGGGTTAGTATAGTACCGAGAGCGCGAAACTCTGTGTTCTACGCGGCTAACAGGTCCACGCATTTACCTGCCGTCGCCCTATCCAGAACCATCGATCACGCCTGCTAAATATGCTGTGGCCCCGGCGTAACCGTACTCGCCGTCTTGTCTTTACGATCTCTCATGATCCCCTCCGCGATACGCCGGACCTCGCGGCACAGCCATTTGTCCGTCGCGCTGCCCTCGACATAGCTGGCCGCACCAATCATATCCACCCGGTTCGAGTCCTTCAGCGATGCGGCCCGGTCGAAGTTGGCATCGGAATTCGGGTCGTACACAGCAAACGTAGACCCTCCATACTCCTTCACCACCGAAAACGAAGGGATATCGCTTGGACCATCAGCCACATAAATCATATTCTTGAACGGCACCCGGCGTTCTTCCTCGGGGATCGTGTCGTTAACCGTAATATCCTGATTCACATTCACGCCCTTGTTGATCTCGAACAAGGCGCGGGTCTTAGTCGTGTTATCCAGAAATCCCGCGATTTGGCTAATCTCGCCGACCCGCGGCGCGTCGCTAGGATCAAAACCTGGCGCGGCCGGTTCCTCGACGA
>CAYNZS010000177.1:0-8836 GCA_964401695.1 uncultured Nitrospirales bacterium
GGCTTCATGCCCACACTATACCACCGTAGGCATGATAAATTAAAACGCTCTAGTATCGACCCCCTTTTGGATTCGCCATGACACGGCTCGGCGTGAAATGCCGTTCTCTTCACCGATTGACGACAAGGTCCGACCCAAAAGGTACTGCTCGACCAACGGAATCCTCAGGTCTTCCGGAAATCCGTGTATGGCATCGTCAATGAAATGCTGGACATCGTCCCAGGCCGTGTCGCTTTCTTTCGGTTGGGCCTCCACATAGGAATTCTCTCGAGCGGCGCGCCGCGAATCCGACCGGAGCTGATTAATGGCTCTGCGTGTCGCTGTGGTATGCAGCCACCGGTCATGGAAATACTCACGTGAACCGGCGCGCTCCCCATCTTCATGAAACACTCTTGCGTCACGTCTTCGGCGTCGCTCGCGTTGCACAGGATGCGCAAGCACGTTCCATACACGAGTCCCGCATAACAACGAACGAGTTCCACAAACGCGTCTCGGTCCCTCGAATCGTTCCATCGTTGAATCAGGGTGATGTCATGTGGACTAACGGCACGTCTCCTCAAGCAAAGCGTGTGGCAATTTGTAGTATTGACACCGCCACTCGCTGCTTGTCAATCACGTTTTTCGTCGAGCGCGCGTTCGCCCCGATGTCCGGCGCTCAAAGTGAAAGATAGCGGGGTGCTAGCATCGACAGACCGCCGGGCATCGCCCCGTGGTCGGCGGCTGCAAAGTCGCCCCCCCCCCAACTCCGTCTTGACCCCTCCGTGCTAAATCGACGATAATATGAGCTTGTCCCGCGAGGCTTAGGTGGCCTCTAGCTTGTGGGGCAATGGCCGTCAGAAAATTCTCTGCGACGGCCCGGGCGATCTGTTTCGTTTTTACTGCGTCACTTGAGTTGCACGTAGACGCTTAATCTGCACCAAGCAATCTGGAGAGTGGAAATGGCAAAGATTACAGATATGGTGGACATGGAAACGCATGGGGATGTGGCGGTTATTACCATTGACAATCCTCCTGTGAACGCGTTGAGCGCGGGGGTCCGGACGGGGCTCTACGAGGGCATGACGCAGGCGCTGGGCGACGGCGCGGTTAAGGCGATCCTCATCTTGTGCAAAGGCCGCACGTATATCGCGGGCGCGGACATTCGCGAGTTCGGGCAGCCGCCTTCCGGGACGCCCATGCAGGAAGCGACAAGCGCGATGGAGAACTCTACAAAACCGGTTATCTCAGCGATTCACGGAACCGCACTGGGCGGCGGCTTGGAGACAGCTTTGTGTTGCCACTTCCGTGTCGCGGTGGACTCGGCCCAGTTCGGCCTGCCGGAGGTGAAGCTTGGGTTGTTGCCGGGCGGCGGCGGGACGCAGCGGCTTCCGCGCGTGGTCGGCGTTCAGAAGGCCCTCGAGATGATGACATCGGGGACTCCGGTCAGCGCCGCCTATGCGCTGGAGACCGGCTTGATCGATGAAATTGTGGGCGACCTGCTTGAGGGTGGATTGGCCTTCGCGAAGAAGGTCCTCAGCGAAGAACGGCCGTTGGCAAAGGTGCGCGATTCGAACGAGAAACTGGAAGAGGCCAAGAAGGATCCCGCGCTGTTCGAGAACTGCCGCAAGAGCATCGCGCGAAAAACCCGCGGCTTCGAAGCGCCGGAAGCCATCGTCCAGTGCGTCGAGGACGCGTTGACGAAATCTTTCGATGACGGGATCAAAGGGGAACGCAAACGCTTCACAAAGCTGGTGACAGGGGAGCAATCGGCCGCGCAGCGCTATTACTTTTTCGCGGAGCGCCAGGCGAACAAGATTCCCAATCTTTCCAAGGATGTGGAACAGATCCCGGTCACGAGCGTCGGAATTATCGGCGCAGGCACGATGGGTGGCGGCATCGCCATGAATTTCATGAATGCCGGGATCCCGGTGATCATTACGGAGCCTACGCAGGAGCCGATCGATCGCGGAATCGCTGTAGTCAAGAGTAATTACGACCGTACCCTTAGGGGAGGACGCATCACGGCGCAGGATGTCGAAGATAGAATGGGACGCTTGACGACGACGACGAATATCGAAGACTTGGCCGATTGCGATCTTATCATCGAGGCAGTCTTCGAGAACATGAAACTAAAGGAGAAGATCTTCGCGCAGCTCGATTCTTTCATGAAGCAGGGCGCGATTCTCGCCACCAATACTTCGGCGCTGAACGTGGACCAAATCGCCGCGGCGACGACTCGGCCCGATTGGGTCATCGGACTGCACTTCTTCAGCCCGGCGAATGTCATGAAATTGCTAGAAGTGGTCCGGGGCGAGAAGACTTCGGAAGCGGTGCTTTCCTCATGCATGGCGATCGCGAAGGAGATTGGGAAGGTCGCGGCGGTGTCGGGCGTATGCCCAGGATTTATCGGAAACCGCATGTTGGCGCAACGCGGCGTCCAGTCGAACAAAATGATCTTCGAAGGCTCGATGCCGTGGGATGTGGACCGGGTGATCTTCGATTTCGGTTTCCCCATGGGTCCCTTCGCCATGAACGACCTAGCTGGGCTGGACATCGGCTGGGATCCGGAAAAGTCCAAGGGCGAAACGGTGCGCGACGTGCTTTGCGAAATGGACCGGCGTGGCCAGAAGACGGGCGCGGGATACTACAATTACGATCCCAAGACGCGTGAGAAGACTCCGGAGCCAAAGGTCGAAGAGATCATCAATGAGTTTTCGAAGAAGATGGGCAAGACGCGGCGCGAGTACAGCGACCAGGAAATCCTCGAGCGCGCCATCTTTCCGATGATCAACGAGGGAGCAAAGATTCTCGAAGAAGGCATGAGCTACCGCCCGAGCGATATCGATATCGTGTGGGTGAACGGCTACGGTTGGCCGGTGTACCGCGGCGGCCCCATGTACTACGCGGATTCCATCGGCCTCGACAAGGTATGCGCGCGCCTGAAGGAATACCAACAGCAGGACGCCGACGATTTCTGGCAGCCCGCGCCGCTTATCGAGAAACTCGTCGCGGAGGGCAAGGGATTCAAAGACATGTAATTTCCACAGTTCTTTGAAGTTTTTTGGCTCGCGGGTTCGCTAACCCGCGGGCCTTTTCGATCCTGACGGCTTCTGAGATCTCCGGGATAACCGGGTTAAGGCCAGTCGGCCGCGGGCATCCGAGTTTCAATTTCCTCTTCGGCGGAATCTTCAAGTGTTCGCCGTCAGCCAAAGTGGGACACTCGGGCCGGTTTAGCTAAGGTACAGATCGGCGGGTTGCCGAAGTCTATTGGGGTTTGGGATAGTGGCCGTGGGCAGACGAAAGGAGGATCTGTTCATGGCGAAGGATATCGTGAAGGAAATCAGGCGGGCGACGCGGCGTAAGTTCAACGCGGAGGAGAAAATCCGGATTGTGCTGGAGGGGTTGAGTCGACTACTGTCCCACCCCGTGCCGGGTAAACTGTCAGATATCCGTGACTAGTACTTTTGTGCGTTTACTTGAAACGAATCAAGCGATCAATCCCCCTCCCTGCTTTACTGAGGGGTCAGGGGAGGGTTGAACCTGCAAGGATCTTCGCGGCCTCGCCACCGCCTCAAACAACCTCAATCGGAAACAGCACACTGGTATTTTCTTCGAGAACGGGTCAAACTGTAGCGTTGTGGTGTTAACAGAGGGAAACACGAGATGATCGAGTTCGTAGTTGCCGCGCT
Organism: uncultured Nitrospirales bacterium; assembly: GCA_964401695.1. GTDB lineage: Bacteria > Hydrogenedentota > Hydrogenedentia > Hydrogenedentales > JAPYPO01. The sequence continues at coordinate 3,669 of CAYNZS010000177.1, forward strand.
AGGCGCCTCGGCGCTTATGCCGGCGCGGGTGACGCGTTGAGCGGCACGGTAGCAAGGCCACTGACAGCGGCAGAAATGCGCGAGGCCGACCGCCGCTGCATCGAAGAGTTGGGCATTCCAGGCGCGGTCTTAATGAATGCCGCGGGACAGGCCGTGTTTCGCGAAGTCTCCGGGGGACCTGTCGGCGTCGTCTGCGGCAAGGGAAACAACGGGGGCGACGGGTATGTTGTCGCGCGCCTAGCCCTCCTCGCCGGGTACGATACGCAGGTCGTCTTGGCGGCCGGCCGGGCATCCGTAACCGGCGATGCCGAAGTCTTTCTCGCCGCCTACGAGCGCCTTGGCGGAAGGGTGCTTCCCGCGGAGACCGAGGCTGCGGCGGCGAAAGCGGTCGAATCCCTCAAAGACTACAAAGTCGTCGTCGACGCGCTCCTGGGCACCGGCGTGAGTGGCGACGTGCGCGGCGCGGCCCGAGCCGCCATTGAGGCATGGCCCAGCGTCTACACCATCGCGGTCGATCTGCCATCCGGTCTGAACGCCGACACGGGAGAAATCTGTGGCTGTGCGATCCGCGCCGACCTTACCGTCACCTTTCAGTTCCCAAAGATTGGCCTTCTGGCGGACGGCGCTCAGGCCTACGTTGGCCGGCTTGTCCTCGCGGATATCGGGATTCCTGAAATCTGTGCGGACGCCGCCGCTTGGTCAGCGCTCCTGGGCCGAACGAATCGAACTTCAGGCTGACTCGGAGAGCTCACCGGGTCTCGCGGCGAAACTCATTGACGTACCCCCACATCCGGAACGGCATGTTGGCTTGTCCTTCCCTCTATGCGGCAGCTTTTCCGGAATTCGCGACGACATCCTCATGCCGAAACTCGCCTGTCAGGATAGGCAAGGACACATGCAGCATCCACGAGAATATCAGGAAACCAAACGCCCAGATCCCCAAGGATATCATCGTTTCGGTCGCAGTCGGAACGTACTCGACGATACTCCCCTGAGGCGACGGCACGAAGCCGGGCACCACCATTCCCATTCCTTTCTCGATCCAGATCCCCACGATAGCCAACGCGCACGCCACATTAAGAAACATGAGCCGACGCGCAACCGCGGGAATCACGAGGATAATTGCGGCGACAGTTTCCATGGCGATAGCTGTCCAAATCCACGGCGCCAAAGCATTGTATTCGTGTCCGTTGTGTTCGAGGCCGAAGAACAGGTAGCGCGCCGACGCGCTGTGGGCTGTGGGCGCATAGAATTCCTTGAAGGTTTCACAGGCCAGAAGGAATAGGTTGATGAGCAGCGATGCGGTGACGATGCTACGCAGGAGATGAATGGCCCGGTCATTGATGCGATAGTGCGAGAAGTGGCGGATGATCTGAAAGGCTATGATCAGAATGCCAAGTCCCGCCGTAAATGCGGATCCGAGAAAGCGGGGCGCGACAATGGCCGTATTCCAGAAGGGGCGCCCGGCCAGGCTCACGTAAAGAAATGCGGTAACGGTATGAATGCTGATAGCCCAGACGATCGAAATCAAGACGAAGGGAACGTAAAAGAGAAAGGTAGGCTGCCGATCCATGTATTTCGTATACAGCAGGTACCCGCAGATATGCATGTTTAGCAGCAGATATCCGTTGAGCACAACGACATCCCACATCAGCATGGACACCGGGAAATTGGGCTCGCCGACGAAAGGGAGCAGGTGCAAGGCGCGGTCGGGCCGGCCTAGATCGACGGTCACGAACAGAAGACACATAATGATGGACGCGATGGCGAGAAGTTCGCCGATGAGCACTACGTCGTGCATGTCCTTGTTGCGGTAGATGTAGGCCGGGATAACCAACATCACCGCGGCGGCGGCCAACCCCACGAGAAACGTGAAGTTCGCGATATAGATGCCCCAGGACACCTGGTCCGTCATACCGGTCACGGCGAGTCCGTCGACGAGTTGCCGGAAGAAACAATGGGAGCCCACAGCCGCTATAAGGGTAAGGAAGGCCATCCACGCGTAGTAGAGTCGCCCGCCGGAGAAGCTTAGGCGCGCAGCCCGCCCTAGAAAAATCAAGTAATTCAAAGTCATAGCCGTACTTTCGCCCCGTTGCTTATTTGTCGAAGAAATAGTAGAAGCGAGGGAGGGTTCGCGCTTCGGCCTTTAGCACATAAACGCGTTTATTCTCCAGGATGTATCGAATTCTTCCTTTCGGGTCGAGAAGGTTTCCGAATACCCGCGCGCCCGTAGGGCACACCTCGAGGCACGCCGGGTTCTTGCCCTCCCGAGTCCGGTGAAGGCAGAAATTGCACTTCTCCACCACGCCACGGGGCCGAATGCGGTTGCTGAGATAGCCCATGTCCGGGTTAATCGCCTCCGGCGAAAGCTTCGGGCGGGTCCAGTTGAATCGTCGCGCTTCGTAGGGGCATGCCGCCATACAGTAACGGCAACCGATACACCAAGAGAAGTCGACAACCCGAATGCCGTCTGGTTCGGCCCAGGTGGCCGTGGTCGGACACGCCCGTGTGCAGGGCGAAGTGCAGCACTGCTGGCACGAGATGGGCATGTAGAACTTCAGATCCGCGGGAACGGCCTCGTGGTCGTACTCCACATCCGCTTCCTCAAGGTCGAGCGAGCCGATGTCCATCTCGAGCACACGAATATAGGACATCTCGGAGTGGCCTTCCGGAATGTTGTTCTCCTTTCGGCAGGCATCGACGCAGCGCCGCGAGCCGTTACAGCGGCTCAGGTTGAGGGCGTATGCGAACTCGACGCCATCTATCGGTTTCGGATCGCGCACGTTGACGCGCGCCCCGTAATCTTTCTCCGTCTCAACCTCGATATCTTTGAGGATCTTCTCCATCATCTCCGGAGTAAGTTTCGTGTAATGCTTCCTGAAGAACTCGTCCAAGCTTGGCGCGTCGGAAAGGTCGCGCAGCGGAGAGACCACGGCCGCGGTAGTGGTTGCGCCAAGCGCCGCCCCCAGGAAGGCCTTGAGAAAACCTCGCCTTCCCGTTGATTCCCCGGCACCGTCAGGAGCCTCGGGGTTTTCGCTTGTAGTTTCTTCATCACTCATGGTGGGTGGCTCCTTGCGTATCCAGGTCGAAGCGCGTCAAGACCGGTGGAGGTTCCGGTGTCATAAGCTCAAAATGGGGAGCGTGAGGATTGTGGCATTGAATGCAGTCCAAGCGAGTTTGCGGCCCCGCATCGGGGTCCCAATAGCCGCCGAACCGTCCGTGGACGCCCAAGTTCCACTCCCGATAGTGGGGGCCATGGCATTTGGAACACAGCTCGCTAGGCTGGTCATTCGCGATTTCGACGTCGCCATCGCCTATGTAGACGTCCGGATTGCTCGCATTGTGGCAGTTGAGGCACAGGACGTTCCGCCCGTGACTAAAGGTGATGTCCGCGTGTTCGCCCTCTAGGGCCTCCTGGCGTCGTACCTCGTCGAAATCGAGGTGGCACATCGTGCATTCGTAGCCATCGCCGTCTCGATGAAGGGCTAGCGGACCACGCACACCGCGAACGGGCGTGGTTTCATGAATGCCCCCGGAGACGTCCCGTACATAGACGTCCACACCGGGCGAGACCTCAGACGCTCTCGGGCAGGAGCACAGAACCGAAACAAGGGCTATCGAAGACACTGTCAAAACAGCTCGACACACACGGAATGACAGTCCGACTGGCCTCTCGCCCGCGTCCCCCGGAATTCGCCGGACGATAGGCTCCGTATCCAACTTCAAACTCTTCACGGAATGCGCCTCCCTGTTCGATCATTTGCTACATTCGCAGGGCTGACACAAGCCCTTTCGGGCCCGGCAGCCCCCAGCGAAAAAATCATCCTTCGACGTGAAACACTTACTTCTTCTTGGGATTAGGGTGCTGGACCTCAACAACGGCTTGCTCAAAGTCGAAACCGACCTTCTTCCCGTCCTTCAGCGTGAACCTCTCCGGATTCCACGAAGGACTCTCGTCGTTATGGCACTTGACACAGTTCTCGGCTTTAGGGAAGGTTTGGTGTAATTCTATATCGCTGGCATCTTTGGACATCTTCGCCTTCTTCCCAGCCGGCAAGTGTAACGAGGCTGGACCATGGCAGCTCTCGCATTGAACGCCGTCCTCCTTCTTCAGCTTCGGATGAAAGGCCTTGGCTTCCACGTCGTAGCCCGTTACGTGGCAACGCAAGCACTCCGCCGATTCCGAGGGCAGGCTCGCTAGCCCTACCCTCTTCCCCACGGCGATAGCTTCGTCACCCAGAAGCAACTCGTACGTCTTCGAATGGTGCGACTCTTGCCACTTCTTCAACTGCTCTCCCTCAGCCTTCTTGTTATGGCACAGCTTGCACGCTTTAACGCTGACATAGTCCGCGTCCTCCGCCAGCGCAGCGAAAGGGGTGAGACACAGGACGGCCACTACAAACCCAAGTGATATCTTCATTCTCTTCTCTCCTTAAAGCTAACCACGTTTTTTGCCTTCGTGCCCCGCCTACGGCATCACACTAGACACCGATACACACTAACATCCTCTATTTTAGCATCTCCTCAACTCGCACTAACCAATATGCATTGACCCTTGCCTCCTCTAACGATGATATTCACGGCGATACGGACAACATCGTCAAAATCCGAGAAACCACGAATCAAGCCTCTACATCTTCCCCGACATCTCCTTCGGAGGCTCGGGGACCTTCGAACAGTGGCAGGTAGTGGCTAAACAACGCCATAAACAGAAATGGCAAAAGCATAATTACGACCGCGACGGCGACACCCTCCCTTCCGAGTAACTCCGGTACGTAGGGTTCCCGAAATCCGCGCATGCTCTTCGAGAAAATCTGTCCGCCGATTACCACGTTCCAACGCATGGCGAATACTTGAATGAGCAGGATCAAGGGCGCCAGAGAGGCGTTGGTCTTGCGCAGCGGGTCCGTCAGATAGTGCCGCATCAAAACAACGATGCCCAACAACAAGAACGGTTCCATTCTATGCGATTCTGTGCAACTCAGAGAGAAACACCGCACCACAATAGGCCATTTTTATAAGGGTTTTCCACTTTGCAGCTTCCCCGTTCACAGGCTGATCGATAGTGGACAGGGCGGCTGTAGGTAAGTGAAGCTAAGGGACTTCAGAAGTGGGACCCCGAATCTTGGACAGTGCGTTAAGTGGATCTCCTTGAGTATTCTTTGGGA
>CAYNZS010000178.1:0-8779 GCA_964401695.1 uncultured Nitrospirales bacterium
ATTCTCGCACTACTTGAATTGCCGACATGATTCAAAACTGGGGATTGTTGAGAGCAAATACACCATCGCGCGGGATTTCCATTTCGAGAGTTCAAGCGGTACGATGCCTCATCGCGATTTGACGTATCCCGTACCAACGGCAATCGGGCTCACCTATTGGACCCTACCACTTGGAGACAGAACATGAAGATAACCTCAGTCAAAGCCATTCCCAGTTCTGGAGGTGGAAGCAAGAGATCGAGAAACTACATCTACGTGAAGATCGAGACCGACGAGGGGCTAGTGGGTTGGGGCGAGTCCACGATCGGCCCGCTCAGCGTGGCAACCATGGTGGAAGAGTTCGGACAGCTCCTCATCGGAAAGGACCCCAGCCGGATCGAGGATCACTGGCAGACCCTCTACCACCACTTTCAGAACGTGCGGAACGGCCCCATACAGATGCCGGCCATTAGCGGTATCGAAATCGCGTTGTGGGATATCAAAGGCAAGTCACTCGGCGTTCCCATCTACGAACTACTCGGCGGAAAGATCAGGGAACGCATCTGGTGTTACGGCCGCTGGGACGGCGATCCCGTCGAGAAAGCAGTCGAAACGGCCCTCCATTTCACCTCGCAAGGAATTACCGCGTTGAAAGGCGATCCATTCAATCACTACGGGCTATTCGTCCCTATCGAAGCAGAACGGCTCGCGACCGAGAAACTGAAAGCCGTTCGCGAGGCCGTCGGCGACGATGTCGAACTCATCATCGAAGCGCACGGACGCCTTGCTCCCTCGGACGCGATCAGAATTTCCAATCGGATGGCGGAATACCGGCCTTTCGCCATCGAAGAACCCGTGCCTCCCGAGAACCTCGACGCGCTCGCGAAAGTCGCCGAGTCAATCAGCATCCCAGTCGTAACAGGCGAAAGACTCTTCACCAAATGGGCCTACACCGAGTTGCTACACAGGCAGATCGTCAAGATGATCCAACCCGACGTCCTACACGTTGGCGGCATTCTCGAGATGAAGAAGATAGCCGCCATGGCCGAAGCCTACTACGTCGGATTCCAGCCCCACAATTGCTACGGGCCCATATGCACAATGGCATCTCTCCAAGTGGACGCATGCACACCAAACTTCATGATACAAGAGGGCGGTCTCACCCCCTGGTTCCAGGATGCGGTCATCGGAGATTTCCCCGTTCAGAAAGACGGTTTTCTACCCGTACCGACAGCGCCCGGACTCGGAGTCGAGATGAATGAGGAGTGGCTACAAGCCCACCCCTGGCGAAAAGGAGACGGGGCGCTCCCCTGGAAGCCCCTATACGAACCGATAGCAATGCCTTCGATGCAAGAGACTACTTGGACGTAGATATTACTTGTCATTGGAGTCAGCTATAGAACCATAAGATCTTGCGTCTCCAAGGTCTCCGTCTCCCGTATGCGTCACGTCATTGAGTATGAGAAAGGCAATTACCGTGGCCTCATGCCTCTTGAGTTGGAGAGGCTGAACATGTTCCCTGATAATTGGACCGAGTATGAAGGAATCTCAGATTCAAGGCGTGGGTTATTGATGGGCAATGCTCTTGTGGTTGGTATCGTGAAGCGATTGGCAGGGCCGTTGGCCAAACTGATTCGAGACAGGAGTGAGCAGTGATGGCAGATACTCCAAGACCTATTCTGAAGTGGGCGAGTGGTAAACGACAACTGCTCGATGTCATCAATGCCCACCTTCCTTCCGAGCTAAAGGAAGGGAAAATCACCCGCTACCATGAGCCAATGGTCGGCGGTGGCGCTGTATTCTTCCACATCAAAGAGAAGTACGGTAGTATGATTGATGAATACCACATATCAGACTACAACTGGGATTCAGTCAGCCGAGGTGGTGGGGTTGCAGATATAGTTGAGGCACAAGTTGACCCTCTTCCCCGCTTATCCTATGATGGCCCTTCACACTGCCTGAATAGCGTTCAAGGGGCCGTCGAGGAATAGGTGTGGCTGTACGGATTGCGGCATGGGGATCCCTAATATGGGCATCGAGCGAAGCGGCTCTTCAGCGGGGACTCGGCTATCGCGCACATGATATTGAATGCCTTTCTACGGCGCCGTCCAGGGCACGAGCCTCTCCGCGCTCGCCGCGTCCCCGCGGTGAATCCCTTGAAGGACCAACCATGTTAGCGCGCGTTCAATCCAGCGCAGTCCTCGGCATCGACGGGATCCCCCTTGCCGTCGAAGTCGATAACTCGCCCGGAATGCAGAAGTTGATCATCGTCGGCCTGCCCGACATGGCCGTCAAAGAGAGCCAGGAACGCGTCCTTGCCGCCATCAAGAACTCCGGATTCCGCGTGCCGCGCGGTCTTACCGTTGTGAATCTCGCGCCCGCCGACATCCGCAAAGAAGGCAGCGCGCTCGACTTGCCCATCGCTCTCGGACTCCTCGCCGCCAGCGACCAGATTAGCGGTGCGGCCTTAACCGATTATCTCCTCGTAGGCGAGCTCGCGCTCAACGGCGTGGTTCGCCACGTTTCCGGCGCGTTGCCCATGGCCATCGCCGCGCGCGAAGCCGGCCTGCGCGGAATCCTCGTGCCCGGCGAGAACGCCGAAGAAGCCGGCGTCGTCCCCGGCATCGACGTCATTCCCGTCGAATCGCTCAACGACGCCGCGGCCTTCATGAACGGGGTCCTCGAAATCGTCCCGCACGTCACCGACGTGCGGTCGCTCCTCAAGGATTCCCGAAACGGCGCGCCCGAATTCCGAGACGTGCGCGGCCAAGCCCACGTCAAACGCGCCCTCACCGTAGCGGCTGCCGGCGGACACAACATCCTCATGGTCGGTCCGCCCGGCACAGGCAAAACCATGCTCGCCTCGCGCCTGCCCGGCATCCTGCCCGATATGAGCTTCGACGAATCTCTCGAAACCACACAAGTCTACAGCGTCGCCAACTCCGTCTCCGACGGCACGCGGCTCGTCGTCACCCGGCCCTTCCGCGCGCCCCACCATACCGCCACCACCGTATCCATCTCCGGCGGCGGCTCGGGACAACGCCCCGTTCCAGGCGAAGTCAGCATGGCCCACAACGGCGTCCTCTTCCTCGACGAGTTGCCCCACTTCGATCGAGGCGCCCTCGAAGTCCTCCGACAACCCCTCGAAGAGGGACTCGTCCACATCCGCCGCGCCATGTACTCCGTCACCTTCCCGAGTCGCTTCATCCTCGTCGTCGCCTTCAACCCCTGCCCCTGCGGCTGCCGAAACGATCCGCGACGCAACTGCCGTTGCACCCCCGCCGAAATCCAACGCTACATGAACCGCCTCTCCGGGCCCCTCCTCGACCGAATCGATCTCCACATCGACGTGCCCGCTCTGTCCTTCGACGAACTCAACGCCGAACAGGACACCGGCCCCAGCAGCGCCGAAGTCCGAGAACAAGTCCAAGCCGCCCGCGACATCCAGCAGACCCGTTACAACGAAAAATTCCGCTGCAACGCCGACACCGACACGCGAGCCGTTCGAAAATTCTGCAAAGCCGACGAAGCCGGCGCCCGCATCCTCGAACAAGCCATAGAACAAATGGGCCTCAGCGCGAGGGCCTACGACAAAGTCCTACGTGTATCCCGAACCCTCGCCGACCTTGAAGGGGCTCCAGACATCACGGAAGCCCACATCGCCGAAGCGGTGCAATACCGAAGCATGGACCGCGAGATGGTTTGAAGGAATCGAAGGTGATATCCAATTGGCGTGGGTTTGCGTGGATCACTGATGTATTCTTCAGTAGGTGACGGCGAAACAAGAATTATGTGGGTAGGACACCATCCGAATGGCGGCTAGCCTATGCAGGATTTGGTACCTGTGCGGGGCGATGATCTCAAAGGCCATCGTTAGCTAAGGTACTTGAACACGTCATATCGCGCCTACTGGATTCGCGTCGGATGCTTCGATAAAATGACCATAGGCGAGAGATTCAAAATCGAAGAGGGGGAAGCCGATTCGCTGGGGAGATGACCATCGCCACACCTGTATCATGAGGTTGTTCGATGACGTCTGAGAGAGTCCATGACACGGACGCCTCAGTCCGCAATACGTCCGCCCGGGCAACCTCGCGTTTCCACGCCGGGATCACGCCCCGCTCGGTCATGGTCATCTTGGCCTCGCTGTTGCTGACGGCCATGATCATCCAGATCAGCGAGATCATCGAGTCCAACTCCCGTGCCCTGCATTACATCGCAAGCCACGCCCTGCCCTTGCCCGCCATCATGGTATTCGTGGCAATCCTCGCGATCGCAGCCGTCGTGTTCGCGCTTACCCGCCACCACATTCTGACCCGCGCCGAGATGTTCTGCATACTCTTCGCCATGCTCATCGCGGCCCCCCTCATGGGTGCCGGCTTTTGGCACGGATTCGTGAGGCTGACAGCCACCTTGCCGCGCACGGCTTCATTCGAGAAGATGGATGCGCTAAGCGACAATCTGTGGCCCCACGGAGAGAATATACTCGATGGGGCCCTCGCGGAGGGAAATGCCGATGCTCTGACCTTCTCCGGCAAGGTGGCTTGGCAGGACATCCAATACAACGAGGGCCAACGAGCGCCGTTGATAACAATCGCGCACACCGAAGACGGCGACTACTCGACAGCACGCCTCAAGGTGCCTGTCGACAAAGACGACCAGCCTTTTCTCCTGCTCAGAGAGCCTTATCTCGTAAGCGTGTTGGTCCGAGGCGAAGATTTGGGCCCCGGCGCAAGCTATTTCTGCCGCCTATATTACGATGAGGAAGAGGAGTTTGCCGAAGAGATCTTCGCGGCGGCCGACCCGCCGGATGTCAACTTCCTCCAGAGAGAAGGATTCCTGCGCTTGGGCTCCTACGGTGTCGTCGTCCCCACAACGGTCCGTGACCACATTTATCTCGAGTTCGGATTGTCCGGCGCGGGCACCGTATCGTTTCGCGACACACGCTTCATGAGCGTGGGCGGCCTCGAGAGCTTGCTTCGTGGCCGCCACATGATCTCCCAGAGCGAGTTCGACGCCCTGTACGAAGACGAGAAGCGTGGCGCTCGCGCGGGCAACACCGGCCTGGTCGTGCGGCCCGACAACATGTGGAGCTGGGCGGGCATCAAGTTCCTGGCGACCGGCTACATTCCGCTTCACCACTGGACAAAGATGGTTGTGTCGTGGGGAAGCTACGTGATGCTGATCCTCGTGGCCACCCTCGCCGTCGCGGTCATCATGCGCCGGCAGTGGGTGGACAACGAGCGCTATCCAATGCCTATAGGGCAAATGGCGATGGCCCTGGTAGGCAACGACGACGGCGACAACCCCTTCTCCGCCATCTGGCGAAACCGAATCATGTGGCTGGGCTTTGGCCTCGCCCTTTTTTGGTGCTTAATGAAGGGCTGGAGACAGTTCAATGGCGACGTGCCCAACATGAATATTTCCGTCCAGCTCAAGCCCTACCTCGAGGGCGCCCAATGGGGGCAAGCCTGGACGGACATCTACTTCAATGTCTATGCCATCATCCTCGCCCTGGCCATATTCATGGAACTGAACGTCTTGATCAGCATAGTGATTGGCTTCCTCCTTTTCCGGCTCCAGTACTCTTTCGGCTACAACTATCTCGCCATGGGAAAATCCGTCGGAAGCGACATCGGTCAAACAACCTATCCTTTCGCGTCAGAACAGGTTATCGGGGCTTATGTCAGCTATGGATTGCTCGTCCTATTCTTCACGCGCAGATACCTCGGCAAAGTGCTGCGCGCCGCGATAAGGGGCGGCACCCTCGAGAAGAGTGAACAGGACAGTGCCAAAGCGCCGGCCATCGCCGGTCAGGGACTCCCGGAATTGTTCTCGTATCGCACGGCCTTGTTGCTGCTGATTGGCTCCTTTCTTGGCGTATTCCTATGGTCGAAGTGGGTCGACATCCCCCCCGCCGGAATGCTCCTCTACTTCGGCTTCCTCCTGCTCGTTTGCTTCGTGGCCACAAGGCTTCGGGCCGAATGCGGCACTCCTTTCGCGGCCTACTTCCCACACAAGGCGATGGTCGCCATGCCCATGATCGGGGGGATGAGCCTCTTCGCTCCCAAAGGCATCGTATTCGTCACCGTCTCGATGGCCATCCTAACGCCCCTATTCCTTCCGGCCGTCTTCTTCCTCATCCCCGGATTCCAGTTCGAACTCGTCGAGTTCGGAAGGCGCCTCAGGTTGCCGCGTAGCCACATTGTCTACACCTGCCTCTTCGGTGTCCTGGGCGGGATTTTCATCGGTGGCTGGGTCTTCCTATCGAGTACCTACGGGGTAGGCGGCGACTACGTGGAAAACCGGGACGTATTCCGCGCCGACCGCCAAGCCTTCGAGACCTACTCGAGGGAGTTGATAAGGACCACGCAAAGCATGATCGAAGAAGGCGCGCAATCAGGAGGATTGGAGGCCGAATCGAAGCCCATTGAGACAGAAACATGGGCCTACATATTTGCCGGCTCCACCACGGCACTCGTGACGATCCTCCGCCAAATGTTCGCCAGTTTCTGGTTTCACCCCATTGGCCTGATCCTCGGCCCAACGTCCATGGGGCAATGGGTCTGGGGAAGCGCCTTGGCCGCGTGGATCATTCGCTCACTCACGCTCAGGCTCGGCGGCGCCGTCACAGTTCGCACAAAGTTGCTGCCCTTCTTTACGGGAGTCTTTCTGGCCAGTGTTGCCACCCATGCCATCATGGGCGGGGTCCACGTCCTCCTGCACTTCTTCGCGCCCGGCGTAGTTAGATATGGCGGGCTCTTTTAGCAAGGATGAATATGGTCGAGCAGAACAATAGCGAAACAGGGCCTTCGCCACGGCTCTCGGGGCGAGTCGTAAGCACCGCGACGTTCTTCGTGGCGTTAGCCGTTGCTGCTGTCGCCGTCGTGTTGTTCTCGCGGATGTTTGCCCCCGAGCCTCATCTCAAACTCCTCACGCCAGCCGGGGGCTACTCCATCGACGCGATGCGCGAAGCTGTTTCCTCCGAGAATGTCCGCGCCGAAGCCGGAAGGCTCTCCGCCTTCGGCTCCCGCTACATGGGCCAGCCCGGCTACTACGATGTCGAAGACTACATCCGCAAGACTTACGAGGAAGCCGGCCTGGAAGTCTCTGAGCAGACGAACTGGACACCGGCTCCCCGCACGCTGTATAGCGAATTCATCCCTCTGGACCTATCCGCAATCGAAAATCCAGAATCCGGCATTCCCAAAGTCTATCCCTTCCTCCCCAACCACATGCAGCCCATGGTCACCCCGACCGAAGGCATCGAGGGACGACTCGTCGTCGCGTCCAAAGAGCTCCTCGAAAGCGAGACTCGCTTCGACAATGCCATCGCTGTCATCGACGCCCGCGACGATATGATCCCCAAAGGCTGGGGGTTCTCTTGGCTGCGGTACGCACGGGTCGGTTTCAAAGCGTTGATCGTCGCCCACCCCGGCGGGCTCGAAGAAATGCCATGGCACCGGATGCATGGGACGACCGGTATGGCGGCAAGTGTGCCCGTCAACTATGTTCGTCTTGCCGCAACGAGAGAGATCTTCGACTACATAGGCCAGCGCGTTCGCGTGCGGGTGAAAACCGAATTCGCCAACGTCAAGAACACGACGATTCTGGGCCTGCTTCGCTCTGGCGACACGACGCCAGACAATCCGGCGAAGGACGTGCTCCTCATCGAGGCAAACTACGACGCGTCTTCGTATCTGCCCGACCTTGCCCCAGGCGGCATGCAGGCGGTCAACCCCGCGCTGCAACTCTGCATTCTAAAAGGGCTCCTGCCTTACAAGAAGACACTCGAGCGCGATGTCCTCTTTGTGAGCGGCGGGGCACGCACGATGGCGGCCGACGATGAGAACAACTTACTGCGGGTACTGAATACCAATATAGCCAAGGCGAAAGACAACCGGTTCGTGGCGACATTCCGCTTCGGCGAGGAGGAAGAAGACGCCAAACAGATGGACGAGGGGACGAGTCTCCGCATACTGCCCTGGATCGAGCGCGACAAGACCAATGAAGAGACCTTTGAGAAGGTCCGCGCGGGGCGCGCGCTCATTGACACGCCGGACTTCATGGCAGACACGCAGGCCACCGTAGACGCGATCAGGGCGCTCGACAGAAAGACGAGGCTCTTCTTCGAGAAGCAATACCAATACACGATGAATTCGCTGATACTCGAGCACAGCGAAAAGCGGCTCGAGGCAAAGGTCGCCTTCGAGCGCGAAGAACATCTGGGCCTCGACACCGATGTCTTCCGCGAATACCTGGCCATACGCAAAAGTTACGAGAGGATTGTCACCGCGACGGGCTACTCCATTAAGAACCTCTTGAACAAGAAGGAGGAGTTCGTCAAGAAGCACGAGGTACTGCGCCGCCTTCGCGAGCGCTTCGACGGGTTGATCGCCCATCACGAACGCCGCAGGATGCAACTGGCGCAGGACATGGCCATCTCCCGCCTCTTCGACTCTTACCAAAACACGCTCGTTGTCAGGCTGTGGCTCGCGCCGGTCTTCGATGAAGACCAGCGCGAAGAAATCCTCAGCTTCGAAACCGGCCTGGCTGTGCTCGAAGCGCAAGTCGACACATTCAAAAGTGTGCTGTCGTACGCCAAGAACCAGCTCGCACTCGACGAAGAAATCGAGATCGCTCCGCTCTCCCGCTGGCACTGGTACAAGTGCACAGGCGAAATCCGCCAGAAGCCGCCAACATACATGTGGTCAGAGGCCGGCTTTCCAACCTACACGATGGTCAACTTCAGCCGGGGTGAATCCTATAGCCGCGGCCCTTATCCGGTCGATCTCCCATT
>CAYNZS010000179.1:0-8723 GCA_964401695.1 uncultured Nitrospirales bacterium
GCTAACAACCATGCGAATAAACAGGCTGCGTAACCGCAAAACTCTAGGCTAGGGGGTGTAACGGACCGGGCCTTTGACTTGTATAGCGACAAAACCCCTCCGGGCTAGGCCGGGCATTCAAACCGCAGGCGTTGCCTAGCAACGCACTAGCAGGTATAATCTGAGCCATGGAAACTGAAGATTACATGATCCACAGCCGCAATATTGAGGGTATCGATAGTTGCGCGGTCACCGATTGGTTCGGTACGCCCATGAACGGCGTCTACTTCGTAAAGAGTACTCTCCCTGGCGGCATTCCCAGCCACGGAAACGCCACGAGCCCCATCGTGCTCATCCCCGGAGGCTTTGACCCTCATTTCGGCGAATACAGCAACGCCCTGATCCGCGACTTGCTGGAGCGGGTGGGCGCGCCAGCGGTCTACGAAGCCCATTTCTGTCACGAAGAACAGGCTGGGTTCCTCCACGTGCGCGCTTTTATCGAGGACCTAGCCCACATTTGCACCGACCCCTCGGCGCAGCCCGTAATCGTTGGCTTGTGCGCCGGCACTTTGGCGCTATTCGGCGGCCTTCTCGCGGCCACCGAACGCTCCCCCAACCCGTCAGCTCTCGGCGCGTTGTCCATCGGCTCGTATATCCCGCACCAACTCAATCTACTGGGGAGAAGTATTCGTTGGTCGGCTCGTCGGCTCGTCGAGCGCGACAGCGCCAGGTTGCGCAAGTACGCGGGGCACAATTACCTCTTTCAGACCGGCTACGCGCTTACCGATTGGTACGCCGAATCGAATCTCCTGGAATCGTTGTTGCGAGCCCGACCCAATAAGGCCGAAGAAGATCGGTTTCCGATTCCCGTCGAGGTAGTGTACTTTGGCCGCGACATATTGAATGCCCGGACGAGGCGGCGCTTGCGGAATCTTTTCGACGCCCCGAAAGCGCCGAAAAAGGTTCGCGGCCTCCATCGCTCTCTGCGCAAATCGCCCGACGCGGATTCGATGATCGCTTCGTTCTACCAACGGATGCGCGCGCCTCACCAGGAGTTGGAGGGCCGCGCGGATTCATCCGGCATGGCCGTCCCACTGGCCCGCGTAGTGGCCGCCGAGCAAGACTAACCCGAGGCTTTTCGACATGGCTGAATCCGCCGTATCCCCCGCTCCCCGCTTTTCGGTGGTGATTCCGGCGTATAACGAAGAAGCCTACCTTCCCCGCCTCGTCGACAGCATCAACGCCGCGCGCGAGGCCTACGCCGGTGGACGGGACGCGGTGGAAGTCGTGGTCGGCGACAACGTTTCCACCGACGCCACCGCCGCCGTCGCGTTAGCGCGGGGTTGCAGAGTCGCGCGCGTGGAAAAGCGCGTTATTGGAGCCGTGCGCAACGGGGCGGTGCAACTATCACGCGGAGAGATACTCCTGTTCGTCGACGCCGACGTGCGCATCCACCCTAACACCTTCAACGCCATCGACGCCGGCTTAGCAAACGGCAAAGTTGTTACGGGCGCGCTTCGGCTGCGCATTGAACGGATCTCCCTCGGCCTCGCCCTTACCTACATCGTTACCACGCCTCTGGTTTGGTTAATAAAGACGAGCACCGGCCCCGTTTTCTGCCGGCGCGCCGACTTCGACGCCATCGGTGGCTACGACGAAGACCTGCTCTTCCAGGAAGACATCAAGATCCTGAACGACCTCAAAGCCCTCGGGCGTACGCGGGGCCAGAAATTCAGACGCCTCACCCGCGCCCGAGCTATCGCCTCCACTCGCAAATGGGACGTCTTCGGAGAATGGCACATTTTCAAGATCTTCTTCACCGGGCTCTACGGGCTCATCTTCAGATCCGGCAACCGCGAAGCCCGCATTAAGAAGTTTGCCGAAGATTATTGGTACGACGCCAAAGGACGGTAGCCCCGCGGCGATCTCCGCGTCCAGATTGCCCTACGCCGGCGTGGGGCGCGTGGGGAAACGAGAAACTCTGCCCGAAACGTGGTGTGCCTAGGCAAACGATAGGCTCTGCCCACTGCTGTCCTAAATAGAACCTTTAACCGTCTTTGCGAGTCAGAACCCGCTTCGCGGGAAATAGGTAGAAGAACACAAGCCAAACGGATGGCACCTTCAAGCTTGCTTGGAGGTGGAGTTCTCGCGCCAGTCCCCGCCTCCAAACAAGTTTGAAGGTGCTACCCAGTGCTCCGAGAACCTGTGTCCTTAACAGGGATCGACAGCGACTGCGGCGATCTTCTCTGGTCGCCAAAGTCGCTCGCCTTCTGTCAGGCGTAACGACTTGTTGGCAGTAGATTGCTTCGTCGTTCCTCGCGAAGACGGTGGGTCGAGGTCTCAATCAAAACAAGAACGCCTTTGTTCAATGCCTCTAACCCTAACCGCAATTCCTTTAGAGCGGTTTAGGACAACAGTGAGCTCTGACTGATGGGGCTGTGGCATGTAGCCGAAGTCCCTTCGGGACAAATCCTGCCGCGTCGTCTGATCCGATATTCCGGCGTGGGTTCCCCTCGCAGTTCGCAACCGCCATGAACTCCAGCGGCCAAGATGCTGCGTTCGCCCTATCGAGAGGGCTTCTCGCACACGCCTCAAACAACGCCGATCGGAAACATCGCACAGGCGTTTCCGAGGAGATGCCACGGCAGAGTCGAAATTTCAGCCGGATTTAGTGTAGGTTGTTGTATTCACTTTCCGACCGGGCCGGAAGCGGCGCGTTCGGAGGGTTGTAATCGCCGCTGAGATGAACTGGAGTCGACCATGATCCGAGCATTCCCCGTCTCGACACTGGCCGTTGTGGGCTCAGGCTTCTCGGCTGGGCCTCCCGCCGCCGCTCAGAGGAACGTCCATTCGCTCAGCGGCAAGTTGCGGCACGGCGACACCGGCGCAGTCCTATTCGACAATATACTGAGTTGCGCCGTGGCACGGGCGGATGGATTCACACCGCGCCAGTGAGTTATACCGTCAACGATAAGTAGCAAGTGGCCATCGCATCGGGTCACGCCATTTTCACTTTTGGACTGCCGGACCGCTAGAAGTCCGGCCAACCCTCAACACTAATGGAAGGAAACCATCATGTTCGATCTCACCGGCAAGACAGCCCTGCTCACAGGTTCATCCAAAGGCATCGGCAAGGCCATCGCTGAAGCCATGTCCGAGCAAGGCGCGAACGTTATCATCTCAAGCCGCAAAGGCGATGTCTGTGACGAAGTCGCCGCGGCAATCAATGCCAAGGGAGGAGGTAAAGCCCTCGCCATCCCCTGCAACATCTCCCACAAAGAGCAACTCCAGGAACTCGTCGACAAGACCAAATCCGAATTCGGCGATATCCACATTCTCGTGTGCAACGCCGCCGTCAACCCATTTTTCGGGTCGCTGTCCGATATCCCCGACTCCGCCTTCGACAAGATCATGCACTGCAATATCCAAAGTAATCTCTGGCTCTGTCAGATGGTCCTTCCCGAAATGAGAGAACGCAAGGACGGCTCGATCATTATCGTCTCTAGCGTCGGCGCTTATAGGGGAAGCACCCAACTGGGCGCCTACGCCATATCCAAAGGCGCCGATATCCAGCTCATTCGGTGTCTTGCCCAGGAGGAAGGGCCAAACAACATACGGGTAAACGGTATCGCTCCGGGGCTCATCAAGACGAACTTCGCCAGGGCCTTGTGGGAAGACCCCGAGCGGGCTAAGAAAGTAGAGGCTTCCTACCCGCTCCGCCGTTTGGGCGAGTCTGAAGACATCGCCGGGACCGGCGTCCTGCTGGCATCCAAGGAAGGCAGTTACATCACTGGAGAGACTATCATCATCGATGGCGGAGGCATGGCCTAGCTTCTCTTGGCGCATGACCTATTCTGATGTTCCGCTGCGCGCGCGTGTGGGCCCCGGCGGTCCACACGCCGCTCGCTGGGATGCGGTCTATCGCGCCCCAACCAGACGCGCAACGATCCGATCCCGCAGCCTGACAGGGAGCCACGAGACGATTTTCTGCGGATAGGCGTTGGTCCCCATCAGGTAGCGGGCTTTCGGGCGCCGCGCCATCATCGCATGGACGGCCGCCTTGGCGACGACTTCCGGCGAAGCCGCCGTCTTCTCCGCGTCTCGCGTAAGCGTTCGGATTCCCTCCACTAACGGACCATAATACTCAAGAAGCCGAGGGTCCGAACTCCCGATAATTGTCTCGGACTCGTCGTGCCCCTTCTGCCAAATCGGAGTCGCGATAGCCGCCGGTTGCAGCAGAGAAACGTGAATCCCCCAAGGGCGCAATTCTACGCGCAGCGCATCCGCGAACGATTCCAGCGCGTGCTTCGACATGCTATACGGCCCGAGCATGGGGATGGCAAGAAAACCCGCTACGGACCCGGTAATCACGATGCGCCCCTTCCCTGCGCGCAGTAAAGGAAGAAATGCCTGCGTCACCGCCACCTGCCCAAAGACATTGACGTCGAATTGACGGCGCAATTCGGAGAGCGCCACAAACTCCATCGCCCCGTTCGCGGCGATGCCCGCGTTGTTTATCAGCCCGCGCAACGGCTCGCCATCAAGCGATTGCGTAACCCGCTCGGCAGCAGCCGCGATGGACGCCTCATCCAAGACGTCCAAGAGCACCGGCTCCAATCTGTCCGACGCCCGCTCGCGCAGCGCCTCCCCCACTCCCTCCTTCCGAACACCGGCGAACACGCGGTAGCCCTGTTTGTCCAATGCCAGCGCACAAGCATACCCAATGCCCGTGGAAGCGCCCGTAATCACGACACCGCCGTTAGAAGACATGCGCCATTCCTTTCGTGGAGATGAAGCAAACCGCAAGCGCTTAGAAGGCTTTCATCCAGAAGACAGACTAGAAAGCCGAGCAGGAAAAGAGACTGGCACAAGCGTTGCCGCGCTGGAGCGCGCCTGAAACAACGCCGCCCATGGAACCAGTGGTCACGAAAGTATTGTAGACGGAGGACGATGGCATGGGCAACAAGGTCCGGGGAGGGCGCCCTGCTTCTCAATTTGCTTCGCGCTCTTCGTGGCCTTCGTGGTGAATCTCTCTTCTCTTTGACCGAGAAGGCAAGAGCGAGAGGAGTCACAAATCCTTTGCAATGCCCTTGGACGGGTGCTAGGATCTGGCCGCATGAGCCAGGCCTTCTACACGGACGCGCAACAGGGAAGAATCTTGCGCGTCCTGCCGGACCTTATCGGCGCGCGGCAACTCCTCCTCGACCTCGTCTGGAAGGACATTCGTGTGCGGTACCGCTACGCCACGATGGGATTCCTCTGGGCGGTGCTCGAGCCTCTGATCATGATGGCCGTGCTCACGCTGGTCTTCTCTCAATTCCTCCGGATGGGTGAAATCGAGGAGCTCGGCGTGACCGCGCCACGCCATTACGCCGCGTTTGTCCTGAGCGGCCTCATCCCGTGGCAGTTCTTTTCCGCTGGTCTCGCGGCCTCGACGCGTTCGTTGATCGAGAACCGGGATCTCGTAAAGAAGGCCCACTTCCCCCGTGAAGTGATTCCCTTTTCCGCGATCGGCGTGGCCTTGGTCAATTTCCTGATCGGTACGATCTTTCTGCTAGGGATATTCACGGTTCTCATGGGGCGGTTCCCGGCATCGGGCCTCGTTTGGGTTCCCTTGATTTTCGCTATTCAATTCGCCCTGCTCATGGGGTTAGGCCTGTTGCTCTCCTCGGTCAACGCCTACTTTCGGGATGTGGCCTACATGGTCGACGCCGCGCTCCTTTTTGGCTTCTACGCGACGCCTATTCTCTATTGGCACTCGATGATCGAAGGCAGACTTGCTCCTTGGGCCTACTCCCTCTACATGTTCAATCCCATGGCCGGAATCGTGACGGCCTACCGCCTATGCCTGTTCGGGGCCGAAGGGCAATCCGTTGCGCCGACGCTCGTGGGGCCAGCTATCGTAGCGGCTTTGGCCGTCGTCGCCGGGGTAGTCGTCTTCCGCAAGAACACACCCGTGCTCGCGGATAATCTCTGATGCCTATTATCGAAGTCGATCGCGTTTCCAAGCGGTTTCGACCCCGCATAGCCGGCCGCGTATTGATGGGGCGCGGCGGCTTTGTCGACATGATTCGCGAGCGGGGCCGGCGCGCGGACCCCTTGGCGCTCGACAATATTTCCTTCGAGGTCGCGGAAGGGGAATCGCTCGGAATCATTGGCGCGAACGGTTCCGGCAAGAGCACACTGCTCAAGATAATCGCGGGCGTCACGGTTCCTACCACGGGCTCGGTTCGCGTCCACGGCAGAGTCGCCTCTTTGCTCGAGCTCGGTGCAGGCTTTCATCCCATGCTGACGGGCCGCGAAAATGTATATCTCAACGCCGGCCTTCTCGGAATGCGACACGCCCAAGTGGACGAGGTCTTCGAAGAGATCGTCGAGTTTTCCGGCATCCGCGAGCACATGGACTTTCCCGTCGACACTTATTCAAGCGGGATGTACGTACGCTTGGCTTTCGCCGTTGCCGCTCACACGAATCCAGACGTATTCCTCATCGACGAAGTGCTCTCCGTAGGTGACGAGGAGTTTCAACGCCGTTGCCGGGCCCGCATCGCCGGCTTCATGGAACAGGGCAAAACCATCGTCTTCGTCTCGCACGATCTCGGGATCGTGAATACGTTGTGCAACCGGGTTGTGCTTCTCGGCCAGGGAAGGATGATCGAGCGAAAGTCGACCGCCGACGCCATCAATTTCTATTTGCGCCAGGTGGGCGCAGAGAAAGGACTCCACACCTTCTCCGATGGCGCTGTCGAGGGGATCTTCTCGAACGGGCGCGTGTCCATCTTCTACGATCAGAAAGAAGTGACGGCGGCCAACGGCCTGGCTTTTCGCGTTCTAAATCTGGGCCAGTGGCACGAGTCGGCCAGCGCGGATTGGGAGGTCTCGAATCGCTCGGAGAAATCGTGCACTGCTACCGGCCGCCTCCCAAGGCTTCCCGCGTCGCTGGAATGGCAGTTCTCCTTGGTCGAAGGCGCTCTGACGTGGACGTTGCGGATTGTATGCGAACGCGAAATCGAACTGGATGCTCTTGAGCTGGGCCTCCGTTTCCCGGCCAGTTACGCTTCGTGGTATTACGACGATCAGTCTGGAGAGTTTCCCTATATCGCGCCTGAGGATACGTATGTTAGGTATGCGCTCGCCCCGGAGTTGCTCTGCGAACACGCGGGACTTTGGTCAGACTCGGACGCAGCCCACGCGCCCCCCGCGGTCGGTCTGTCTGTTGCGAAAGCGCGGCCCTGTTTCGCGGGGTCGTGGCTCAACACGGAATATGTGACCGGCTGCCGGCTGCTGAATCTGGAGGAACGTTTGAGAACAAGCGAGAATAGGTTCGCGCCGGGCGCTCATGACATCATGACGATTAAACTAAAGATCGGGCGCGAGAAGGGCAGCGCTGGAGTCCGAATCGGTCAGACCGCATCGCGCTCGACTCTGGAGAACGGCGTTATTACGGCGCGCTTCGACAGGGGCCGCATACGGTTATCTTCGAGGGGAAAACAGATCACCCAATCCCTTCATGTGTATGCGTCGCTGCTATCGGGAAACCTCTGGGCGGATAGCTTGAATCTTCGATGGGAAAGCCTTATTCGAGATGGGGATCGCTTGGAAGTTCTGGGCGCATCGCGCCGGTCTCCTTTTCGATTGGTTTGGATTATCTCTCTCTTGAGCGATGGGATCGGTTTGGAGACCTGGATCGAGGCCCTGAGCGTAATCGAAGTCCAAGAACACCATACGTCTATCGCGCTCGTGCCCGAATACAGCCACTGGAAGACCCCGTTCGAGTCTGGCGAATTCCCGAGCATCCCCCCCGGCCAGGGAGAGTGGAAGCATGTGAACAATAATTACGAGATCGGGGATTTCATCGAAGCGTCGGGGCCGGACCTTCCGGGAATCCGGCTCGAATCCGATTCCGAACGGCTTCCTTTGCGTATGACTGCGATAAACACGTCTAACAGCGAGAACGCCCGCGTACTCCAGGCGCTTCGCAGCCCTGACCACGGCACGCTGCACCTTGAACCTGGGCGACACCTGTACTTCTCTGGCGCCCTCAGGGTATTGCCCGAATAGCAAACGATGCGCTCCAGGGGAGGGTGGGCGTCCCGCCCGCCGCAAATGGCGGGCAAGATGGCCACAGCGCAAACTCTTGCCCTCTCCTTGCTGCTGTGGTAGACTCTAAGCCACTGACGTACTTGCCTTTAGAGAAGGCCAAGGCCATTGAATCGAGCTATTCCGCCGCAAGACCTTGACCCAAGGAAGGTTATCGATGGGCTCCGAAATAGCTGCAACGTCCCCGCCCGGACCGGCCGGTTCCTTCCCCGCGAAGCCGACCCGCAAAACGACAAAGCGTACGTTGACCCGGCGCGGCGTCGTGTGGATCGGTCAAACCTGTAATCTTCGCTGCTACTTCTGCTACTTCCTGAACCGCATCGCGGATTCGGAGCATCCTGAGCACCCCTTCATGGGCCTGAAGAAATGCAAGGAGATTTGTAATACGCTGAGGTACTTCTACGGCAACACCGCCATCGACATCCAAGGCGGCGAGCCCACGATCTATTCTCACATCCTGGAACTGGTTTGCTATTGCCGCGAGATCGGGTTGTACCCGACGCTCATCACGAACGGAATCGCTCTTGCGAAAAAGGAGAAACTGGCCGAGTTCAAGGAAGCGGGGGTGCGGGATTACCTCGTAAGCCTTCACGGCATCGGCGACATTCACGATGAGGTCGTCCGCCGCAAGGGCTCCTACGTCA
>CAYNZS010000180.1:0-8701 GCA_964401695.1 uncultured Nitrospirales bacterium
GGGTCGCCCCGTTGGTCGCCCACGACGACAGCCACGCCCGCTTCTTGCGCCCGGTTAAGCGAGTCCTCCAGTCCGCGAGAATCGACAGGCCCGATCACAATCCCATCAAAACCGTTCTTGATGGCATTGTCGATCACCGTCTTTTGCTTGACGGCGTCCGGCGTCGCCTGGGTCAGATCCCTGAACTCGACCCCAAGTTCCGCGGCTTGCTCTTCCGCGGCGCGCGCCACCTCCATCCAAAAAGGCGTCATCGAAGAATAGCCGGCGAACGCAACGCGCGGCGTCTCGCCACGGGCCGTACGCCACCCGCCCGGCCTCAAGAGCACCGGGACCAGCATCGCCAATAGCGCGACTACGCCGATGGCGCGCAGCATGGTCTTAGTCTTGTTGTTGGAAGATACGGCGGTGGCGGCGTTTCGCTGCAGTTGGTCTACGATCACAGCCGCCACGACGACCAAGCCGATTAAGATGTTCTGGTAATTCGAATCCAGGAAACATGCGGCCAGCCCCTGGTTGAGCGTCATAACGATGAGCACACCGGCAATGGTCCGGTAGACGCCGCCTATGCCGCCAAGCAAACTCGTTCCGCCAATGACCACCGCCGCGATCGCTGTCAACTCGCGCGCCTCGCCTGTGCTCGGCAGGGCCACGCCCAAGCGGGAGGTCTCGACCACGGCCGCCAAGCCCGCCAGCAGTCCCATCAGCGCGTAGGTGGCGAGTTTCGCTCTCTTTACGGGGATCCCGGAAAGACGCGCCACCTCTTCATTGCCCCCCACCGCGTACACATGAAATCCGAAGCGGGTCTTTATAAGTAAGAACGCCGCCAGCAAGACCACGGCGGCTGCGATGCCGATGGGCACGGCATAGCCTCCGCCAATCATTTTGAAGGCCGCGGGGAAATCGGTCATGTTGTGCCCCATTCCCACGATGGCCGCCAATCCCCGCGCCGCCATCAACATGCCCAGCGTAACGATAAATGGCGGCACACGCGTCGTCACGATGACAACCCCGTTGATGAGCCCGCAAAGGCCGCCAACAGCGATGCCCGCGGCCACGGCTGGCCCCACCCCGTATCCCGCGATCAGCAAGCGCCCCGTGACAACGCCGCAAAGCGCCAACAACGATCCGATAGACAGATCGATTCCGCCGCCAATAAGCACGATGGTCATGCCGGCAGCCAGAATCATCAAGACGCTAGATTGCTCGAGTACGTTCCAGAGCGTGTCCGTTGAATTGAATGAATTGTTGAAGAACACGTTGGACAGGAATGCGAAGAGAATGCAAATGGCCGCTAGGCCGAGTAGCGTTCCTGAGATTTTCCGGGAGAGTTCCCTTATCAAGAGTGGGACTCCTCTGTTTGTTCCGCGTGAATGGCGGCCCGGAAAATGGATTCCTCCGTGGCTTCGCCGCGATTGAATTCCTTCACCACCCGCCCCTCCGCCAACACGAAAATGCGATGACTCATCTCAAGGGCCTCGGTATAGTCCGAAGTCAGCATGAGAATGCCGACGCCCTGTTCCAGCAAGTCCTGCATAATGCGATAGACTTCGGCCCGCCCGCCAATATCGATGCCGCGCGTGGGTTCATCGAATATAAGGACCTTGCATTGGGCTCCCAGCCATTTGGCCAGCACGACTTTCTGCTGGTTTCCTCCTGACAGAGCCTGCGCGGCGGTGAACATCGACGGCGCCTTGACTTGGAGCGCGTCCATGTAGGTCTTCACCTCGTCGTTGATGCGGTTGTGCTGGACCAAGCCAACCGGGCTCAGCCTCTTGATGCTCGGGTGCGCGTAGTTATCCCGCAGGCTATGCTCCAACACCAACCCTTTGCGTTTGCGATCTTCCGTCAAGTACGCAATACCGCAACCCACCGCATCTCGAACGCTGCCGATACGTGCCGGCGCGCCTCCCACTTCGATAACCCCGCCGTCGAACGGGTCACAACCCACGATGGCGCGGCCAAGCTCCGTCTTGCCAGCGCCCATCAAACCGGTGACGCCGAGGATTTCTCCCTGTTTCAACTCGATGTCGATCCCCTTGAGCGTTGTGCCTTGAACGAGGCCGCGAACGCGCAATGCAATGTCTTCGGAGGGCGCGGCCAAGGCGGGATATTGCTTCTTCACTTGGCCGCCGACCATTTCCTCGATCATGGAATCCAGAGTCAGATCCTCGATGCGGTGTACGCCCGCGTTCCGCCCATCCCGCAAGATGGTTACCCGATCGCCGATTTCATAGACCTCCGCGTAACGATGAGAGATGTAGATGAAGCCCACCCCATCCGCCTTCAATCCTTCTATGACATCGAAGAGTTCTCTTCTCGACCGATCCTCCAGCACGTCCGTGGGCTCGTCCAGGACCAACGCCTTCGCTTCGTTAACCAGAGCCCGCGCGATTTCCACCATCTTTTGTTGCGTCACACTCAAATCGCCCACGACCGCTCGAGGCGATAGATGAATGTGAAGGCGCTCTAGGCACTCCGTGGCGCGCCGATATAGCCTTTCCCGATCGACCACACGGAATGGCCCCGGCTTCAATGGCTCGATTCTGAGAAACATGTTGCGGGCAATATCGAGTTCCTGGACCAGGTTGATCTCCTGGTAGATGAAGCGCAGCCCCATGGCGAGAGGAACTTGTGGAGACGCGATGCGCACATGCTCGCCGTCGATCCAGATTTCCCCTTCGTCGCACGAATAAGCCCCGCTGAGCACTTTAATCAGCGTGCTCTTTCCCGCCCCGTTCTCGCCGAGAAGCACATGCACCTCGCCCGGCAACAGCGCGAAGTCCACACGGTCCAACGCGACGACGCCAGGAAACCGCTTGACGATGCCCGTCATCTCGATGAGAGGCCGCGTTTCCCGAGTATCCATACCGTTGCTTCTCGCGCTCCCCCTATGCGGTTGGTTCGGCTCCGGTCAGCCTGGGTATCTCGCCCATATTCCTGGCGAGATGGTCAAACAGGTTGCGGTGACGAGTATATGCATCGGTCTCGGCATCTGCCAAATCTCTGCCGGAGCCCGAGCGGAGATTCTCGATTGCCTAACCTGCCACGGCGCGATCCTCATCGCGCTCCGGTTTGACCCAGGGGAACGCTGAAGGCACAATGACATGGGTTCAGCAACAATGAGATATTCGAATCAGGAAGGGGAGGGCGCGCATCTTGCCTGCCATTCGCCGTGGGCCAGACACCCACGCCCCCTTATTTGTTGGCCGCGAGAAGAAGCGAACATGATCGAATTGATCTTCTCATACGCGAATACTGTTGAGCGTCACCAAACACCTACCGAATGGAGCTAACTCTATGACCGCGAATTCCGCTACAAGCGACCTTTCCCCGACAACACCCATGGACGTTCGCCTGGGCATGACATCGCCAGAAGATGTAGCGTATCCGTTGCGTTGGGGGATCATTGGAGCCGGCAAGATCTCCGCGCAATGGGTCCTGTCTTTGCGCGGGTGCAAAGGGGCCACGGTGACCGCCGTGGCCGCGCGGTCAGAAGAGCGCGCGAGGGAGTTTGCCGCGCAATACGGCATCGAATCCGCCTACGGCAGCTACGCTGAGATGGTGGCGTCCCCAGATGTGGATATCGTGTACGTGGGAACAATTACCAAACTCCACAAAGAGCATAGCCTTTTGGCCATCGAAGCCGGCAAGCATGTATTGTGCGAGAAGCCGCTCACCTCGAGCCGCCAGGAGAACGCCGGCGATGCGCGTGCCCTGTACGCCGCGGCGGCCGAGAAGAACGTGATGTTGCAGGACGCCTTGTGGACTCGATTCTTCCCGGCGGTGGAGCATGCGCGCTGGGCCATTGAGAGCGGCGCTATCGGCGAGGTCATGATGGTGCAAGCCGCCTGGTTCGACTCTTTCTATTGTATGCAGAACCTGCCGCTCGCGTTCGGGGCAGGCGCGAAGCCTACAGGCGTCACCGCCGCGGGGGGCAAGAGCAGCGGCGCCATCGTAGAGTACGGCGCCGACAAGTGCGCCGTCCTCGCGTTTCCTCCGTTCAACACCGAGCTTCTCGAGGTGACGGAGTTCGTCGGCAGCGCAGGCCGGATTACTTTAGAGCAGCCGGCACACTGTCCAACCGGCATCACGATCCGGATTCCCTCCCAAGTGCCCTCGCTCTACAGGACCGCCAACGTGCCGACCCCGGTTCAGCGCTTCGAATACCCGATGCCGCACTCCGTGGGTATGCCCATGGCCTCCGTGAATCAGAGCGGTTTCCTCTACCAGGCCGAAGCCGTCCACCGCTGCCTAGCGGCCGGCCTGCGCGAGTGCCCGCAATACAACCAAGAAGAGTCGCTACACCTGATGGATCTCTGGATTCAGTTCAACGAAGCCAGAAGGGCTAATCTGAAATCCGATAGAGCAATCAGGAGTCGGGTCATTTAACGAGATTCCATCGGAAGCTGGAAATTGCTTCCTTTACAGCGCCGCACCCCCGTGCCGGGGGAAAATTGTGTGAGATAGCGGAGAGTCGAATCGGCTTTTATCCCTGCCTTGAGATTGTGGGGGAGTAGCCCGGATTCACGATGCCGAACGTTCGATTCGATCCACGCACTCACGATTCCGATGTCAGCAACGTGACGATGTCTTCTTGTCCGCGCTGGCGCGCGTGGTCGATGGCCTTGTCCCCATCCTGGTCTTTCGTATCGGTCTTTGCGCCGGCGAGCAGCAAGATTTCCACGACAGGCTTGTGCCCTTCGGCGGCGGCCAGCATCAGCGCGGTCCATCCCTCCTCATCGTCGACCCGGTTGACGTCCGCGCCACGGTCGAGCAGCAACTTGACCGTTTTCGGGAAGGGGCCCGAGGCGGCATAAATCAAGGCAGTCCGTCCGACTGGGTCCGGACGATCTATTTCCGCCCCGTGATCGAGCAAGAGTTCGACCACGCCCGTGTAGCCGTCAAAGGCTGCCAACATCAGCGCGGTGCGGCCGCCGGGGCCGACTTCGTCGAGATCGATTCCCTGCTCGATCATCTTCCGAACGCTCTCGACCTGTTTCGCCGCAGCCAGATCCTGTTCTTTGGGTGACTCGGGATCTATTGCCGCCGCCTCGCCGGGTGAGGCCGGTGATGGCGGCTGTTCACCGGAATCGTCTTCCGCGCAACCGGAACACAGTCCCACTGTGACGAATGCCGATACGATGAAGCGGAAAGTGATTTTCATTTTACTCTCGATGGTTGTCGATGGATTGATTCGCCGCCTGCGGCTGAACAATGCAGACCGCAGGTTAGATGACAATGCCGGTTGATGAGCTACGTTGATTCAATCAAATGGGAGCCGCGGAATCAAGTTCGAGAGTGAGCGGTCAGGCCATTCTTGCCAAAAAAAAACGCAAAACTGAGCAGGGGTTAGCAGGGGACTTCCCGTCTATACAGCGTCTCCATGAATCTCCCCGGTCACGCGAAGCGTGGGCAAACAGAATGGCCGCTCCTGGTGATGGGAGCGGCCGTTGACGTTTGTCAGATGTGCCTGTATTGGGTCTACGGACTTGGGTCAAGACCCGAAAAGCGCCCGCGAGGCCCGGTTAGCGATCCTCTAGATGTCATGCTCCGTCCTGGCGATGACGGTGTTCTGATGCGCCTCGCCCAGGTCTGTGAAGAACGCGTTGTAACCGGCGACCTTTACGACCAGGTCCCGGTGCTTGTCAGGTTCCCTCTGGGCAGCTTTGAGTACATCCGAGGAAACCACGTTGATCTGCACGTGGTATATTTTCTGGTCGATGAACGCCCTTATCAGGTCAGCCAATCTTCCGACGTCTCCGTTCTTGAAGATCGACGGGTCTAATCTCAGATTGAGGATTGCGCCACCGAGTATTTCCACGTTGTCGAGTTTGCCCATGGACTTGAAGACGGCGGTCGGACCCTCGATATCTTGGCCGGAACAGGGCGAAGCGCCGTCCACCAGCGGTTCACCGGCCAATCTTCCTGACGGAAGCGCTCCTACCGCTCGGCCCGCAGGTACGTAGCCGCCCATAACAGAGCCGCCAGGACAGCCATATCCGCCCCGCATGTTCTTGAGCTTGGTGAACTCGGACACCCATTCATGCGTCACCCAAGCCGTCTGCTCATCGCCGTAATCGTCGTCATTCCCAAACTTGGGTGCCTTCAGCAACGCTCTGTGCAGCGATTCGTAGCCTTCGAAATTGTTGTCCAGCGCGTCGCACAACTCGTCCATGGTGAACTTCTTGTCGTCGAATACGACCTTCTTAATAGCGGCCAAGGAGTCTCCGGCATCGGTGGGTCCAAGCGCGGCTCCACCAATGTTGAAGTTGAAATGAGCACCGCCCACTTCCCTGCCCATTCCCTTCTCGATGCAGCCGCCTATCAGCGCCGATTCGAAGGGTGTCTGAGCGTTTTCGATTACGTTCTGCTCCATAATGGTGCCGGCAACCTGAATGTCATTCTTCATCCAGGCCACTTGCTTACGATAGGCCTCTTGTACTTCTTCAAAAGACTCGAATTTCCGGGGATCGCCTGTCTCTGCCCCCGTCTTCTTGCCGTCGGCGCGCCTTAGGCCATTGGTCATGACCAGATCCATACACGCGGCAAGATTGGGCTGCTGGAAATAGAGATATCCGCTGTCCTTGCCGGGTATACCCATCTCAAGGCACCCAATGGGAGAGGCGGATCTGGCATCCGCTAGCGTCACCGGCGGTCCGCCCATGCTTCCTCGGGCCAGGGCCTGAGAGACCATCACATCGTTGTTGATGAATTCTGGATGGCCGGTGCCCAATGAGCAGAGCTCGCAAGCCTTGATCAAGAGAGCGTCGGGCATTCGCTGATGCACCTGTACGCTGAAGTAGGGCTGCCTTAGCCGCGTATGCATCATCCCCTCGATGAACATGTACGAGAGAGGATTGGTGACATCGTGTCCATTAGGCCCGACGCCGCCCACGCTGATGGCGGCGACAGGGGGGCCGTGATTGACCTTGAACAACAAACAATCGATGAGTTCTAGCGCCTCCTCGTTGGTTATCCGCTCTTCCTTCATATCGTCATCGTAGTAGGGATATAGATATTGGTCCATCCTGCCTAGGCTTTGACCGCCGACGAGGGAGTTCTCCCAGCAGGTCAGGAGCCAGGCGAAGTAGCAGGATTGCACCGCTTCGTAGAAGTTTCTCGCCGGGTTTGCGGGCACCCAATCGCAGACCTCGGCGACCCTGAGCAGGTCTGCTTTTCGCGCGGGATCCGATTCGCCCTCAGCGCGTTCACGCGCCAAGGCGGCGTACCGCTTTCCAAACTCGGAGGCCGCCTCCAATACCATGACCGCGCTCTCGAGGAACTGGACCTTCGCGGCACCGCCGGGCTCGGCAAGATCGAGCCCTGCCAGCCTTTCCTCGGCCTCCTTCTTGATTCCAAGAAAGCCCTTCTGCAGCACCTTCTCATAGTCCACAATATTGTGGCCGTAGCCGCCGGGCTTCATGATCTTTCCCTTGCCCTTCCAGTATGGAATCAGCTCCTCCTTCAGCTCTCTTTTTTCCTCATCACTGAGCGTAGAAAGGTCGGGCATGTCGTGGCCCTGATCGGCGGGACCCGAGCGGCGTGGAGTGTACTCTCTGCCCGCTTCCATACGAGCTTCCAGGCCTGCGCTCGGAACGATACTGAGCGCGCGTGGCTTTATGTGCGAGTAACCCATCAGAAGCTCATCGGGGTAGATCTCGATCGGAATCTCGCGCGCCATCGCGGCGAACGATTTCGCTCTGCGGATCCCCATCGGTTCGCCTTCCGTCTCCCTCATAACCTTGGTCTCGACGCGCGCCCTATCGATCGACGGCGTCGCCTTGAGACTGAAAAAGGCGTCCCGAATCCGCTCCACCCGAGCCGTCGGCTTCATGGTTAGAACGCTATCCAACTTCGGCGGCGTCTTTACGCCTGATTTGTTCGACACTACTGCCATTTGCAGACCTCCTTTCGAGGATTCCCCATCCCGCTTGCACCCAGGTACTTAGAAACGGAACAGGCGTTCGATTCGACATATTCCCCGGTATTTGTTTTTCTTACGGCTATGGCAATCTAATTTTCACGGCACATCGAACCCACACACCGGGATGCTCGATCCGCCGCGATGTCCTGTCGGAACTGCTCACGCCCAGGGGCGAGGCCGACATATACCGCGCTAATTGTAGACGCATCGAAGCGTTCCGTCAACAATTCGGTCAGCAGGACTATAGTGAGGACGGTGGCGCTACGCTAGAAGAAAGATACATCGGTGACCATGTGTTCGTCCGCGAAGAAATGACGATGCTAGCCGGTCCACTGCCCTCTGGCGACCTCGAATTTCGGAGACTTCAGGGAGGACACGGCCCTGAAATGTACACAATCGCGCTGCGCACAAGTGCTCGATGGGCACATTCGAATCTGGAGCGCGAAGCGATGAGAGCTACCGATTATTAACTAACATATTGGTATGTAGAATGTTACGACAATCCGAAGTCTCACGCACGAAAGCAGCACGATACATGCTTTCAGAATCGCAACTGGTTCTAATCAAGTTCTCGCAAGAGGTCGTTGGCCTCGTGTTGACGTTGGAACGGGCCAGTGAAATGCGTTACTTGCCAGGTGGGTGGCGTGAGCGCTGGGCGCGGCGGGTTCCATTATACGCCGGAACCGCGTCGAACCCGTGAAAGGAACTATAGTAGTGGGATACTAGTCTAGAGTTTTGCGGTTACGCAGCCTGTTTATTCGCATGGTTGTTAGCCCG
>CAYNZS010000181.1:0-8670 GCA_964401695.1 uncultured Nitrospirales bacterium
ACCAGTGACCTCTTGCATGTCAAGCAAGCACTCTAACCACCTGAGCTAATCGCCCGCTGAAGAGGCGCGACTGTAGCAAAATGCGCTCTTGAAGTCAAAACTGTCGCTATCTTCTGTCGCGCGGAACTTGGGGAGTTATGTCTATTGGGACGGGGCGCGGCGTGGTGAGATTTCGGGGCTAGACGCCGCGCAGGTCCTCGGGCTTTTCTCCGGATGATCCCTTGCCTCCGACGAGGGCTAGGTGTTTGTTGAGGGCGTTGACGTAGGCCAGGATAGCGGCTTCGATGATGTCTGTGCTTGCGCCAATGCCGTTGAAGGGGCGCCGCGCGAAGGTGACCACTACGTTGGCCTCGCCTTGCGCGTCTTTGCCCGGTGTCGCGGCGCGGATGGAGAATTCTTCGAGCTTGCCGGGCACACCTACGATGCGTTCGACGGCCCGGCAGGCGGCGTCGACGGGGCCGTCTCCGGTGGCCGTATCTACGAGCCTTTCCTCGCCTTTTCTCAGTTCGACGAGGGCCATGGCGGGGTCGTGCCCGGATGTGCGCACTTGCTCGAGGTGGTATACGTCGAAGGATTCGTCGCGCAGGGTCATGAGCAGGATGCGCAGGTCGTCGTCGAATACTTCTTTCTTGCGGTCGGCCAGTTCGATGAACTTTTCGTAGAGCGCGGCAACTTCGTCGGAGAGGAGTTTGTAGCCTATCTCTTCGCAGCGTTGAGCGAGTCCGGCGCGGCCCGAATGTTTTCCGAGGACGAGGTCGCTTTGGCTGCGTCCGATGGATTCGGGTGTCATGATCTCGTAGGTGCTTTTGTTGGCGATCATGCCGTGCTGGTGAATGCCCGATTCGTGGGCGAAGGCGTTTCGGCCGACGACGGGTTTGTTGTAGGGCACGGTGAGGCCGGTGACGTTGCTCAGCAGCTTGCTCGAATTGTAGAACTCTTCGGAGACGATTGCCGTTTCGTAGGGGTGCATGTCGTGGCGTGTCTTGATTGCCATTACGACTTCTTCCATTGCGGTGTTGCCGGCCCGTTCGCCGATGCCATTGAGGGTGCATTCCACTTGGCGGGCACCACCGCGAAAGGCCGCGAGGGCGTTGGCCACGGCAAGGCCTAGGTCGTTGTGGTTGTGGGTGGAGAAGAGCACGTGGCCGGCGTTCTCCACGCCGCCGATGACGTGCTGGAACATCTCGAACATCTCGGCGGGTGTCGTGTAGCCGACGGTGTCTGGCAGGTTGATGACATCCGCGCCGGCATCGATCGCGGCTTGCGACACGCGTACGAGGAAGTCCAGATCGCTGCGCGTCGCGTCTTCGCATGAAAACTCGACCCGTCCGATAAGGCTCTTCGCCAACTCCACCGCGCCCGCCGAGTTCTCGACCACCTGGTCCGGCGTCATCTGGAGCTTGTGCTCCATGTGAATGCTCGAGGTGGCAATGAAGGTGTGAAGCACTGGCGATTGGGCCTTGTCGATCGCAGCCGCCGCCCGCTCTATATCGGGTCGAACGGCTCTGGACAGGGCCGCGATCCGCGGTTTTTTCACAGCGGTCGCGACTCGCTTTACGCCCTCGAATTCGTCGTCCGAGGCGATAGGAAAACCCGCCTCGATGATATCGACGCCAAGCCGCTCCAATTGGAGCGCGATTTCGATCTTTTGGCGCCCATCCATGCTCGCGCCCGGAGATTGTTCCCCATCGCGCAAAGTTGTGTCGAAGATTTCTACCCGATCACTCATGCTCTTCCTCAAGATTATGCGCATCGCGCGACTAGTCCGGTTATCTCACCGGACCAGAAAAAAGGGTAGCAAAGAGGCAGTGACGGATCAATTGTAGTGTCTACGGAGTAGGATTCTCGTTCAGGCTTGCGAGAGCTAGGGACTGCGATTTGACGTGAGTGCTTGGGCTTGAACTGATTTTCGCTGCGCGTCTTCGGTCCGGCCCAAGCGGGCTAGCGCCTCGGCCCAACCTAACAGGCCCGCGACGTTTCCGGGGTCGATGGCTACGAGAGCCGCGAAGGCTTTTTCGGCTTCTTCGTAGCGTTGCTGTCCGAGCAGAAAGGCGGCTAGGTTGTAGCGCGCCGCCGGGTTCTCTGGGTCCAACTCGAGGGCCGTCGCCATGGCTTCTTCGGCCTCGGCCGTTCGCTCCTGCGCGGCCAGTGCGATCCCTAGGTTGGCGAAGAAGCGGCTTTCCCGCGGCGTGACGGCGGTGGCCTCGCGGAACGCGTGTTCCGCGTCGGGGAAGCGTCCCGCCTCCAAGTAGATCAGGCCTAGATTGTTGTGGGCCATTGAATATCCTGGGAGAACGTCGAGGGCTAAGCGGTACTGTTCCTCGGCTTCGGCGAGCCTTCCTTCGGCATAGTAGGCGCGGCCCAGGGCATTGTGGATGGTTGGGTGGCTGCCCGATACGGCGAGGGTGTGTTGAAACAGCGTCACGCTGTCTTGCCAGTAGCGGACTTGGTGCCAGGAGGCAACGCCGACGACCACGCAGGCCACCGTGCCAGCGGCCATGATGCCTTGGGTTTCTAACGCGGCCGCCTTCTCTCGCAAGGCGTCTCTAACTCCCCATACGGCCGCGATAAAGAGCCCGATGAGAGGGAGGTAAGTGTAGCGGTCCGCCATGGCCTGGTCGCCAATTTGGACGACCCCGATGACGGGAACCAATCCCCCCAAGAACCAGAGCCACCCTATGATCACCGCGGGCGAACGCCGGCGCAGGCTCCAGGCTAACGCGGTGAAGAATACTAGGGCAAGCGAGGATAGGGCGAGAGCCCAGAGCGGAGGCATGACGCCCGGGTGCGGATAGAAGACGGCAAGGTTCGATGGCCAAATAGCCTCTACGGTGTATCTTCCGTACGAAACGATGGAACTCGCCAGGCGGATGGGGAGGGACAACGCCTCGATACTTTTCGTCGCGCCCGCGGCGTGTTGCGTTTGGAATGCGATGAACGAGAGGAGCCCAGCGGCGGCGAACAGAGGTATCTTCTCGCGAACGCGTTGGGGGAACTCGCGTGGGCTGGCGATCCGCCGAAGGGGCCACACGTCGATGAGGAGCAACACGAAGGGCAGCGTGACAGCCATGGCTTTGGACATGAGCGCTGCCGCGAAGGCTAAAAGGATCCAGGTGTAGCGCAGCGCTGTTGGTTTCGAGGCCCATTTCGCGTACGCGAGAAGGGCGAGCATCCAGAAGAGGCCACAGAGGAGGTCCTTGCGCTCGGCGATCCAGACAACCGATTCGACGTGGAGGGGGTGTATGGCGAATAGCGCGGCTACCGCCGCGCTCCGGCGTGGAGAAGCCGTTGTAGTGGATAGAAAAGAGAAGAGGGCGAAGGCTGACGCCATATGGAGAAGTATGCTGGTCACCCGGTGGGCGCCCGCGTTGAGGGCGTATAACTCGATGTCGAGCATGTGAGAAAGCCACGCGATCGGATGCCAGTTTCCGGTGTAGCCCGACGTGAAGGCCCAAACGGTGTTGTCGAGGGTGAGGCCCCGGAGGACACGGTGATTGTCCGTGACTAGGAGGGGGTCGTCGTAATGGATAAATCCAAACCCGAGAGACTGGCCGAATACCGCGAAGACCAGTAGGGCGAGAAGGAGATAGGCGGGCGCGGTTCGCGCCGGTGTGGGGACAGGAGGATTCATGACTGCGCCACTTTATGCTACCGGAGCGAACATCTCAACCGGCCGGAGGTCGACGGCGGCAGGTTTCGCGCAGTCCGCGAACCAGAGGGTCCCAGGGCGACGACAACCAAATTATGGTTTGAATCGGGGCAACTCGCGGTCAAACGTTTCTCGGTAGTTTCTCCGAATTTCCCTTAGTAGCACGCAGGCCTCGTCGTACAGCATCCCTTTGCACAGGGCACGGTAGGGGCGCCGGGCGCCTTCCGGCATCTCGATGACGATGCCGCCGAGGGAGGCGCGGTTCTTCCTATAGCCAAAGGAATGGGCTTCGACCGATGCGATTTTCCGCAACGGAATCTTGTAAGTCATCTCGAATCTCCAAAGGCGAAAGCCCACGCGGAGAAAATAGCGCTGGAAGTCGAGAATCGTATCGCGGTGCGGAAACCAAATGGTGCCGAAGGGGAGCACAATGATAAAAGCCAACAGGGAGGCCACGGCCTTGAGGGCCTGATAGTGGAAGTCTTGAAGGGGGCCGGGGAATTCCTCGGAAACGCGGGCAAAGAGGGGCCCAATGAAATATCCATAGGCCCAGATGACAAGCAGCCAGATGAGTACAGTGCGCGCGATGCGGACGATGGGCCATCGTTCCCGCGCGTGAATCGTCGCGGTGAATCCGCTGGCGTGTTGGGTGATCTCGAAGCGCCGGCCCACGCCAGCGGACGGTGTGGACGCGTCGGGAAGCGTGTGGATCTCTCGATGGTGCACGGCCATGGGCTTCGATTCGCGTAGTGTGATTTGTACGGATAATTCAGGATACAACAAGAGAGACGTTTGAGCAAGATTGATGGCGGGTCGGCCAATGTCCTTCCGGGTCAAGGACTACCCAAGGTCCAGCGCCTTTCGTTCGCGGAGTGCGCGCGTACCCGTGGACAGCGCGGCCATTGCCTGGTAGGCCAAATCCTCGTTGCATATGCAAGGCTCGCGGGTTCTCATGCAATCCAGCCAATTCTCCAAAGGACTCGCGCTTCGCGGCATCTTGATCTTCTTGGACTCCCCGGAACCGAACCGCCGGGCGAATGGCTTCGTATCCAATCCTTGTCGCGTGGCCGACAGGCGATAGCCGTGGTACTCGACGGCGGCGTGTTCAAGGCGCGTGACCGGCGCGCGGTCTTCGGAGAAAGGATTCAACGTGTCGATCACGATGCGATGCCCGTCGGCGTATTCCGCCCGGATGGCGACCCGGTCAGGGTTGTCGCCCGGCCCCTCGTTAAAACGCCCACCGGTGGCCACAACTCTTTCCGGTAACGCGCCGCCAGTCGCGATAAGAAACGCGGCTATGGCGTTGAATTGCGCCGCGGCCATGGGTCCGTCAGAAAATTCGGAGAATGCTCTCCACTGAAAGAAACGGTCCGCATCGGAGGGCAAGGCATCCTCTTTAGTCAAGGATTCGACCCACAAAGGAACCAGAAACTTATTGAGAGCGGAAAGCCTCCACGCCTTCACGGAAGCGTGAGAAATAAGAGGGGCTCCCAACCGGCCCGATTGGATGAGGCTTTGGGCTGCGCGCCATTGGATCTGGGCCGCCGTCGTTGCTCCGGCTTGATAAATCCGGGCCGAGTTTCGGGCCGCGTCGCGAACCGCCGCGGCTTCGTCCAACGTGAGCGTCGCGGGAGATTCGCAATACACATCCTTCCCGTTCTCTAAAGCGGCCAAAGTCATGGGGGCGTGCAAGTAATCCGGAGTGGCGACAATCATGCCATCAAGATCCGCCCGCACGACCAGCGCGCGCCAATCGGTCTCAGCGACACGTTTGCTTCGCGCTTGCGCGAGCTTCCTTCGCGGAGCCCACAGGTCACACACGGCGTCGATCTTCGCGTCGGTTCCTTTCGCGCGCAACGCTTCGATCTCGTCAATGTGCACCCTGCCGCGGTCGCCACATCCGATGAGGCCGAGGCGGATGGGTGAGTGCGCGCCGTGGACGGTCCCGCGAGACGCGGCAGCAAATACGCCTGCGGAGCTTGCGGTCAGAAATCTCCGCCTGGTCAGGTGACGGCCATGGCTCACGGCTTGTGTTCCATTTCTGGGCGTTCCGGTTTGCCTGGATTGTACTTTCGCAGGTTCTGCGGAGTGGCAGAGTACGCTGTCGGAGGGAGTAGGCAAAATCTGTTGTCAAAGACGGTCCCTCTCCGCGTCTCCGCGGTTAATAAGGAAAGGGATCGATCCAAATTTACGGCGGGGACGCGGAGAGGTGAGCGCATCAGTCCGGAGGGCGCCCACGACCCCAAACGGCAGTAGGTTTCAGTCGTCAGGATGGCGTGTTCGTACCTGTTTGCGGGGGTCCTGGCCAATACCGAAGAATAAGGCACTAAGTCCTGCCTTCGAGTCCACGATAGACCTCTTGAAGGATGGAGTCGATGTCGTGCGCGTATTTCCAGTCGGGATAGTCCTTCTGGAACTGGCGCACGTCGCTGACCCACCACATATGATCGCCGCTGCGGTTCGCGTCGCTGTATTCGTAATTCATCTTGTTGCCGGTAAGTTGCTCGCACATCGCGATGGCCTCGAGCATCGAGCAATTCGCGTGGCGGCTGCCGCCTATGTTGTACACGGCCGCCGACCGCGGCGTTTCGTAATACTGGTGAAACGCTTCCACCAAGTCCGAGGAGTGGATATTGTCCCGAACCTGCTTGCCCTTGTACCCGAAAATGGTGTACGCGGTTCCGGTCATCGCACACTTCATGAGGTAGGACAGGAACCCGTGCAACTCCGCGCCCGAATGGCCAGGGCCGGTGAGGCAACCGCCGCGAAAACAGGCCGTGTTCATATCGAAATAGCGCCCGTATTCTTGGACCATGACATCGGCGGCGATTTTCGACGCGCCGAACACCGAATGTTTGGACTGGTCGATGCTCATGGTTTCGTCAATGCCGTGCTCCGCGAAGGAGTGTTTGGCGCTGAGTTCGTAACGCGCGTCGCCTTCGACCAAGGGAAGCGCGTTTGGCGCATCGCCATACACCTTGTTCGTCGAAGTGAATATGAACGGAGCCGAAAGGCAATGCGTCCGCGTTAGTTCGAGCATGTTCAGCGTACCCGTCGCGTTCACCCCGAAATCCGTCAACGGCTCCCGCGCGGCCCAGTCGTGGCTCGGCTGCGCGGCAGTATGGACGACCAGCTCGATCTCCCCCGCGTACTCACGGAAGACTTTGTCCAACGCCTCGTACTCGCGGATATCGACGTCGTGGTGACGGTACGTGGAATGCGCCTCTCGAATTTTGTCCACCGCCCACCGCGTCGATGCCTCTTCTCCGAAGAAGTAGGCCCGCATGTCGTTGTCGATGCCGGCGACCGTATGCCCTTCGCCTACAAAACGGCGCACGGTTTCCGCCCCAATTAACCCGCCGGAACCGGTTACAAGAATAACGCTCATAATGCTCCATCAAAATCGAAATTGTCGGCCGCGACGGCCAATGCGCACATCGGCGAAAGCCTATCAGTGATCGGGAGTCGATTCAATGTGGCGCACCGGCATGGCGAGGCTGGCGAGGTAGCCTATGGCGAAGGAAGAGAGGAAGCCGGTCATGCCGTAGAGGAACGGGTGCGCGTCGGTTTCGGTGCTGATGAAGTAGACGACGAGGGCGCTGGCGACGGCGCCGGTGAGCGCGCCGGGGGCGTTGCCGCGCCGTGTGAACATGCCGAGGGCGAGGAGTCCGGCCAGGCCTCCGCCGGTCAGGCCCAGGATGCGGAGATATTGGTCGAAGAGAGATTGGATATCCAGGTCGGCCATGAGCAGGGCCGCGCCAGTTCCAATGACGCCAAAAATCACAGTGAGAACGCGGGCGGCGCGGAGTCCGTGCGCGTCGGAGAAGGGCGAACGGAAGCGGCGGTAGAAGTCGTTGACGACGACGGTCGAGATGCTGTTGAGGCTGCTGTCAAGGGAGGACATGGCGGCGGCGAAGATGGCGGCGATGACGAGCCCCGAGATTCCTGGGGGTAATTGGGAGGCTATAAAGAGGGGGAAGACGCCGTCGTTCTGCAAGGATGGATCGAGCAGGGCGGGGCTGGTCTTGAAGTAGGCGAATAGCGCCGTGCCTACGAGGAAGAATAGGAATGTGGCCGGGATGCTCATCAGCGCATTTGTCCAGATGGCCCGCTTGGCGCCTTTTTCCGAGGCAGCCGCGAGGTAGCGCTGAACCATGGTCTGGTCGGCGGTGTAGGGATAGGCGACGGCGAATACATTTCCGATCACGCAGAGCCACAACGCGGCCTCCGTCGGATCCCAAGTCCAGTTGTTCATATGAAACTTTTCCGCTTCCCACGCGACCAACCACATTTCGCCCACGCCGCCCTCAAGCGAAAAGACGATTACACCCAAAGAAATCAGAACTCCCGCGCTCAGCACGACGACCTGCGCAACATCGGTCCAGATCACGGCTTCGATTCCGCCCAAGACGGTGTAGAGCGTGGACAGGAGGCCCATCGCGAGGATGCAGTACGTAACATCGATTCCCGTCGCGGCTTGGAGCGCGAGGGCGGGCAGGAAGAGGACGATGCCCATGCGGCCCGCCTGGAATAGGAGGAACACGGAGGCGCCATAGATGCGCGCGCCGAGGTTGAAGCGGGCTTCGAGGTACTCGTATGCCGTGGTGAGATTGGCCTTGCGGTAGTGCGGCAAGACGCCCCACACTACGTAGGGCGTGATGAGCACGATACCCACGTTGGCATATATATAGACCCAGTCGGTCGCGTAGGCCTGCGCGGGGATGGACAGGAAGGTGATGGCGCTGAGTTGCGTTCCGAAGATGCTCAACCCAATGGCCCACCAAGGAACGCGGCGGCCGCCCAAGAAGAAATCTTCGGTTCCCTTTTCGCGACGCATGAAGTAGAAGCCGACGGCTACAAGCGCGGAGAAGTAGAGGACGACGATGATGTAGTTGAGCGCCCCGAAGCTCTTGGCGCGTGGGATGACCCTTGCCGTAAGGACTTTCGCCGCGCGATGGCCGGGGCGGTCCTCGCCGCCGGGGATGATGATACGTCCGTTCCATGTGACCGCGCCGGTGGTA
>CAYNZS010000182.1:0-8612 GCA_964401695.1 uncultured Nitrospirales bacterium
CGCCCAAGCGCAATCTCATTAGCCCCCTCTTCTTTCCCGACACGGAAGGGGTGCTCATTGCTGGACGCAAGACCCTATCAAGTGCGCCGAACCCAGCTGAGGTGCTGTACGAACCGGTTTCCGACGAGAGCCTGTGGCAGATGCGCGTGCCGGTGCGCGTCGAAGCGATGCTGCTTGCCGGTGACATCCTCTTCATCGCTGGTCAACCCGACCGCATCGACCCGGACGATCCCCTCGGCTCCTTCGAGGGACGCAAAGGCGGACAGTTGATCGCGATTGACAGCCGCAACGGCAAGAAGCTCGGTGAAATGACGCTCAAGTCGCCCCCAATCTTCGACGGCCTCGCTGCGGCTCACGGCCGGTTGTGGGTCAGCACACAAGGCGGCGAACTCGTATGCTTGGCCGCTCGCAGCACGAAATGAGGTAGCGTGGGATCTTGGTTCGGTGAGATAATCGGGCTAGGCAAGAAATCCATACCCAGATTGAGTCTCCTTACCTCGCCAAAGAGGTCACCGCGTTCCTACCAAAACGAGGAAGTTCCCGGCCGGGCGCGATTCGGTGGACACGTCCTGGCTCCAGAAGGCGCAGATACGCCCATCATGGTCGCGAACCGGCCCCAAAAGACGATTTCCCCACCGCTCGTCGTCGAGCAGATTGGAGTGGCCGGTGCCAAGAGACACGCGAGGACAACATACGGCAACACTTTCCTTCTAATCGAAACAGCCTCCTTTTCCGCTCAATTCTTGGCGGCCCGCGCACGGATTGCATAGCGGGAACCTCTTTTGGCAACTGCCAAACACCAATGTCTTGATGTCAAGTCATTTCCAGTCGGGTCCGTCGGCCATCACACTCACTTTGATTTCGAGCAGCTCCTTCTTGAGCCTGGCAAGAACATCCGGAAGCTGGGCCGACAGGTCTGTCTGTTGCCCTGGGTCCTTTGTCAGGTCGTACAATTCAAAGCGTTCGTAGCCACCTGACTTGATCGTAGGGAGCCACGATTCGTGAAATATGTTCAAGCGTATGAAAATGACCCGAAGTCGTTCGGTTTCTTCGTCATCGAAGCGCCGGTAGAAATAGTCGGTTCGCTCGATCCAGGGGACAAGCTCAGGGCTATTCGCCTTCCTCAAGAATTCCTCGACTTCCTTCTCCGCTATTGCGATGGCTTCCTTGTCCTTCGGAAACTCGTAATCGCGATGCGCAAGCATCGAGTAG
The DNA here is from genome assembly GCA_964401695.1 of uncultured Nitrospirales bacterium. Taxonomy (GTDB): domain Bacteria; phylum Hydrogenedentota; class Hydrogenedentia; order Hydrogenedentales; genus JAPYPO01. The sequence goes on from CAYNZS010000182.1 coordinate 1,213, forward strand.
TTGCCGTCCCGGATGGCGATGGCGGCGCTTGAGATTGGGTGCAGCCAGAAGAGCGGCTGGTGGCGGGTGAACGCGTTGCCACCATTCGTCAGCAACGGCGAGAGGTCGGAACCGTCGAGATGCACGCCCTTCGGTTTGCCGATGCCGAGGAGACCACAGACCGTCGGCAGCACATCGACCAATCCGGCGGGCTCTTGCTCGACGAGCCCTTTCGTAATAGTGCCCGGCCAATAGAAAATCCCGGGGACCCGAATGCCGCCTTCGTAATTGGACCCCTTTACGCCACGCAAGTCGCCAACGCGATCGGCCCGATAGCTGCCGTTGTCCGATGAATAAACGATCAACGTGTTCTCGGGCGCATCGACTTCCTTCAGCTTATCGAGCAGGCGAGCGATAGCGCGATCCGTATTGTCAATCGTGCCGGAATAGACAGCGCCCAGATCGTCCAACGCGCCGTACTGGGAAACAATGCTATCCGGCGCCGCAACGTTCTCGTGGGGCTCGTGGAACCACACATTCAGAAAGAAGGGCGCGTCCGGGTCACGCTCTTCGTCCAGCCACGATATCGCTTCGTCGACGACAATCTGGCAGGCATAGCCTTCGACTCTGCCGACCGGTTTGCCGTTGCGCACAAAGTTCACGGGATCCTTGTGGCTTGGCTCAGCGGCGTTCTCCGTGGTAAACCAGTAATCAAAGCCATGCTGGCTCGGCGTCGGCTTGTCTCTATACTTTGTTGGCGCGCCCAGATGCCATTTACCGAAGTGCCCGGTCGCATATCCGTTGCTCTTCAGTACCTCAGCCAGCGTGACCTCGCGCTCAAGCAGATGCGAGTTCTGCCAGCGATCGAAAATTGCACTGTAGACGCCCGCGCGGATGTGATGGCGCCCCGTCAGCAGCGCCGCGCGCGATGGTGAGCAGAGGGCAGCCCCAGAGTAGAAGTCGGTGAACCGTACGCCCTCGGCTGCGAGACCGTCGAGCACGGGCGTCTTCACCGGGCCGCCATCGCAGCCGATGTCTCTGTAGCCCAGATCGTCGGCCAGCAGCACGACGACGTTCGGGCGTTTAGCGGCGCTTGCAGCCGCGACGGGCAATACGATAAACATCAGAATGACGAGGAGCCGCAATCCTATGAACGTCTGCGCGTTGTCATCTGGTCTATTGTTCATTGCGAATTCCCTGTCGTTGTGGTTGGCGCCCATCTCTATATACCAATGTCATGCTTCATTCTTTCCGATCGAGTGGCTGCCAGTCGGGGGCGTCGGCCATGACGCTCTTGTGGAGAGCCAGTAAGGTTTCCTTTAGCCGCGCCGTGATCTCGGGACGCTGCCTGGAAATATCCTTCGTTTGCTTTGGATCGGCGACGAGATCGTACAGCTCGAAGCGCTTAAATCCGCCCGCTTTGATGATGGGGATCCAGGTCTCATGAAACGTCGTCATCCGGATTAGCTGGCCCTTCATCCGACTGTACTCGGGGCTTGTAAAGGTGGTGTGAAGGACAGGAATTCGCAGGTTCCCGACGTTTTCGTCGATCCCCGCCATCCGGGCCATCTCGCGGAGCAGCCGGTCCCGCTTGGCGTGATCAAATGGCAAGTCGTAATCGCGATACCCCATCAGCGTGTAAGGGCCATCGCGCAAGATTGCGAGGTGAGTCGATGACGTCGCGATCCAGAACAGGGGCTGTGCCCGTTCAAACGTTCCCTGTTGCGTCAGCACCGGCGACAGGTCCGCGCCATCGAGATGCACGTCGGCCGGTTTGTCAATCCCAACCAACCCGCAAATCGTCGGCAGCAAATCCACCGCGCCGGACGTCGTGTTCTCGATGCGTCCTCCTCGGATGCCATCGGGCCAGAAAAAGATCCCGGGCGAAAGCAGACCGCCTTGAAAGTTCGATCCCTTTTTGCCCCGCAGACCGCCGTTGCGATCCGCTCGGTAGCTTCCGTGGTCGGACGAATAGATGATCAACGTGTTATCGAGCTGGCCCATGTCCTCGAGTTTCGCGACCAGGCGTCCGATCGCGCGGTCGGTGTTGTCGACCGTAGCCGAGTAGAGCGCAGCCTGATCATCAAGGTCACCATACAGCGAGGTAATTTCATCCGGTGCCGCCAGCACCGCATGGGGCTCGTTGAACCACATGTTAATAAAAAACGGTTCGTCGGGATTGTCTTTACCGTCCAGCCAGCGAATGGCGTCGTCCACGATAAGTTGACACGAGTAGCCCTTTAACGGGCCGACCGGTTTCCCGTCGCGCAGGAAGTTTGTGGGATCCTTATGGTTCGGGTGCGCTCCGTTAGAGAGGCCAAACCAGTAATCAAACCCATGCTCCGTCGGCCCCGGCTTCTTGCGCTGGCCCGAGGTCATGCCGATGTGCCACTTGCCGAAGTGCGCGGTGCCGTAGCCGGCCCCCTGCAACACCTCGGCGATCGTCACTTCGCGCTCAAGCAGATGCGCGCTGTGCATGGTGTCCTGCAATACACCATAGATGCCAGTCCGCGCGTTTTGCCTTCCGGTGATCAGCGTTGCCCGTGACGGCGAGCAGATCGCCGCGCCGGCATGGAAGTCCGTGAGACGTACCCCTTGGGCGGCGAGGCTGTCGAGGGTCGGTGTCTTTACGGGACCGCCATAGCAGCCGATGTCTTTCGAGCCCAGATCGTCGGCCAGCAACACGACTACATTCGGGCGTTCGGCGGCGCTTGTTGCGCTGGCAGGCAACACGATAAACATCAGAATGGCGAGGATCCGCAACCCTGCGAAAACCCGCGCGTTGGGGTGTATTTTGTTGCTCATTTTGGTTCTCCATGTGTATCGTGATCGTTCGTCTCTAAATACCAAGTGATGCTTAATTCTTTTGAATCGCGTTAATCCCAGTCGACTCCGTCGGCCATGACACTCGCTTTGATTTCGAGCAGCTCCTTCTTGAGCCTGGTAAAAACGCCGGGAAGCTGGGCCGACAGGTCTGTCCGTTGTCCTGGGTCCTTTGTCAGATCGTACAATTCGAAGCGATTGTAGTTGCCTGACCTGATCGCAGGAATCCACGATTCCTGAAACATGTTCAAACGCCAGAATTGCATACGAAGCCGCTCGGCCTCTTTGTTGTTCTGAAACCCGTTGCCCACTATGTCGATTACGGTGCCCCCTTCTGCTCGCGCGGTCCAACGGGCAAGCTCCGGGCTATTCGCCTCTTTCAAGACGGCTTCGATTTGCCGAATCACCTCGGCGGTAGCCTCATTGTCTATCGGAAATCCGTAATCGCGATACCCCAGCATCGAGTAGTTGCCGTCCCGGATGGCGATGGCGGGGTCTGAGGGTGGGTGCAGCCAGAAGAGCGGCTGGTGCCGAGTGAATGCATTGCCACCATTCGTCAGCAACGGCGAGAGGTCGGAACCGTCGAGATGCACGCCCTCGGGTCCGTCGATTCCGAGCAAGCCACAGACCGTCGGCAGCACATCCACCAAACCGGCCGGTTCGCGTTCGACGTGGCCCTTGGCAACGGTGCCCGGCCAAGAAATGATTCCTGGCACACGAATGCCACCTTCGTAATTGGACGCCTTTACGCCACGCAAGTCGCCAACGCGATCGGCCCGGTAGCTGCCGTTGTCCGACGAATAAATGATTAGCGTGTTCTCGGGCGCATCGATTTCCTTCAACTTCTCAAGCAAGCGGGCGATAGCGCGATCCGTATTGTCGATTGTGCCCGAATAGATGGCGGCCGGATCGTCCAGCGCGCCGTACTGCGAAACGATTTCATCCGGCGCCGCAATGACGTCGTGGGGTTCGTGAAACCATAGGTTCACAAAGAACGGCGCGCCGGGATCGTGTTCTTCATCCAGCCACGAAATCGCCTCGTCGACGACGATCTGACAGGAATACCCTTCGATCTTTCCGACCCTGGCGCCATTGCGAAGGAAATTCACGGGGTTCTTGTGGCTTGGGTGAGCCCCGCTGTCCATACCAAACCAGTAATCGAAACCATGCTCCGCTGGCGACGGCTTGCTCTTTTGTAGTTCATTTGGCAAACCCAAATGCCACTTGCCGAAATGCGCTGTCGCATAGCCGTGGCTCTTTAGCACCTCAGCCAGTGTAACTTCGCGCTCAAGAAAATGCATTCGCGAATCTCCGAAAACCAGCACACCGTAGAGGCCCGTGCGGATGTGATGGCGTCCCGTCAGCAACACCGCGCGCGAAGGCGTACAAACCGCGGCCCCTGAATAGAAATCGGTGAAACGCACGCCTGTGGCCGCGAGACCGTCGAGCGCAGGCGTCTTTACAGGGCCGCCATCACAGCCGATATCCTTGTAGCCCAGATCGTCGGCCAGCAGCACGACAACATTTGGACGCTGCTCGGCCGCCAGGCCGGTGGCCGGCGCCAAGAGACATGTGAGGACAACATACGGCAACACTTTCCTTCTCATCGAAACAGTCTCCTTTTCCGCTCAATTCTTGGCGGCCCGCGCACGGATTACATAGCGGGAACCTCTTTTGGCAACTGCCAAACACCAATGTCTTGACGTCAAGTTATTCCCAGTCGGGTGCGTCGGCCATGACGCTCGCGTTGATTTCGAGTAATTTCTTCTTGAGCCTGGCAACAACATCCGGAAGCTGGGCCGACAAGTCTGTCTGTTGCCCTGGATCCGTCACGAGGTCATACAATTCAAAGCGTTCGTAGCCACCTGACTTGATCGTAGGGAGCCACGATTCGTGAAATATGTTCAAGCGTATGAAAATGACCCGAAGTCGTTCGGTTTCTTCGTCATCGAAGCGCCGGTAGAAATAGTCGGTTCGCTCGATCCAAGGGTGCAAAGCATTTGATGTCAAAGGTTTATATTAAATCTGATCGCACTGTACATTTGACTGTACACGGATTCGCTCCCTGGAGCCAGGGGGTTCGTAAATGTGGCTCCCCTCTTGGTATACTTTGTCGTCTGGTCGATTGTCCAGCCTTAACGACCGAAAGGTGCTGCGCGCTAGATTAATGAGCCTTGGTGGACCCGACGACGGCATATTCTGAGGATTTCGACCATCATTGGACTCTATATAACGGATGCAGAAAGTTCAATGTTCTCAATGCGGATGAATTTTGCGAGGCGCAAGTCTTTGAATGGATTATAGTGTGAATGAGAGAGGCAATATTCTGTATTTCTTCGGCAAGAAGCCAGACGATTTCAAAGTGCAGAGTCCCGCAGGCAAACCAAAGTAATACTGCCTAAAAGGAACCATCTCTTGAAACGTCACTCCGAAAATCCATTCATGTTTCGTCTCCTGGGCGTTGTTCTGTTGTGTCTGCTCGTTAGCTCTTACTCCGCGTTTGCCGCTCCGGAGAAACCGAACATCCTATGGATCACAAGCGAGGACAACGGGATCTTCTGGATTGGTTGTTACGGCGGGACCAACGCCCGCACGCCGGCCATTGACAATCTGGCAACCGAAGGGTTCCGCTACCGATACTGCTTCGATAACGCCGCCGTATGCGCCCCGACCCGGTCGACCTGGATCACGGGTATGTATGCCATCTCGAATGGCACGCAGCCCATGCGTAGTCGTAATCTCATTCCACACGATAAAATCCCCTATTACCCCGATCTACTAAGGAAGGCCGGATACCACACGTCCAATCCAACCAAAACCGACTACAACATCGGCGGACGCAACGACAAGGATTGCTGGGATTACAAGGGCGGAGAGGAACCCTACGGCTGGCGCGAGCGCAAGCTGGGTCAACCGTTCTTTTCTGTTTTTAATATCGGCGATAGTCACGAGAGCAAGTCATTCGGCAAGGTGGACGAGACGCGCAACGATCCGGCCAGTATGAAGCTGCATTCCTATCACCCCGATCTGCCGGTCATTCGTCAGAATTATGCGAAGTACGCCGATGCCATCGAAAACATGGACCGCAAAGTCCAACGTTGTCTCGACGCACTTAAGGAAGACGGCCTGTACGAAGACACGATCATCATTTATAACTCTGACCACGGCGGTGTCATGGCGCGCAGCAAACGGTTCCTCTATGCCAGCGGCGTTCACTGTCCTCTGATCGTGCGCATCCCCGAGAAATACAAGAGCCTGTACCCGGCAGCCCGGCCCGGCGTAACCGTCGATCGGCTCGTCAGTTTCGTGGACATGCCCAAGACCTGGCTGAGTCTGGCCGGTGCGGAGATTCCCTACACGTTTCAGGGCACCGTGTTTCTCGGTGATGACGTGGAACAGGAGCCGCGCTACCATGTGGCGTTCCGGGAGCGGGCCGACGAACGCCTCGACAACGTTCGCATGATCCGCGATGCGCGCTATGCCTATCACAAGAACTACATGCCTTATGCGCCGGCTGGACAACACCTGGCCTATCTGTGGAATGCCCCGGCCACGCGCGCGTGGGAACGGCATCACCGGGAGGGCAGGACCAACGAGATCACGGGGCGTTTTTTTCAGCCGCGCGTATCCGAGGAATTTTATGACAACGACAGCGACTTCGATAACGTCTACAATCTGATCGATGAAAGTGAGCACGAGACCAGAATTGCGGATATGAAACGCGCTCTGCGCCATAAACAGCTGGAGCTTTTCGATTCCGGGCTTCTGCCGGAGAAAATGCGGGAACGCCGGGCGGAACAGCACGGCCTGACCATCTATGAATTGGTTCGTGACAAGGGCCTTTATCCTCTGGAAGCCTACCTCGATGCGGCAGACCTGGCGCTGGCCCGGGACAAAAGCAACCTGGATACTTTCATCGAGCGGATGTCGGACGAGGATGAAGGTATGCGATGGTGGGCCGTGACGGGCCTGCACCTGTTGGAGAAAGACGCAACCCCTGCGCAGAGCGTGCTGGAGCGAGCCCTTATGGATGAGGCGCATGAGGCGCGCATCATGGCGGCCTGGACCCTGATTAAACTGGGCGAAACCGGCAAAGCGCTTGCCAGTCTGGACGAATTGTTAATAGAAGGCACGCCTTGTCGGGAGCTTTTGCACAACGTCCTGGATTGGATGGGCGAGCCCGGATTTCCACTGGTCAGGAGGCACCTGGAACGGGGCGACGGCAAGAACGGGCGTTATGGAACCGGCATCCTGCCGCGGATCGGCGAGCTGCAGGGCTGGTAGGTTGGCCTTGGAATTAAGCGCAAGGAAGAATCGAATCGCGCGATGACATCGACGTAACGCATATCGACGAAGCTCTGTATGGTCAAAGTCCACTTCTGCGGATCACGTCGAGGTCGAAAGGCGAGAAAAGTCTCGCCAGAGTGGTCTTATCCGCCGTCGCAGTAGAAAAGCGGTGAGATATTCGGGCTAGTTCGTGACTTAGGGTGGGGTTCTTGTTCTGTGCAGCGGCACTTGTGTCGCTTTCGGTTTCGGCTCAGGCGCCTAGGCTAGAGTTTTGCGGTTTCTCTACCGTATTTTGTTGCAAATGGTGGGCC
>CAYNZS010000183.1:0-8607 GCA_964401695.1 uncultured Nitrospirales bacterium
CACTCTGATAAATCCCCTGCGCCGCGTCCTCATCCACTTCGCCAGCGCCTGCCCCTACCAACCCCTCTTCCAAAAAGTCTGGCAACCCCTCCAACACTGCCCCTTGCGCCGCTGAGCGGAGCCGGCCGGCGCGATAAGAACCGTGGGAAAAGGGGGAAGTGTGTCCCGTCGACGAGAAAATTACTCCAGAATCCTCTCAAGAGCCCAGAATCGACAAAAACGAGTCGCAGAGCACTTGCCCCGGAAGCCGTGGGCGATGCGGGCTAGTCCAACCAAGCCTGGAACCGTAAACGGAAGAGCATACGGTACCCCTGACCTCTTGATTTTCACGTCAACGAAATCAAGGAGGTCAGGGCATGGGCAGAAGAGTTGAAAACACGGGTTTCGTGTGCGAACACTGCGGGCAAGCGGTCGCGCCGCTAACGAACGGAAGCTACCGCAACCATTGCCCGTTCTGCCTCTACTCGAAACACGTAGACATGGCGCCTGGAGACAGAATGAGCCACTGCAGCGGGATGATGGAACCCATCGGCCTGAGGCACAAATCCGGAAAGGGATTCCAAGTAGTCCACAAATGTCTTCGGTGCAGTGAGCAACGAGTCAATAAGGTTGCGTCGGATACGGTGCAACCTGATGAGATAGAGGCATTGGCAAGACTGATCAGAATATGAGGGAATCAGTGCGCCGTCAACGCTTGTTTGAGGTCTCGCCCGGATATCTCACTTTGGTTGTCACGTACGAGTGCTCTGCTCGCTGCGCCCACTGTTGCTTGGGCGCGGGGACGGAGCATGACGAAAGGATGTAGTGTTTCAAACAGGTTCCAGCCACAGTAGCGGAACTGCGCCCTGATATAGCAAGAACAGCCTTCTCCTTTAGGAGGGAGATGGCGCGTGATAATGCGGGGCGAATCCAAGTATAATTGGTCTTTTCGTACGTGCGTTAGCCCGGCGAGTTCACCGGATTGGTCGCGCGTGGCTGAAGCCGGAGAAGACAATCCACTTGATGTTTCGATCTCAGAGCCCCACGCTTGCGGCGCCTACGGCAGTCGATTCGTGGCGGATGTTCGACCGCATCGCTTACCGCTACGACTTGCTGAATCGCCTGTTGTCGTTTCGGCGGGATATAGCGTGGCGCAAGTGCCTTTGTGCGCATCTGCCCGAACGCGGCAATCAACGGATCCTGGATCTGGCAACGGGCACGGGCGATGTATTGCTGTCGGTGTACCGCGGGAGTTCGAAGGTTGTGGGCGGGGTCGGCCTCGATATGTCGGCCAACATGCTCCGTTTCTCGAGGAAGAAAGTCGAAAGCGCCGGCCTTGCGCGGGATCTGACGATGATGCGAAGCGACGCCTGCGCCATCGGTTCGGCCGACGCGTCTTTCGATGCGGCGACCATGTCCTTCGGCATCCGGAATGTGCCGGATGTGCCTAGGGCGTTGCGGGAGATTCGCCGTATCTTGAGGCCAGGGGGCCGTGCGCTCATCCTTGAGTTTTCGCTGCCTTCGAATCGGGTGTTTCGGGCCTTGTACTTGTTGTATTTCCGACACGTTTTGCCTTTTGTCGGCGGCCTGGTTTCCGGCAACCGCGAGGCGTACCGCTATCTCAATTCCAGTGTCGAATCTTTTCCTTACGGCGAGGCGTTTCTCGAGCTGCTCCGCGAGGTGGGCTTCTCCAACGTGAAGGCGCTGCCCCTCACCATGGGTATCGCGACCCTTTACCTGGGGGACAAGTAACGTGCAGGGCTTCGAGAGCGTCGCGGCTGTGTTGGATGGCCTACGAGCCAAATTGCGCGTGGCAGCCGCGTCTGTCAACGGGGACTCCCGGCACGGTCGAGTCATCCGCGTTGAAGAGGATTTTCCCGATCTTGACCCCCTCGACTGGCTCTCCTGGCAGGGGCACGCCGAGCGCACCTATTGGTCGGACCGGGACCGATCCTTTGCCATGGCGGGTGTGGGCGTGGCGCATCGCTGCCAAGACACGAATCTCTTCACGCTGGGTGAGGCCCTCGATTCCATCAAGCGGCATGTCTCGTCCACCTACCCGAATCTTCGGTATTACGGTGGCGCTCAGTTTTCCCCGACGGCGGAGGCCGCCGAGGGTTGGGAGCCATTTGGCGCGTATTCGTTCACGCTGCCCGCGGTGGAATTGACGCGCAAGGAAGAACGTTACCATCTCGCCTGCAATGTTGCCATTCCGCCCGATGGGCTGGACGGCAAACTGGACATTGCGATGGCGACCTTGGAATCCCTTCACTTCTGCGCTCCGGACCTGCGTCGCGAATTGCCGGATCTGCGCGCCCGGGATGATTCGCCCGAAGAAAGCGAGTGGCATGAACTCATCGAACGACTGCTCATGGCCTTCGCGGAAACCGAATTGAAGAAAACGGTGCTGTCGCGCCGGGCCGACCTCCATTTTGGCGAACCTGTCGACCCGATCGAGCTACTGAAGAATCTGGCTGCGAACACGGCCCATTCTTACGACTACTGTTTTCAGCACGCGCCGGGCCGCGCCCTGGTCGGCGCTTCGCCCGAACGCCTGTACAAGCGCATCAACACCTATATCCAAACCGAGGCTCTTGCCGGGACGCGTCCACATGGCGAAACGCCGGGGGAGGATGTCGCGCTTGGCGAGGCGTTGCTCAACAGCGACAAAGATCGCCGCGAACACGGACTGGTGCTCGATAAGCTTCGCGAGGTTCTAGACGAGCAATGCCGCGCCGTTCGTGGGGGCGACCGGGTCGAGTTATTGGTATTGCGTCAATGCCAGCACCTGATCAGCCGCATCGAAGGAATGCTGTGGGAGCCCGGCGGCGACGCGGCTTTGCTTGCCGCGCTCCATCCCACGCCGGCCGTCGGCGGCTCGCCCACCGAAGCCGCACTGAAAGCAATAGAAGAACTGGAGCCCTTCTCGCGGGGCTGGTTTGCCGGCCCCGTAGGCTGGGTCGGTTTCGATTCGACGGAGTTTGCCGTTGCTATTCGTTCGGGATTGGTCGATCGGGATCGAGTGAGCGTTTACGCGGGCGCGGGCATCGTGGCAGGCTCGGAGGCGGCGGCCGAGTGGGATGAGGTGGAAAACAAACTCGGCAGTTTTCTCGGCCTCTTCGAGCAACCGTCGTGGGCCAGCCGGTTATGAACGTTGCCATGAGACGACGCGCCACGCGGGGTCAAGCCGCGACAGTCAAAGGCGCCTCCCGCACTTCTCTAATATGATCGATGCCGCGCCCAACATCAACTACGCGTGGGCCGGGCTCATCATCGACGAACTCACGCGCAACGGCGTGAACGATTTCTGCATTTCGCCGGGCTCGCGCAATACGCCGCTCACTCTCAGTGTAGCCCAGCGGCAGGACTTGCATCCCTACGTCCATTTCGACGAACGCGGTGCCGCCTTTCACGCCCTCGGACTGGCGAAGGCTTCGGGCGCTCCCGCGGTTTTCATTTGCACGTCGGGCTCGGCTGTCGTCAACGCCATGCCGGCCGTCGTCGAGGCTTCCACATCGCACACGCCGCTGATTCTCCTGACCGCCGACCGGCCCCCGGAACTGCTCGACACGGGAGCGAATCAGGCCATCGAACAGGTCAAGGTATTCGGAGATTTCGTGCGTTGGGCGCATGTATTCCCCTGCCCCGATGAAGCCATCCCACTGGAAAGCGTCCTGACCGCCGTGTGCCAAGGAGTCTACCGGGCAACCACGGGCAATCCAGGGCCGGTCCATTTCAACTGCATGTTCCGTGAACCTCTCGCGCCCGTTGAAAAGGCGTACACGCTCAACGCGGCCGATCCCAGAGCGCTTGCCCGGCTGAAGAGCGTTCCGTTTACGGAGTACTCGACAGGAACCGGGAGTTCGTTGGAACTTGGCGCTGCGAGGTCAGCACTTGAGGCGTTGCGCGACACGGATAGGGGACTTATTGTTGCGGGCCAGTTGTCTTGCAAGGCCGATCGCGAAGCCGTTGCCGCGTTGGCGCAGTCGACCGGATGGCCCCTGCTCCCGGATGTAACCTCCGGCTTGCGCCTGACCAGTGACTACGGGTACGCGCTCCACCATTACCACCACCTGCTTGTCCAAGGCGAGAACGCCTGCGGGCTAGGCGAAACCGATACGATTCTTCACGTCGGAGGCCCTGTCGTCTCGAAGGCCTTTTTGGAGTTCGCGTCTAACGCGCACCTGAAGGCATATCTCCGCGTGGATGGGCATCCGGAGCGTATCGACGCGGCCCACCGGGCTTCTCATCGAATCGAAGCCACTCCGCAGGACTTCGCGACGGTGCTCGCGGGAGCGGACCTCCAGGGTTGCGGCGAGGGTTGGCGCGACCGGTTGACCCAAGCCTCTGCCGCCGTCGAGAGGTGTATCGCCGAGGCGCTTGACACGGAGCAGGAACTTAGCGAAGCGGGGTCTGTCCGGCTAATCGCAGGCCAGTCGGCCGGAGGCGGGGCTCTCTTTCTCGGCAACAGTATGCTCATTCGCGACGCGGACATGTTCGGCGCGACGGACGGCGCGGCCCGCGGCGCCTACGCCAATCGCGGGGCCAGCGGCATCGACGGAAACATCGCCACGGCCGTTGGCGTCGCGCACGCGACCGGTAGGCCCGTGACCGCAATCCTCGGGGATCTCGCGACGCTTCACGATTTAAGCTCTTTGGCCCTCATGAAGAAATCGGAGACGCCAGTCATCCTCGTCGTCATCAACAACGACGGTGGCGGAATTTTTTCTTTTCTTCCCGTGGCCGAGCACAGCGACCACTTCGAGGCCTACTTTGGAGCGCCACACGGGATGAATTTCCGCGGCCACGCCGAGGCCTTTGGCTTGTCCTACATGCAGCCTCAAACGCGCCGCGACCTCGCCGCAGCCTACGCCGCCGCCATCGAGGCGCGGGACTCCGCCGTCATCGAAATCCAAACGAACCGAACCGAAAATCTCGAACATCACCGTGAATTGGCGACACTCATTTCCGAAGCGCTCGCGCCTTGGAAAGATTAGGCCGGATAGCCCACCGGTCTTCGCAGCGAGACGGTGACGCCTTCTCCGATGCCGAAAATCTTGGGGCCGTGCGGGAAGCCAATTGAAGTCCGTGGCGATTGGTCAGGCTGCCGAACTCACGCGCCGCCGCTTGCCCAATGGCCACCATATCGACACGACACGTCCGACTAATGCGCCCGCGCCAATTTCCAGAGATTCTCCGGGGCCGCTCTCCCCAGATTGAACCAAGCAGCGCTCCAGGGAACCTGGCGCCCCATCCGGAGCCACGATAGCCCCGAAGAACAGGTCGGGGTGTTGGTCTTCCCCTTCGCGAATGTACGCGACCGCTTCGCCCGGTCTTGGCGCCCGTTGAAAAAGGGACGGTTGCTTCATGAATGGAAGGCGCAGGCCAAACGCGACCCGGTTGATGAACACCCTGTCGCCCGGAACCAGGCCGAGCGAGGGCTGCCCTTCGCGGACACGCCAGGAAAATAGGAAGAAACTTCGGCTTATTTCCCAAAGGACTAGGAAGCCGGGCACGCCGAGCAGGAGAAACAAACCCGAGAAGGTTTCCGTAAATCCCGTCAAGTCTTTCATATTCGCGAAGGGCCACGCCACGGCGAAGGCCCGGCCATAGAGATTCTTGTGAGGCACCCAACCGAAATACCGTCCATCGAAACTGTTTGCGCTGTTGTCGCCCAGCATCAAGTAGTGGCCCTCGGGCACGAGGGAGTGGGCGTCGTTCTCGAGGATGCCGTACACGGGCCGCTGCATGGCCCCGCCCTGGCTGCCCAGCCATTCGGTGACGACTTGAAAGCTTGCATGGCTCACGCCGTCGAGCAGAGCCTTTCGCCGTTCTTCGCTCAGTGTTGGAAGATCCACATTCCTTACCGATGGATAGAGCGCCGTAAGTTCCTCCACCAGTCTAGCAACGGATGGCTCCTCCGTGTCGAGTGACACGGGGATGCGACGGCCGAGAGCCCACTCCAAAAGCGTTCTTTCCGTAAACGATCCTGACGGAAAACCGCCTGTGTAATACAGAATACCCTCAAGCCCTGGAGGCGGCGAGATCGCCTCGCCATCGACATGGATGCTTCCCTCGGAGATGTGGATGCGTTCGCCGGGCAGGCCTACGACCCGCTTGATGAGAATGGGATGCTCTGCCTCCGGATCGACGTTGTTGAATACGACAATATCCCAACGCTTGGGTCTCCAAAACGGAAAGATCCGATTCGTCGTGAAGGGAACGCGCGGGCCGAAAAGGAATTTGTTTACCGCTACCCGGTCTCCGCGAAGAAACCGGGGGTCGCCGTTGAGGGTCGGCAGCATCGATCCCGAAGGAATGGAATACAACTCGAAGAAGCCCCAACGGAGCACAAGAATGAATACGATAAGGCCTATCCAACCGCACACATTTGTCCGCGTCCACGGTCCCGCAAACGAGCGGAATCCCAGCACGAGCAGCGAGCAGATTCTTTTAGCGGCCCCCACCGTCAATCGCCCTCTTCATTCACGCGGAGCAGGGCCATGAAAGCCTCTTGCGGCACCTCGACGCTGCCCACTTGCTTCATGCGCTTCTTGCCCTCTTTCTGCTTTTCCAGCAACTTGCGTTTACGCGTGATATCGCCGCCATAACACTTCGCCGTCACATTCTTTCGCAGCGCCTTGACCGTTTCGCGCACGATAATCTTGCCGCCGATCGCCGCCTGGATCGCCACTTCGTATTGTTGCCGCGGAATCAGCTTGCGCAGCTTCGAGGCGAGCGTCTTGCCTACCCACGCCGCGCGTTCGCGGTGTACGATGCACGACAACGCGTCGACGCGTTCGCCATTCAACAGGATGTCCAGCTTGACGAGCTTTCCCGGGCGATGGCCGATCATGTGGTAATCAAGAGACCCGTAGCCCCGCGTCAATGTTTTTAACTTGTCGTAGAAATCGAGAACGATCTCGGCCAACGGCATTTGGTATACCGCCATGCAGCGCCGTTTGTCGATATAATCCACCCGCACATGAACGCCGCGCTTCTTCTTGCACAGGTCGATAACCGCGCTCAGGTATTCCGTCGGGCACATGATGTCCGCCTCGATATAGGGCTCCTCCACGTGGTCAATATCGCCCGCGGGAGGCATCTTCGACGCGTTTTCGATGTGGAGCGTTTCGCTATTCGCCAGAACGATGTTGTACGCCACGTTCGGCACGGTGGTGACCAGCGTCAGGTCGAATTCGCGCTCCAACCGTTCCTGCACGATTTCCATGTGGAGCAGCCCCAGAAAGCCCAGCCGAAACCCCAGGCCGAGCGCGTCCGAACTGTCCGCTTGAAACTGAAACGACGCATCATTCAGTTGCAGCCGTTCTAGCGCGTCTCTCAGCTCGCCAAAATCGGTCGCTACCGCGGGATACATCCCGCAGAATACAACCGGCAACACTTCCTCGTATCCCGGCAGCGGCTCGGCCGCCGGATGGACCGCGTCCGTTATCGTGTCGCCAATCTTGGTGGATTCCAAAGTCTTGAGATTGCAGATGAGGTATCCCACCTCGCCGGCTTCCAGCGTCTTTGACGGAATCATGTCCGGCGAGAAGACGCCGACCTCCGCCACCTCGAATTTCTGCCCGTTGGACATCATCTGGATCTTCGAACCCGTCTTGATGCGCCCGTCTACAACGCGCATATAAATGATGACGCCCCGGTACGAGTTGTAAACCGCGTCAAAGATCAACGCCCGCGCGGGTTCGTCGCAGTCGCCTACCGGCGCTGGAACTCGCTGGACAATCGCCTCGAGCGCGTTCGAAATACCCAGGCCCGCTTTCGCGCTCGTTCGAATGGCCCCGCTGCTGTCAAGGCCCAACACTTCTTCTATCTGTTCCGCGGCCGCTTCCAGGTCGGCGCTGGGCAAATCGATCTTGTTGATGACCGGAATTATTTCCAGATCCTGATCGATGGCCTTGTAGGCGTTGGCCAGAGTTTGCGCTTCCACCCCTTGCGCCGCGTCCACCAGAAGCAAAGCCCCTTCGCAGGCAGCCAAGCTTCGGGACACCTCATAGGAAAAGTCCACATGCCCCGGCGTATCGATAAGATTCAGCGTGTACTCCAGGCCATCTTCCGCCACATACTTCATGCGGACCGCCACCGACTTGATCGTAATGCCCCGTTCCCGTTCGATGTCCATCGTGTCCAACGTCTGCTCTTTGAGCTTGCGCATTTCGATGGTCTCCGTGGCCTGCAGAAAACGGTCAGCCAGCGTCGATTTACCGTGGTCGATGTGCGCAATAATGCAGAAATTGCGTATGCGTTCGATGGGCGTTCCCATGGATTCCTTTATGACTGAATGTTTCTGCGAGTGATTTGGGACATTTAGCTACAGAGACCACAGAGGACCGGTTTAGTACACCCGCATAGCATTTCTCTGTGCGCTCTTTGGTCGCTGTGGCTAGAAGGAACTGCGCGAATTTCGACTCCTAAGGAAACATCTGTTCAATTACTCGCGCGCTACGAAAATCCGTCTCCAACTGCCGCATCGCGAAATGCCGGAGTATATGATACGCCTCATGGCTTACCGAAGCCCGCGGACATTTCTCGCGGGATCCCGCAAACAGCCGCAACGACTCAAGCGTAGACAGCTCGGCTTTTCGGTCCGACGGGCACGCCCCGCAG
>CAYNZS010000184.1:0-8529 GCA_964401695.1 uncultured Nitrospirales bacterium
AGGTATTTGATGAGATGATGCCAGCGTTTGTCCAAGTAGAGCGTACGGTAAATCGTCTCATGGCTAATGCGCATCGTAGCGGTTTCCTTTCGGTTCTGAGTTCGCCAAAACCAAGATACCGAAAACACGCTGCGATGTCCTTTCTTTTTTCCACAATCGCCCGGGAATCACCAACAAGAAAAGGGGACGCCCTTACCCGCCGGCCCCATTGGCCGCAGAACGCGAAATCCTTATTGAAGAACCCGAACTTTGGAACCGATTCGGTGCCGTTCGGCAGGAATCGGACGAGCAAATCGGGATTCGATTTCCGCAGCACATACCGCACCCGGACCATGGGCGTGGTGTCGACGATGCGCTGCAAGGCCGGCACATGCCGCACGACATCGGGGCACCAGTCTTCAGCCATGACAAGGATATGTACGGACTCTTCGAGCGACCTGAGCGTGTCTTCCATGGCCTCGCCAAGGGAGGTCTCGCTACGCAAGCGCCTCATCTCTTCCTGATGTTCCGCGTTCTTTCCGAGCGCGAGCCAGGCATCGAATTAAGCGGCGGCGTCGAAGATGCCGCCGCCAGTCCACCAGTGGCGACAGGTCGGGTTTAGGCATGGTCTACAAGTCCTTACGCGAAGAGTATTGTAGCTTCCTCGCGCCGGCATTCTGGACCGGCGTTCCAGCAGCAGACGAGTATACGGCGAATGAGGCCAACGATTCGACTTCGCAAGAAAAGAAATTCCATTTGACGAATAGAAGGCGTTCGCGCGTGTATTAATACCAACCGCCCAGAGCCTAGTCCGGTGAGACGATCGGGCTAGAGGGCAACTGCGAAAGGGGTTGCGCATGTTGACGCTATTCATGGTCTGCGCCGTGGCCGGCACCACCATTATGGTGTGCCAAATCCTGTTCACCTTGTTCGCCCTTGACGCCGACTCGGCGGATATCGGCTAAATCGGCGACGATTTGAAAATGGGCGACGAATCGGTCGATCACGAACTCGGCTCGCACGCTTTTTTCAGCACCCTGAGCCTCCGATCCGTCGTCGCCGCGATGGCCTTCTTCGGCCAGGCTCTGGTTGTCGGAAACAAGTCTCGGGGGGCCTCTTGTTCTGATCGTAGCGCTGGTTGCCGGATTCTGCGCCATGGTCCTCGTAGTCTGGATTATGAAGATTCTTCACGGGCTCAAATCCGAAGGCAACGTCAGGATCGAGAACTGCCTGGGAAAGACGGAACCGTCTATCTGAGTATTCCAGGCGAAAACGCGGGTGTAGGCAAAATTACAGTGCACGTGCGAAACCGCACGATGGAGTATTCGGCGGTCATTACGCGTGAAGAACTTCCCACCGGATCCGGTTTGAAAGGCGCGTGGATGCCATGGTAGAATTCCATTTCCGTCGCGGCAGTCGTTGACAGGCTCGACCGCGCGGCACTCGAAATACGACACTTCCGCTTTTTGTGCGTCCCCATCGTCTAGCCTGGTCGAGGACACCGCCCTTTCACGGCGGCAACAGGGGTTCAAATCCCCTTGGGGACGCCAGTTTTACCCGTGTTAAGGGCAGATAAATGCCCTTAACCTTTAACATTCTTTCCCAGGGAGTACCTTCCTTGGGAAAGATATAAATTTCCTGAAAGAGCGCTCTAGCGGCGCTCTATCTTATTTTAGGGTCAGCTCGCTCTATCCATGTCCAATTACAACCACCCAAAGCAAACGTCCAGCACTAAATGTGCGTATAGATTATTCTGAGTATCAACTTCCGCCTTCTGAGGACTACGGGTCCAGCCCCGGTAAAATGAGCCAGTGGCGATGATAGAATCTCCCCGATACTGAGGAGGTTTTACTATGAAGAAGAAGCGTGACACGTCAGAGCAGATTGTGGCCATTCTCCGCTCGTGACCGACGACTACGATTCCAGAGCCAGAGTTGCTCGCACACGCATGTCTGAGGACGAACTCAATGCGTGCCACGTCGACGCGCTCTTCCGACTCGTCATTCAGACTGACCCCAACTACGGAGACTTCAGACGGACTCAGCATGGTGACTGGGGCTGGGCCACCAAACTCAGCGCAGGTGACCGTGGCGGCCGATCGCGAGCTACGACCGAGCGCTCTAGATCGTGGTGCGGCACTTTGTAGATGACGAGTTGAAAGCGTTCGCTCCCGTGGTCGTCGACCGGGCGTACAAGTGCCGCGGAGCGCTCGGACATGTGTGGGAGGCGCGTCGTCTCAAGACTTTGCTGGACCGAATGGCGAAGGGCAGGCCTATACGCCATGATCTCCTGTTCAGAAGGTCGGCAAGATTTCCATCGGCCTCGGATGCAGCGTAATTCAATCCAGTCGCGATTTGATCTCTCGACAGGTCGCCGCGATCCCTCAAAATTACCAACGTGGGCGCTAGGCTGAGAGTGGCTGGGAATAAGCGCTGCCCCTCCGCTTTTCCCCCGACACTCCTTCCTGCTATCGTGCCTACTGCGGGACGAATCTAGGACGTGAGGGAGATGACGGCATGTCAGATGTAAATCGACAGTGGCAGCTCGCGGCGCGGCCGTCGGGCTTTCCGAAGGAAACAGATTTTGTGTTGGCCGAGGGGGCTCTACCGGAGCCGGGGGATGGGCAGTTTGTGGTGAAGGCGGAGTTCTGGTCGGTCGACCCTTATATGCGCGGGCGCATGAACGACGAGGTGAGCTACTCGCCACCAGTGGCGCTAGGCGGCGTGATGGTGGGCTCGGCCGTGGGTCGGGTCGTGGCGTCGAAGCATCCCGATTACGCGGTGGGCGATACAGTTTGCGGCGGCGTTGGCTGGCAGGAGTACGGCCTGACAACCGGCGGGGGCTTTGAGAAGGTTGACGAGAATCGCGCGCCCCTGTCCGCGTTCCTGGGCGTCCTCGGCATGCCCGGCCTGACGGCGTACTTCGGGTTCCTCGATATCTGCGAGCCGAAGGAAGGCGATACGGTTTTCGTCTCGGGAGCGGCCGGCGCCGTGGGCGCGTTGGTGGGCCAACTCGGGAAGATCCGTGGATGCCGGGTCGTGGGCAGCGCGGGCACGGACGAGAAGTGCCATCACTTGATTGAGGAGTGTGGATACGACGCCGCGTTCAATTACAAGACCGACCCCGACTTCCTGGCAATAATCCTGGAGCTCTGCCCGGACGGGATTGATTGTTATTTCGATAACGTGGGCGGAGCGATGACGGACGCGGTCCTCATGTCCATCAACGATTACGCGCGCCTGTCCATCTGCGGACAGATCTCCCAATATAACTTGGAGAAACCGGCGGAGGGGCCGCGCCTCTTCCGCCAGCTTCTCATCCATCAGGCGAAGATGGAAGGTTTCCTGGTGGTCCGTTGGCTCGACCGTCTCGAGGAGGGTCGGCGGCAGATGAGCCAATGGGTTCAGGAAGGGAAGATCAAATACCGCGAGGATGTCGTCGAAGGCTTCGCGAATATGCCGAAGGCGTTCATCCGCATGTTGCGCGGCGAGAATAAGGGGAAGCAAGTGGTTAAAGCGTAATGCTGACGCTACCGACAAGAGTCGGCAATCTTGATAAGAGCGCTAAATCGTCATTCTGGACGAAGTGAAGAATCCCTTCTCCGCCAATGACTTACGCACGAAATAGATCCTTTGCATTTGCTCAGGATGACAGCCCTGGCGATCTTTTGTCGGTGGCGGTGCGCCATGATAAGCCTGGTTCTTCCTGCAACTTGAGAGGTAGTTGCCATGGTAAGAACCCGTTCGCCATGAAGTCAATCGGGCGGTGTCGTTGAGTAATCCCCTGGATTCAAGAGAACGCCTCCTATCACAAGAAGTCCGAAGTCTACGAATGGTTTAGCGCGAACCGCAAATGCTTAACCCGGAGAAAATTTCCGGATCCCTGAAACCGTTTTCCTGAGTTTCTTTTGTCTGGTTATTTATGCGCGCCTATATACCATGCCCATCTGGAACGATTGGGCTTGCTGACACTGCAAGTAGAAAAGAAAGCGCCGCGCCCTGAACAGGCCGCAACCAAGAGATTACAGGAAAGCCGGATGCGGGAAAACCGCATGTCCGGTTTGACGGGGGCAGTCCCCACACAAAACGTGAGCGGCTGTCTCTCTACCCTACTCAAGAGTCCCCTTCTTGCTTGTTTTCTTGAAGGACAAGCCCCGCTTGCTCGACAGCGCTCTCTTGTGACAATTTCGCGCGGAGAGTGTGGCTATTCTCCCATTACTTTTCGCCACTGACGGTTTCGGCGATGTTCAGGGCGTGGTCCTTAATTCGACGGTAGGCGTTCAGCATGTCGGTAATCGCCAGGCTTTCGAAGGGCGAAGCATTTTCGCTGCCGACGCGGTCCAAGTGGTCGCTTCGGTACTGTTTCATGAGGTGGGTGATGGCATCGCCTTGTGTGCGCGCTTTGGCGATGACTTCGCGCTGCTCTCCGCGGACGGCGTCGTTCACCAATTCGACATAGGCCACGACGTGGTCATGCAGATTGAGAATTGCCTTGAGTTCGTCTTCGGAAATGGCGAGTCCGTCTTTCTTCAGCTTGATGGCGAGTTTTAGCGCAGTGACGATGTAATCGCTGATGGATTCGTATTCGTCGGCCATGCGCAACTGTTGCCGACCCTCCTCCAGCACTTCGTAAGGGACACTGCCGGAAAGGATGTGGCTGACGAATTCGTTAATCTCCTTTTGGACGATGTCCAGCACTTCCTCCCGGTGAAAGATCTTATCTTCAATCTCTTCGTCCTGTGTTGAGCTCTCCAACTGGGGTCTCAGCCACTCGAGCATGTTTATCACGCCATCGCTCATGGCGAGCACTTCCTTGCGGGACTGTTCAATCGCGAGAATGGGGGTATCGAGCATCCGGATGTCGAAATGGGTCAGGATGGGCGGACCGGCCTCGCCTTCTTCTGGCACGAGCCGGCTCAGTCCTTGCGCCAACTTTCCGGTGAATGGCAGAAACAGAAGCACGTTTACGACGTTGAATCCGGTGTGTGTCACGGCGATGCCCGCGGTAATGAAAGGAAAGGTCTCCTCTCCTCCCTCAAACACCATGGTTGACGGATCGCCTCCGTAGATTGCCGTGACGGATCTTGTCACCATGCCAATGTAGGTCCCGAATATGGCCGTAATCCAAATCACCCCGGTGATATTGAACAAGACGTGGGCATACGAGGCGCGGCGCGCGTTGATCGATCCGCCGAGCGATGCGAGGAGAGCGGTGATGGTGGTTCCGATGTTCTCGCCTAGCACCAGCGCGGCCGCCGTCGGGAAATCGATGACTCCCGTTGTCGCCAATGAGATGGTGATTCCTAGGGTCGCCGAGGAAGATTGGACGATGGCCGTGAGCACAGCGCCGGCCAGACAGCACTTGAGTACACCGAAATAGGTGTGGGGAGAAAAGGCGGCAAACCACTTGACGAATTCATCCATCTCCCGCAGAGGTTTGAACCCGTTCTTCATAAGTTCGAGGCCGAAGAAGATCATGCCCACACCCATCACGCACATGGAGATAAAGCGCAGCCGGTCGCGGCGAGTAAAGAGATAGACCATCGCCGCTGCTCCGAGTATGGGGAGCCCGAATCTCCCGATCTCGAGGACCAAGACCCAGCCCGTGACCGTGGTGCCGATGTTGGCCCCCATGATGACGCCGATGGCCTGTGTCAAATTCATGATGTTGACATTGACTAGTCCGATGACCATCACGGTGGTAATGGAACTGGACTGGACGATGCAGGTGACGAGGGTCCCCATGCCGCAGGCCACGAAGCGGTTGCCCGTGGCGAGGTTGATCATTTTCTTGAGCTTCGGGCCCGCGATGGCCTGCAGGCCTTCGGACATGTTCCTCATTCCGAGGAGGAATATTCCGAGCCCTCCCAAGACCTCTAGAATGATCTTTATCGCCAGATAGCTCTCCCCTTGAGGCGCGGTCAACCGGATGTTGTCGATTCCCAGCCTCCCGCCGCCAAGGGTCGATACGATGGTCGCCTCGTCAAACGCGGTCTCGGAGATGAACCCGAAGAATACCTCTGAACCGGCGGACGAATGTCCAGACTCAATGACCTCGCTGGCGTCGGCGCCGTTCTTGAAGGTCAGGGCTCCGCCAGATTCTGTCTCGGGCAGGTCGAACAAGGTCATTCCGAACGCGGTGACGGGGCGTTCGAAGCTGAATACCAGTGTAGTGCCCGCGGCAGGCGGACTCATCGGAGCCCAGAACAAGGATTGGTTTCCCTCAATTGGCCCGTCGCTCGAGACGCTTAGGTCGACCGATGACACTCCGAAATTGTCGAAGGCGATCAAGGTACGAGTCGTACCGTCGGGTGTCGATTCGAAGCCTTCGATGCTCAACTCGCCTGCCGCCGCCAAGAATTCGGCTTCGTCCGTGAAGACTTGAGTCCAGCCCGAAGCGCTAGTAAGGAATGCCAACAACAACGGCATCAGTCTTGCGGACGACTGCAAGTACATATGGTTCATTTCAATTTGCCCCCGATTGGATAAAGATTTTCTGGATGGGACGACGCGAAATTACAGCGGAAATAGTTCCACTTTTCTGACCGCGGTTCTGTGTTGTGGCGAGACTTGCCCCATAGGCACAAACCCCGAACACCATGCGCATTCTGTTACCCTATCCGTTGCCCCGCCTCTCCGCCAGCCTGGATATCCTGGATTCTGTGTTGCAGTTGCCGCGGCTGCCGTTTCCCTCAGCATGGTCGAAATGGTACCACGGCGCTCGACAACGATCCACGCTTCCGCGGTTTCGCCGCGATTGACTGCCACCGTGGGGAATCGTATGATCAGCGCTTCCACTTCTTATCATCTACAGGTGAGGTTCGTCATGAAATACACCATTCTTGCCGTTGGGTTGTTTCAGGCAGCGGCCCTGTGCGCCCAGGAGCCGCCGGCGTCGCCGCCCCCGAGTGGCGACGGCGAGGAGCGCGCGTTCGAGACCGTTCTCGGGGGGTTGCAAGATCTCCTCGATGGCCTTTCCGGCGCTGGACGTCCCGTTGCCGAGGCGCTCGCCCCTGAATCGATCTCCTTGAGTTTGCGCGAAGCGGTGACGATGGCGTTAGAGCGCAATCCGCGTATTGTGGAGGCCGAAGCCAATGTTGAGGGGGCGGATGCTCTTGTGGGGCAGGCACGAGCGCCCTTGTTCCCGCAGGTGCGTGGGGCCATGGCCTTTAATTATCAAGAGGGCGCGGATCAGAGCTTTGGCGGCGGTTTCTTGACGGACCTCGTCGCGCCGGGAGCCTCCGATGCAAAAGAGATTACCCGCGCGGACCGGCTGAGCGCGGAACAGGTTCTATACGCGGGAGGTCAACTCCGCGCTGGGATTGAGGCTTCGAGATTTCTTGCGCAATCCGAGGAATGGCGTCGCATCGCGACGCTGGATGACGTCGAATTCGAGACAAAGCGGGCGTATTTGGATTGCCTGTTGGCCGGGGCGTTGGTGCGCGTAGCAGAGGACAGCGTCATTGCATTCGAGCGGCACCTGCGCGACACGCGCCATAAGCTGGCCGTCGGCTTGGCGGCGCCTGTCGAAGAGATGCGCGGCCGCAGCGAACTGCTGTCGCGGCAATCGGACGTGGATGAGAGCCGCAATGGAAAGCTCATCGCCTACGCGAACCTACGGCGGTTTATGGCGCTGGCGCAGGATACCGAACTGGATCTTACGACGCGGCCTACGTGGCTGCCGTTGGAAGCGTCTCCACGCGATTATGTGGACGAGGCCGTCGCGGGGCGTCCGGAAGTGCTCGCACTGAAGGCGGCTGTCGCGGCGGCAAGGCAGGATATTCGCCGTGTCAAGGGGCAGTACCGTCCTTCGGCCGCGGCGATCGTGGAGTGGACGAATCTCGACAACGCAGGAAGTTTTGCCATTGATAGCTGGACCGGGTCGGTGGCGGTGCGATGGGATATTTTCACGGGCCGGCGGCGCAAGTACGAGAAGAAGGAAGCCGAGGCGCGCCACCGGGGCTTGGAGGGCCAACTGGACCAGTTGTACTTAGCCGTGGAATTTGATGTGAGGCAAGCCTATATTCGTGTGCAGAACGCTATTGCAATGATGAGCCGCGAAAGTGCGAATGTCGAGGTGGCTCACGAATCGCTTAGGCTAACCAGCCTCCGGTTTCGAGAGGGGATAGGCACACAGGCGGACGTCCTGGATGCCCAATTGGCGCTCACGCTGGCCGAAACGCAGTTAGTCCAAGGCGCCCGCGACTATGCCGTTGCCCACGCGGAGCTGGAACGCGCGACAGGACGAAGCTGGAACCGGGTTGGGGGTGTCGAGGCGGTGGTTGAAGGGGAGAATTAATCCTCAAACATCGTGGATGCCTGAAAGGTTCAGAAAAGAACGCAAGAAACTGAGCAAAAAGGGGACTTTTGGGCACTTTCAAAAGTAGGCGCAAGCGCAGCGAGGCACGAGTGGAGACCTGTCTGTCCCTTTTCTTGCGTCTAGGAACGGGAATGATACCCTGTTGTTTCTGGTTGGCGCTTTGCGGGCTAGATAAACGGCACCCTGAATTCAAGCTCTAAGTGCAACACGGTGTTCCTCTCGTTGTTCTAG
>CAYNZS010000185.1:0-8500 GCA_964401695.1 uncultured Nitrospirales bacterium
AACTGGGAGGACTATCTCGGCACGAAAGATCCCAGAGGAATAGCAGCCTTCCACCAATGCGGGGTCATGTTCCTGCTCGCACCCGATTGGGGTGTGGGCTCGGACCAAGTTGCCCAGCTGATGGAAGAAGTGGGGGTGGACATGATCCGGCTGAGCCTGGAGGACTTGGAGCAGTACTACCCCTATCTCGATCTCGCCAAGAAGTCTCCCGTGCGCAGAGCGAACGATCCCCACTTCTTCGATGAAGACCCTGGCGTGCGCATCAATGGCGCCATCTACGAGAACCAAGGAGGATTCGTGCCGGACGCCGCGCTCGCCGCGCAAAACATGTTCTACGCGGCCGAACAGAACGGCGTCGAGGGCCGATTCGGCCACCGCGTCGCCGAGGTTCTAATAGAAGGGGATCACGCGTCCGGCGTTCGACTCGAAAGCGGTGAGGCCGTCGAATCCCGAGTTGTCCTCAACGCGTCGGGGCCTCACTCCGCGAAGGTCAACGCGATGCTGGGAATGAAATTCAAGTTGGGGCTCAGTGCCGTTCGCCATGAGGTCCATTTCCTCAAATGCCCCCAGGATATCGACCTCCGCGCGATGCCCGTGTTCAGCGATCCCGACAGCGGCATCTACTTCCGGCCCGATCCGCCACAAGGCATTCTCCTCGGGAGTGAAGACCCGCCATGCGACAGCGATCAAGTCGTAGACCCCGATGATTTCATCACAGACACCACCGATGAACTGTACCGCAATCAAATCATGCGCCTGAAGAAGCGCATTCCCTCAATCGAGGTCGACAACTCTGACAGCAAGAACAAGAGGACTGCCGTGGGCGTGGGAGACATTGCTTATGACAAGTCCGGATTTGGCGCGCTTTACGACGTTTGCACCGCCGATTGGTATCCTATTCTCGACACAACAGACGTACCGGGCTATTACGTGGCCGTAGGCACGAGCGGCGGATGGTTCAAAGGCGCGCCCCTCATCGGCCTTCTGGTATCGGAACTAGTTGACAGGGTCGAGAATGGGCAGGACCACGAAACCGACCCAGTGACCGTG
This sequence comes from uncultured Nitrospirales bacterium, assembly GCA_964401695.1. Classification (GTDB taxonomy): domain Bacteria; phylum Hydrogenedentota; class Hydrogenedentia; order Hydrogenedentales; genus JAPYPO01. The sequence goes on from CAYNZS010000185.1 coordinate 1,051, forward strand.
AAGTTGCCGTTCAGCGGAAACGAAATCGACATGAGTTTCTATAGCCGCAACCGCGAGCCGCACAGCACGAGCATGGGCGTGGTGGGATAGTGCAGGTCTGTCATCTATTCCTCGCCAGCAGGCCAGGATTACTCACGCTAACCGCAAGGCGCATGAGTTCGGCGGAAAGGTTAGGTGAAGAGAGATTCGATTGAATCGCGGCAAAAGGATTAAATCAAGAACGTGATTTGGCGAAGTTCGCCACGCCAAAACGGCACTTACTTGGGCCTTACGTGACAAGAGTTGACCCCAATTCCGCTAAGCACTGATGTTGAGACTGTTTAGTATCAAGGAGTTACAACGCAACAATCGGTCTCGATAATCTATAGCCGCTGCACATACGCCAGACCCGACCTGAATTTCTGGTCGCTAAGAGGTGATCCAGACGCCATTACCGGAACGATAACGCCGTGGCAACGGAAACGGGAGTACTCGAGGGTCTTCGTCTCGATACGCCAACCGGGTGCTTCACGGCGGCGCCACTCTCCACGTCTCATTCTGGGATGAAGCGAATGAGAGATGCCATGGCTGCAAGGGGAGGCAGCAAGACCATGAACTGGAGAATGGTCATCGCGGACACGTAGGCATGGGGGCTGTTGGCCTCGATACTATACAGGGCTATCGGGAGCGTCTCGCCACCGGGAGGATACAGCAGAATCGTGGCGCCAATTTCACCGGCCGACAGAACGAAGGTAACTGCTAGCGAGGCCAGTAGGGCCACGCGCGTCAATGGAATGAGCACATGCCGCAGGACGCCCAGTGGGCCTGCCCCGTCGAGCGCGGAGGCCTCGATGAGTTCGCCTGGAATGTGCGCCATGGCGGTTTCGACGATCCGATACCCGACGATGAGGTAGCGGACGGCCAAGGCGGCGATGACTAGGGCCGCCGGGGTCACCCCTGGCTGTTCGTAGAGGGCCAGCAGGGCTAGGGCCAGTATGGTTCCGGGGACGGCGAACCCGGTGATGAGGATCCAATCCGTCAGCTCCGTCCAACGGGTTTTGGCGTTTTGGTTGAGCCACGCGAGCGCAAACGCGAGCAGGGCGATGAGTACGGAGGCGGACACCGCGTAAAGGAGCGTATTCAGGGCGGGCCGCCGGGCCAATGCCCACATTCGCGTCATCGCGTCGGCGTTCCACCCGTCCGCCAAGACGGAGCCAAAGGGGATCGCGAGTACAACGCAGGCCGCGGCGGCAAATACGGCGCGATTAACCCACGCCTGGCTCTGAGTGGCGTGCGCCGGGGGCTGGACGTCCTGGGCGTCCGCCTGAAAGAGCCTACCGATGGTGAAGCGGCGTTCGGAAAGTACGACCAGGGCGCCCACGAGGACGAGCGGAATCGTAAGCAGCGTAGCGGAGGTTACGTCGTTGAAGGCGCCCAGCCGCGTTAACACCTCGAAGTTGAACACGCGCACCTTAAGAAGGGTCGGCACGCCCAGTTCGGCGCTGGCGAGCAGGAAGGTGATCATGGCGGACGATGCCAGGGCGGGACGAATGAATGGCCAATGTAGCACCCGGAAGGCCTGCCAAGGGTTAGCCCCGAAGACTCGGGCGGCTTCGCTAAGCGACGGCGCCGCAAGTGCGAGAGATTTCTCACAGAAAAGCATGGTGATGGGGAAGTAGGCTAGGGCGAGAATGACCGCCGCCCCGCTGAAGGAGTAGACGCCTTCGGACACGGTGGCGGGGGAAACACCAAAGAGGGTCGCCACCGAGCGCGATACGAATCCGCGCGGCCGAAGGAGGGTCGTCCAGGCGATGGCGTGGAAGTATGGGGGAATCGCCAGCGGCAGAATCAGGAGGGTGCGCGCGGCGGTTTTGCCGTGCCACGACGTTGCGCCCAGGCAATAGCCGGTGACTGACCCAAACAGGGCCGCCAACGCTGTGGCCGACAGCGAAAGGGCGATGGTGCGTCCGAGCATGGCCCACAGACGCGCCTCGTTCAGCGTGGCCGATGCGTGCGCATCGCGCACGGCCCTCACTGCCATCCATGCGAGTGGCATCGCGCCAAAGGCGGCAATTAGAACGAGCAGTGCTCCCAATACCAACGTAGCAGTTGCGGGTCGGCGGGGCACCGGCGGGATCACCCTTGATTGACCCATGTGTCTAGGCGAGTCATGATGCGTTGCAGGACCTCAGCGCAGGTAGCGTAATCCACCTTCATCGGCACGAGGCCGCCCAATGAGACTACGTTGTCCGGGACGGCCACTGCCGGATCCAGCGGCGCCTGGGCGCAGGAGGCTGCAAGCAGGGCCTGCGTCTCGGCGGAAAGGAGGAAATCGAAGACCTTTCTGGCATCCTCGGGATTGGGGCCGCCCTCGATCAACGAAACGGTGTTGGGGATCACCAGATTTCCGAGAGGCGGCGCGGGTTCTCGGGCCTGGTCCAGCAATATGGCGCGCACCGGCTGGCCATCGGCCATCGCCTCGGCGGCATCATCGGAGTCTGTCAACCCCACCGCTACCGAACCTGAAGCGACTTGCCGCTTCACCTCCCCGTTGCTCGATACGAGGCGCACACCGTTCGCTCGCAAATTGTCCAGCCATCGGAAAGCCTCCTCCTCGCCCAATGCCTGGACCAACGCGGCCATGTGGAACGAGGTCGTGCCAAACAGAGGATTCGCGATGGCGACCTGCCCTTTCCACTTGGCCTGCGTCAGGTCGAAGATATTCTTCGGCTCCTCGCCCGCGGACACGAGATCGGTATTTGCCAGCAGCACGCGGGTGCGCGCGGAAAATCCGATCCAATGACGATCGGGATCTTTGAAGGCGTCCGGGATGGGGGCGGCCGCGGGCGAGTCATAGGCCGCGGTGATCCCTTCGACCTTGAGCAGCGCCGCGCGGGCGGGATCGCCGCTCCAGAAGAGGTCGCCGTCTGGATTCTCTTTCTTCGCAATCAGACGGTTTACCAGCCCGGTGCTCTTCGTCTCCTCGGTGTCGTAGACGCCAATGACGTCTACATCCAGGATCTGCGCCGCCCGTTGCAGCACGGGTTCCGAGAAGATCCGATCGACGCTCGTATAGACGACGACCCGCTGGCTGTCCACTGGATTGCCAGCGGGGCCGCAACGTGTCAGAACCAGCGCGAGAAGAAACGCATAGCAGTACGCGCACAGAGTTTTCATCGGTATCCGTCTCCTTTTGCTCGTCTCATTGGCGTTGCCCGGCAGCTGGGCGCACCCTGCTCAACGCGATATCCTGCGGAACCATCTGGTGACGGGCCCGCCCGGTTTCGGATTCGGCGGAGCGTAGCGCTGCTCGACCGACCTATTGGTTCTGCGTTTGTTCTTGGGGGTTTCTTCCATGATAGGCACCATGGGGTAGTCGCTGTCCAGCAACTGGGGCCATTCGGGAGCGGGCTCTCCGGGCGCAAGGATTTGCGGTGTGATGAATATGGTCAACACACTGTGGCGAACGTCGAGGGTCCGTTTCGTGAACAGTGGTTTGATGATGGGGATGTAGCTGAGGAGGGGAATTTTCGTGGTGGTTTGTACGGTCTCCTGCTGGCGCAACCCGCCGATGACAATAGTTTCTCCTTCCTGCACGATCACTTCGGTGGTTGATTGCCGGTTGGTTTGCTCCGGGAGTTTTTCTTGCGCCGTGAATGTAAAGGTCCCGACCCCCACGTCAACGAGCAAGTGGATTTGGCCGTTCGGGAGCAAGGTGGGCGTAATCCTGCCAAGGGTGTCGGCGGAGATGTCGCTCTTCTTTACGATGGGGCGGCCGGCCGTGTCGAATCCTTCGTTGAAGAAGAAATTGACCGTCTTTCGAATCTGGATGAGCGATTCCCGCCCGCTCATGGACACGGTTCGCGGGTTGGCCAGGATAGTGGCATCGCCGTCTTTCACCAGCATATTCAACCGCACGAAAAACTCGCGGGGTAACTGGCCGACGCCCTGGTAGAAGCCTTGGCCTCGTCCCGGAAACGTGATTAGGCCGTTTAGCCCCTCGTCCGGCGTAAGGTCACGAATGGCGGCTCCTTCGGGCAAGAAGAAGCCGAAGCGCCCTTCCGCATACGTCCAATCGAGGCCGAGGTTGCGGTTGGCCTCATCCGAGAGCTCCACGGCCAGCAGATCGACGAGGACGTGGGGAACCACCGTGTCTATCATTTCAAGAGCGTGCTCAAGGTCCTCCAAAACGTCTTTGGACCCCTCGAAAAGCATGAGATTCCGGGCCGCGTTAGTGGTAACATATTGGGCATAATCTGCCGGCAGCGAGGCCATGGCCTCCCCGACGGTCATGTGCGCCGGAACGATGGTCTTCATGACGTCGCCCGTACGCGAGGGCAGCATGGACGGCATGGGTGGGGCGTCCGGCGCGAGCGGCGCTTGTGGCGTGGCCTCCGCCGGCGTATCGGCTTCCGAGCTTCCGAGGCCAAAGGGTGGCCCGGCATGCCGCGCCGACGATGGGTCGATCAACCTCTCCGGCAGGTCCAGGCGATAGACATCCGGCTGAAAGATCTCGTCAGCTTTGCTCACGATTTTCGAGACGCTAAGCAGGATGGAATGATTGTCGGGCGACCATGAAATATCCGCGATATCGTCCCGGTCTGTCTCGGCCCGAATCATCTTGCGGTCGAGTTCCTCGTCGAAATCCACAAGCGCTTCGAACTGGCCCATGCGCATGTCGTACACGCCGAGAATCCAGTGCGGTTGCTCGAACTCGGCGTCGGGACCCCAGTTTCTCACCACCGACCGTTTGAGAAGAACGGCGATTTTCGTACTGTCATAGGACCATGTCCAGGCCCTGAGGCTGTCGTACTTCGCTGTCTCCCGCGGATGAGAAGTCAGAATGGGACGATACCCTCCGTTGACGGGGTCCACGAGGAAGAGCGAGCCTATTCTGTTGCCCGCATTGTCGAAGCGACTGCCTGTCATCAAGATCCACCGACCGTCCCAAGACCAGTAGAGATCGCGAGGCGCAAGCTGTTTCTCTGTGGCCGGCGAGGATGCTTTCGTCAGGTTCCTGACTTCACTGCCGTCAGGCCTTCCGATCCAGCAATCTTCGCGTCCTCTCTCCCGTTCGTTTTGGGTCATGTCCTGGCCGCTGGTGAACGCGACCCACTCGCCGGTGGGGCTCCAGCGCGGGGAATCGGCACGGATAGACTGGGCTCCGATGTCGGTGAGCAAGACCAGCTCCGAACCATCCGGGTTCACGGTGGCGACATCGAAGCTGCCGCCATCGGCTTCGATAAGCAGACAGATCTTCGGCGGAAGGCTGGAGTTCCAACGCTGTTCCTTGCCTTGGCCGCGCGTCGGAAGGAGGCGTATGGTCTTGCCCGTGTCGGAGTCCCAAACCCATAGTTCGCGTGTGCGGGCAATGCCCGGGCGTGCCTTATAGACCACGTATCGGTCATCTGGAGACCAAAACGGGCCGTCGTCGGGGTCTAGGGCTCCCCTCAGATAGGGCACTGAGATGGAGGTATTCCTCTCGGCGAGTACGTCATAGACAGAGACTCCGCCTTGGCTTTCACGATCGCGGGCGTTGGTGTACTCGTAGGAGAGCTTCGTTCCCGACCAAGACCATTCGGCGAATATGGGGTTCCCGACAGAGGTGATGGCCACTTCGCCCGAACCGTCCGATTGCATGAGTAACAACTGGCTCTGCGTCTTGGATACCTCTCGTATGAAGGCGATGAGGTTGCCCCGCTTGGCCCACGTTGCCGCCACCGACCTCCCATCATCGGTCAGTGGCGTCAGGACGACCCCTTCGGCGATGAATTCCCCAGACGCCGCGCTCGAGACGGCGAGTAGAACGGACAAAGGCAACCAACGCCGCGCGTAGCCAATCCGGCCAAGAATGTGCTTCCTCATTCCTCATCCCCCATTTGCTTGCCGTCCCCCGCGGATAGCGGGCAGGGCCGGAAGCGACTTCACACAGTGAAATGCCTTCAGCATCTCAGTCCCGCCCCGTCTACTTCAGCATACCAGACTACTCCTCTTCTTCGTCTCCATCATCGTCGTCGTCCTCCTCGTCCTCCACACCGAACTCGACTTCAAATTCATCGAAGGAGGTTGCTGCGTCGGCCTTGGTCCACAGCCCTACCCCCCCCGCCGCTGAGAAGGTGTCGTCGTCGGCTTCGAGCAGCTTCTTGCCGTTGAACGAACACACGATGTGGTCGCCTTCGTGCTCGACCTCGACTTCATGCCACTTGCCCGTGGGGATGTCCACGTCGGCGGTAGCGATCTGTTGGCGCCTGCCATCCTTTACGAAATAGAGCCGCAGATTGTTCTCAAGAGGGTTGGCGCGGCAGATGTAGTAGTTATCCTTGTCCTTGACCCGCCAGATAGGTCCGCCGCCCTGGTCGATTTTGCCCGTGTTGCCTTTGAGCTTGACTTCGATCTCGCCGTCTTGGAACGTCACGGCATCGGTCCAACACAGGTTGTAGGTCCCTCGATTCGTGTGGTTCGGGCTCGTCAGAACAAGCGCTTGTTTGCCGTCCGGCGCGCCCTCCTCGGCCGCCACTTTCCAGGTGGCCAACGGGCCGCTCTGCTGAGTTCCCTCGACTTTCCATCCCTTCGGGAGTTCGCCGGAAGCGGCATCCTCAAAACTCAGTTCGATCTCGTTCTCCTCTCCCTGCGCGTTTGTCCAGCCCAACAGCGCAACAGAGCCGAAAATCCAGACCGCCACGAGTGCCCACACTGTTCGTTTTGCGCTCATTTGTCATCTCCCATTGTTGTTGTTGAACTTCCCTGGCCTGCATTGAATACTCATGGAAAGAGACTTCCCAGAGGCCCCTAACCGGGCAACACAGTGCAAAACGCGCTTCCCTTTCTCGGAGCACCTTCTCCGCACGGCCGCCGCTCCTTTCCGGTGTTTGATATTATCCGCTATGCCATTGATTTCAGCAACTGGATAGTTTCTGACAAATGCGTAAGAAAACGACACGGAGTGAAGTGTAAGAGAGTCTCGTTCACTGGTAGGAAGGGCTCGCACGTGGAGAACACTCGGCAATCCTGCTGCCCACGGTAAGCATGTGCCTCGCAAATAATCATCCGCACGAGAACATAGAACATTCTGTATCCGCTCTATGGAGTTCATTGACGCGCGCCGCCCTCATCCAAGCCCTGACCGGAATCGGCCCCTTCCAATGTCCCTCATGTGAACAAGGACATCTCGTTCGGATGGCTATTCTTCAACCGTCGCTCCGTTTCACCGCACATTTCGTTCCCGAGGCCATCCCCCATGATCCCCTTGACGTGCGCCCATCCATCAAACTCGTCTGACGGACCTTCAAGGTGCGACCGCTTCCCCCTGCCCCGTCACCGGAAAACGTCCCCGAGATCTTCCCAAAACCCAAACTTACCGTCCTCAACCGCCTCCCTCATTCCCCCACAACATTCCCCAACCGCACCATCGCGCCCGCGCAAACCCTCTCACGTCTCATTCAATCCCCATAGTCGCTAGCCCGCACCATAC
>CAYNZS010000186.1:0-8446 GCA_964401695.1 uncultured Nitrospirales bacterium
TTATGCGAAAGGAATCGGCTTTTCTCAATAGGGATGGTGAAATATCCGGGTTAGTGCTCTGAGGGAGGCCCTTGAGAAAGGGGCCTCTCGAGCCAATCGGAAAGGGCGGCGAAATCGAGACCTTTGGGTATTGGCCAGAAGCAGACGCGAACGGAACGCAACATCCCCCTTGATCCCCCTTCAAAGGGGGATAAAGGGGGATGTTATTGGAAGAGGGCCAACGCTTTTCGCGAAAGTCCCTGTGGCACCGAAAGAGGCACGACGCCGGAACGGCAGAGCCGGTGGCTTAATGAGGAGTTAGACATCCGGGCTAAGATCTACGTTCGAGGAACCATCCTGTTATGAATAGGATGACCGCGGCAACGAATACCTTGGGGCTCATGACCTCTGGCCACGTCGCGAGGAATCCGACAGCGATGAGGGTGAGGGCCGCGGCCTGCAGCATTTTAGGGAAATGCTTCATGGTCAAAATGGAGGTTCGGCGCGGCCTAGGGAGTTCGGTTTGAGTCCGTACATTTCGAGGATGATAGCGGCCGTTTCTCGGAAACTGTGGTGTTCGATGCGAATAGTCCAGCCGAAGTGAATCAGGGAGGCCAGGAAAAGGAGTCCGTGCATCCAGCGAGGCATGTGTCCTGTATCGACGGCTCCTCCAGCAATGAAGACGCCCAAAACGAGCAGAATGTTTAGCATTATGTGCAGGAAGACTTTTCCCTTGATGGCTTGCGCCTTCTTGTAGCTCTCGCCGAACTCGCTGTTTTGTTTGACGTACTCCTTGACGGTTGAGCCTGTTCCGATGTAGAAGAAGATGACAAGCGTCTGCGTGAAGAGATAGAGAATGGCGGTTAGGATGGCCAGCCGGGGATGGTTGAGTCCGCCGAGCGCGAAACCCGCGTAGCCCTGCAGTCCGGTCGCCGCGAGTAGCGTGAAAGACGTTAACGTTAGGCCGTAGCAGGCATACATAAATAGCCACATGCGGCTTGAACCTCCCGCGTAGGAAGATCGGCTAACCCACAGAGTCGGTACTTGCGGCGATGCCTCCGACCGGGGCCGTGTCGTCCGTAATCGTGATTCCGTACTCCGCTTCGAAGTCATCCACCTTGCGCATCCGAATGGCGTCCCAGGTAAGTTTCGCGCACGCTTTCGCGCAGAGTTGACAGCCCACGCACTCATTGAAACGCACCTGCGCCGGCGGCATGGGCAAGGCGTATTTCTCCTTGGGAACCGGCTCGATACAATCGGTTGGACAGAATGGAATACACACGCCGCAACCGGTGCAGTTGTCCTCGTCTACCACGGCCATCAACTTCGGCCGTTTCTTTTTCTGGGTATACTTCTCCGCCGGATTGCCCACTGTCTTGTAGTGTTGATGGGCTTTCGCCGCCATAGGATCACCTCGTAGCTGCTGATGAACTGGGACTTGCCGTAGGCACGCCGCCGCCATCGGCTGTAATCGTTACCGGTTCCCCGGCCACTTGGCCAATCGTAAAGACGTAATCTCTGAGAGCCCTAATCTGCTCCGATTCATCGCCGTCCAGAATGTTTTCTGGGCCGGACTCCTCGAAGTTCTCTAAATCGAAACTTGTGGGCATCTTCGTTCCTCGCTGCAATTCCTGCGGATCTTTGAGCCACTCGAGAACCCACTCCGGCTTGAGACGCCCGCGAACGCGCTCGAAATCTGGTGCCCAACTGTTGGACTCGCCGCTCGGCATCGTATCTCCCTGGATATGGCACTTGCCGCAATCGAAAAGGGCGAAGAGTGCTTTCCCCGCTTCGTACCAGTCGCCCGACAGAGGCGGATCGATCTCCGCTACGAAGGGCGCTTCCTGACCGTCGAGCGACCCGAAATATTTCGTGAGTGTATTGCGCTCCGCCTCGTCGAGGCCGAAAGTGGGCATCCTGACATCGAGCCACGGCCGGATCGGGTCGGGGCGTCCCAGGAATTTGAAGAGCCACTCGCTCTGCACCTTCTTGCCTTCTCCCATCAGGCTCGGAGGACTGTATTCAAACGCCATATCCCTGGCATCTCTCTTGGTGAATTCTTTGTAGTCCATGAGCCATCGCCCGATAGCCGGTTCGATGTCGCCGCCGACCTCGGAGATGATGTGGCAGCCCCGGCAGTTGTACTGTTGGAGCAATGCCTCGCCTTCCTCGGCAAAGAGGCGCGCCTGGGTGTGGGGCACTTTGAGTTGGTTCTTCGGATCCTCTTTTACAAAGCCCGCGAGCGCCGTGACGATGGCCTCGATTTCAGTGCTGGAGAAGGCGAAGTCCGGCATGCGCAGCTTTTCTCGAGGAGCCTTGACGCGGCTTTGGTCGAAGATTCTCGGATCCTTCAACTTTTGCCCATACCACGCGTACCTCGTGTGCTCAATGCCGTGCAGGAATCCGAAGTCAAACTGATGGATGTTCTTGCTGCCTACTTCGTCTAACGCGACGCCGATCGGAAGTTCCTTCTCGAATCCGGGAATGTCGTGGCAGGCGAAGCAACCGAAGTGACGGACGAGTTTCTCGCCTGCGTACAGAAGTTTCGACGGCGTGTTCATGCCCTCCAGCTCGCCGCGCGCCGCCGATTCGTACTGGGCCTGCATCAAATATTCGAGCACGATCGCGTCGAGCGCACCGCCGGGGCTGTTATCGACGGCCAGCGCTTGGCTGACAAAACCGTCGCGCCGATCTTGAACCAGATACTCCGCAATGTCGGCCGCTTCCTGGTCGGTCAGCCCCATGTTGGGCATGCGTTTCTGTGCGCCGAACTGGGCGGGATCCTTGATCCAGTTGAAGGTCCATCGCTTCGTGGTTTTCGTCCCCAACCCGGTCAAGCGGGGGCCGAATTCCCGATGAAGGGAGTTGAGTTCGGTCTCGCCGGCGGGATCCTCGTCTTGTCCGCGGTCGCGGTGACAGCCCGTGCAGCCCACCGCGCCAAACAGCACTCTGCCGCGTTCGGCGTTGCCGCCTGGGGGAACTTCGGACAGGGGCTGCTCTTCACTTGCATCGAGGAGGAACTCGACAATCGCGTGGATCTCTTGCTCTGACCGCTCCATCGATTCAGGATCACTCGAATTCGACAGATTGTAGAAGTGGGGCATCCATGTATCCGGTCGGAATCCACGGGGATTGTCGATCCAGTTGTAGAGCCATTCGCGCGAGGTCTTCGCGCCGAGCGAGCGCAGGCTCGGCCCCGTCTTCGGTCGACCGGCGAACTTCTCGATTACATGGCATCCGTAGCAGGCAGCCTTCTCGATCAACTGCAAGCCAAGGCTTAGCTCGTCTGCCCGGTCGACGGTCGTCTCGTCCATGTGACACTTTAGACAGCCCGCCTCGGTGTATTGCAGCGGATGCATTAGCTCTTCCCAATGCGTCATCGGCTGCCAACCGTAGCGGTCCTTCCACTCTTCGCGTTGCTCCGCGTTCGAGGGCGTGTGCGCAGCGGATTCAAAGTCCGTCCCACGTCCGCGGCCCGCGTGGCAGCTGGTGCAACCGAAATCCTCGAGCGGGTGCGGCGAATCGTCGGATAGGAAGAGTTCCAGGCTGGGATGACTGCCGAAGGGTTGTTCTTCGCCTTTGAAGCCAGGCGCGACCATGCCCTGATGGCAGGTGGTGCAGCGGTCGACTCTAGGGACGCGCGCGAAATTGACGTTTTCGGTCAGTCCACTGACTACAACCTGGTCGATTTTGTAGTAGGGCGAGGAAAGGTCGAGCAGTGGGAAATCGCGCACGAGGTTGCCCAGCTTTTCGGACAACGACATCGCTTTCGAATCGACAGCGCCAAGTTTTCGCTCTAGAACGGCGCGGCGCTTGGCCAGCACGGAGTCGCGCTCGACCAATTCTTCGAGACGAGGCTCGAACGAGACGATAGCGCCGATCTGTTCGTCAAGATCCTGTTGGCCCTGTTCGACCTGTTGGCGCAACTCGTCCTTGTTGACTTTGAGCACGTCGAGCTCCCGGCTCAGGCGCTCCTTTTCGGGGCTATGCTCCGCAACGGCCGCCTCGTAGGCGTAGCGCTGCGCGTCGTAGTCGGCCTTGGCAAATTCATATTCCTTAGTGTTCTTCGATAGCGTGGATTGAAGGGCACCGCGCCGATCCTCCAACGCCTTCAATTCGGGAGCCTTTGTGGCGAACTCTTCGCGAACCTGCGTCAGTTCTTCCTGGAGCTTGGCGAATTCCTCGTCCACAGCCAACGTGTCGATTTCTTCGCTCAGGAGCGCACGGGTCTTCTCGACCTCAAGCGCGCGGAACCCGCGCTGGTACGACTTCCATTCGCGCGCGTAGTCATCCACAAGCACCCAGAGCAAGGCGGCGAGAAAAAGCACGCTGCTAACGGCAAACCATTGGTTCATCCGGAGCATCGGATAGTAGCGTTGTTCGTCTTTCCTCGAAGCCATTTGCAGTGCGCCCTATATGTTAAAGAAGTACTCTGGAATCGTGATGATATATTTGAGGTTGAGTATCCAGCGCAGATACATTTTTATCGGTACGCCAACCATTACCAAGGTGAGCACGACAAAGACGCTGTAGCGCAGGGAGCCCAGGCTCTCGTAGCTTCTTTTCAATAGCGTCTTTGCGAGCAAGGGCGGAAGCAGCAGAAAGTAGCCGATCACCAGCAGAATCCCCCAGATTTCGCGCAGGAGAATACTTTGTGGCAGGCCCATCCCGAGCCCGATGAGATAGATGTATTCGGAAAGATTGACGTTGTTAAGCGGAACTATCTTTTGGGCGTCCCTGTATTCGAAGGGCCCAAAGAAGTTCCAGTTCGGCCCGCGAAGAAAGGTGCCTAGGATGATCAGGAATATCCATAGCACGAGCCAGCACGCAAGGAACATAGAGACGGCCATCTTCCGCTCGCTGAAGCTATAGTACCCTTGGCCCTTCGGGTTGTTGTCGATGTACGGAATGGCCATCACCCCCAAGACCATCAGGGCGGGCAGTACGACGCCGGCGATCCAGGGGTCGAAGTACACGAGCATTTCTTGGAGTCCCAGAAAATACCAAGGCGCCTTCGATGGATTGGGAGAGACGGTGGGATTGGCCGGCTCCTCGAGCGGGGCGTTCAGTAGCAAGGACCACACGACCAGCAATACGCTCATGAGGACGAGGGCGATTAGCTCGATGTAGACCAGATCGGGCCAGACGAGAACCTGGCCATCGTGGGAGCCGTGTTCGTCGACCTTCTGGCCTTGTTCGATTCGCTTGTCGTTGCCCCGCGCCTGTTTCATGGACAGCCACAGGAAGAAAGGGGTGAGGTAGAGCAAGGCGACGATGGGCACGTTGTCGGGCTTGAGGACGATGAGGCGGAAATTTTCGTCCGTCATGCCGAAGATCAAAAAGAGGGTCATGAGCGTAAATAGGACGAGCGCGCCTGCGTTGCTCCAAATCAAGTCCAGGCGCAACCGCCTGTTGATCTTCTCGAGTCGATCCGTGGGAGGAAAGATGAAGAAGAATACCGCGATAATGGCCGTAAATAGGACCGGTGGATTCGACATCGCGTCTATGGCGTATTTTAGCGTCTCGCTCATGGGGTGCTGTTCTCCAGCCGGCTAGAGCGGACTGGAGATCCCTCCGTCCTTTCGTATGCGCCAGAAATGAATGGCCATCAGCAGCGATGCGATCAGCGGGACCGCGACGCAGTGCAATACGTAGAAACGAAGCAACGCCGCGTCTCCCACGAACCGACCGCCCAGAAGCGCGAATTTGGCATCGGCTCCTGAATGCACGAGGTTCACTTCTCCGATGCTCAACAGCGCCGAGGCGGGGCCTTCACTTCCGAGCAAGGGAGTTGCGCCTCCCATGTTCGTTCCGACGGTGACGGCCCACATGGCCAGTTGGTCCCAAGGGAGAAGATAGCCCGTGAAACTGAGGAATAGCGTAAGGACCAGCAAGAAGACTCCAATGACCCAGTTGAATTCGCGCGGCGGTTTGTAGGAGCCGGTCATGAAGACGCGGAACATGTGAAGCCACACGGAGATGACCATGGCGTGCGCGCCCCAGCGATGTATCTCGCGCATGATGCCGAGGGGCACCTGCTCGCCGAGGTCGACCATGTCGCCGTAGGCGTATTCGACCGTTGGGCGGTAGTAGAACATCAGCAGGACGCCGGTCAGAGTGAGCACGAGAAATAGGAAGAAGGAGAGCCCACCCATGCACCAGGTGTATCTGACTTTGACCGCGTGTTTTGGAAGCTGGACCGGGTGCAGATGAAGGAATACATTCGTCAATACGGCGAGCATGCGGTTGCGGCGGTCTAATGGCACACCGGATCGAAAGATCGAGGTGTAAACCTGTGTCTTGCGAAGCGCGTTGAGCATGCCGCCGGGAAGTTTGGCCATGGATAGGTTCCCTGTTCGAGTTACACGACTAAATACGAGTCAGGGTCGGACCATTGGCCCTTTTCCTGCTGGAATTTCTGGGTCTTGTCTACGACGATCTGGCCGTCGCCGTCTAGCGTCACCCCGTAGCGCTCAAGCGGACGGGGCGCTGGGCCCTCGAAGTTGATGCCGGTAACGTAGAATCCGCTGCCGTGGCATGGACACTTGAACTTACCTTCGCTGACCAGCCAGCTTGGGGTGCATCCGAGATGGGTGCAGGTGGTGGATAACGCGTAGAGCTGTTCGTTGTTGCGCACAATCCACACGCCGTACTTCTCGACCCAGCGCAACGAGACTTCACCGACGGGGTAATCCGCTGGGCTCCCGGCGTTAAAGCTCTGCGCGGCCTCAAACAGAACGTTGGGAAACATGAAGCGTCCCATCAGGGCGAGCATGGCCGCGTTCGCCGCGACGAAAGCCGTCCAGCCCACGCCGAACCACGAAAGGAAGCGGCGCCGAGTCACCCTGGTGGTCGACTCGGCGCTGCGAACTTTGCCCTCATTCACCGGCTTTGGCTGCTCTTCCACTGTCGTCTCTTCTGACATGACCGAATCACCCTCTGTGATGGCTCCAGGTACTCATTTTCCCACAAATTGAACCTGCCATGCCACCCATGCGACGGCCGAAATAGAACTCGCGCTCAAGCTTGGTATGGGCAAGAAGCTACTTTTCGTACCTGGATGTGAATTTCTTCTTGCGCTCCGCGTGTTCGGCGGCTTCCTCGGGATCCATCTGGTTGAGATACCATTTGTGGTTGTCGGATTCCAAGACTCCCTGGATAGCATCTGCGAGCGCGGCGCCTTGCTCCTGTTTCTCGGCGTCGTCCGAATGGATGGCGTGATCGGCCAACTCTTTAAGCTCGGGGATGAATTCGGCATAGAAATTCCTGGCAACCTCATAGGTTCCGTGCCAGTGCGTGATATCCGGACCCATCATTGAGACGCCGTGGCGCGCGTGGCGGCCTTCACGGTGCCAGAGCTCGAACCATACCCAGTCAATCTTGTTCGAGAAGCTCACTGGTTTCAGCAAGGGCTTAGCCGCTGCCATGAGGTCTTTACCGGGTTGCGCAAACTTATCTGTGTACAGTTTGAGCAGTCCGTCGTATTGGGTGTAGAACAAGTCCACGTAGTTCGTGTTGTGACAGGTCGTGCAAACGTCATACATGTTGTCGCGGCGCGTTTCCCAGGAAACGTTGGCTCCGGGGAGTCCCAATTTCGCGTCGGATACTTCAGGCCGAATCGAGGTGGGGGGACGGTTGTTCCAGCTGATGCGCATGCCCACGTCATGCGTGACGGGTTGCTCTCTTGTCGCGCTCATGTGGCAGGTGGCACAAGTTGGCGCAGCGGTGTAGTCCTCGCCAACGACCCATTTGGGGCTGTCCAGGTTCATGTCCTCGCGGAAGGCGCGGTGGGCAATCCCGTGTTTGGATTCGTTGTATATCTCGATTTAGGGGTGATCCGGTCCCATGTGGCACTTGCCGCAGTTTTCCGGCTGGCGCGCTTGCTTCACCGAGAAGGTGTGTCGGCTGTGGCAGGCGGTGCAGGAACCTTCCGAGCCGTCGGGGTTAATGCGGCCAATCCCCGTGTTCGGTCAGATCCCAGGGCCCAACGTGCCGTCTTCCAAGACTTTCGCTTCCGAGCCGTGGTATTGCCAACAACCGTTGCCGGCCGCGGCCGAAACGCCACCGGGGAACATGGGCGTAACGAAGGCCTTGTTGCCCTCCACTACTTCAGCGAGTACGTTGTAGAGAGACCCGAGAATGCGTACAGCCTTGGAGTGGTGGGAATCTTCGAATTCCTACATTTCTTTCTCATGGCATTCCGCGCAGTCTCTGGGACTGACGATGACGGAGATATAAACGCCGTCATGTTCGAAGGTGTCCTTGTCTCTCTTTTGGGTTTTATGATATCCATAGTAACCTATGTTAGTACGAAAATTTTTGCTATCACCTCACTGTTCATAGATGCTGGGGGCCTACTGTTTGTGACATTTGATACAGACTTTAGTTTTAGCGGACACTTCCGGCAAGGTGTTGGCCTGCCTGGATTCAAGCTCTAACAGCCCGTGGTAAAAGGCTTCATTTGGAT
>CAYNZS010000187.1:0-8434 GCA_964401695.1 uncultured Nitrospirales bacterium
AGGTCAAACAACGTCGGAACGGTAGGGTCAGCCAATCTGAGCCTTAGGAGGTAGGCGACCAGTCCGAGTGAGAGTTGCTCCATCATTGTGCCTGCGTAATCGAGATCGCATGAAGTCTTGAGGTCGCCTTTGCACGCGTCGATCCACTCCTGCTGGAAGTTCCCCATCGGCTCGTGGACCTCCTCCTCGCTACGCGGCTCGTAGTAGGTCATGTCCCCATCCGGAATGATGATGCAGTCCTCAAAACCCGACGCAAGAGAGCCCTTGCTGCCTTTGAAGAGCACGCCATGCCAGATCGCGCGCACATTCACGTAGTTCCTGGGCGACTCCGGCATGGCGCCGCCTTGATGCCAGGTGACTTCGGTAGCGGGACGCCAACTGTTGGCGGGGTGCTCGAATTTGGCCGTCAGCTCGACCGGCGACACCTCGGGATTGAACGGGTCCCCCGTAGCTTCAGCGGAAAGAGGCAGGCCGGCATCGATCGCATTCCAGGCGAGTTCCATCGTGTGGCTGCCCATGTTGCCGACTTGGCCCGTGCCGAAATCCCAATACATGTTCCACTGGAGACAGTTTGCGCCAGGTTTGCCCTTGAAGTACTCGGGGCTATAGGGGTGATAGGGGGATGGCCCAATCCACAAATCATAGTGGAGTCCTTTGGGCGGCGTGCCCTGGGCTGCCGGATAACCGTTCCGCGGAAGCTGGCGGCTACCAAACGCGTGCACCTCCCTCAGCTCGCCGATGGCGCCATCGCGGATCAACTCGCGTACCCGAGCGAAATTCGGTATCGAATGGCGTTGCGTCCCGTGCTGGACGGCGAGTTTATCCTTGTTGTCCAAGTACTTCTGCCGCACCATCCGGACCTCTTCTACGCAGATGCCCATCGGTTTTTCCAGATACAAATGCAGTCCCCGGTTCATTGCCCACATGGCGATGAAGGCGTGGGTGTGATCCAGCGTACAGCAGACGACGGCGTCCTGATCCTTATGCTCGATGCACTTGCGCCAATCGACATAGTGCTTGGCGTTGGGGAACTGCTTGGCCGCCAAGGCCAGGTGGCTTCATTGATGTCGCACAACGCAACGACGTTTTCCTTCGCCAGCCCACGATAGTGGGCGGTTGCCCGGCCATGGGCGCCGATGAGTGCAATGTTCAGCTTGTTGCTCGGAGCATTCTTTCCTGACACGACGCCGCTGGGCAGGATCAGCAAGGAAGCCCCCCCTACGCCCGCTGCCTTCATGAGAGTGCGTCTTTTGACGTTGTCGTTAGCCATCGTCCTCTCCTTCTTTTTCAAGCGGCCATTTAGTCACTTCCGCAGAGCAGCTCGGCCTGTTCGCCGTGAACGTGAGCGATATGACGCGAGACGCCCCTCGCGGAGATTCTGAACATTATGGTTACTTGAACCATCAGTTTCAAAGCGCCTCTCTCTGGAATGGACAGCCAAGAAACGAAGAACCAAGATTCTCTCTTCAGACAGAATTGAAGTCCGTGACTAGCAAATACTTATCCGCGATGCAAACATTGAACTTTCTGTATGCGTTCCTTAGAGTCCGTGGAGGATTGAAGCCCTCAGAAGACAACGCGGTTGGATTTATCGAACGTTCGAGGTCGTGGCGAACCTGGGACATGGCTCCAGGATACTTCATCCGGGACCGCGATGGGCATGGACGAAACCTATTGAGGAATTACGATATGCAGACGAAGACACTTCCGTCGATTGAGCATCGAGCCCTGGCTACCGCAATGCTCCTGCTGCTCGTCCAGACCGCGCTTGCCGGCGCAGCGGAGTTGGGCAGAGCATCGAATTCACCGGCCAGCGATGTGGCCGGCCGGGGCACCTCGTTCGTGAAGCTGCTGCCGTACCAGCAGACACCGCGTACAGAAAGCGGCGATGCAGACGTGTCGGCGTCCGCGAAACCGGAAGACGTGAGTTGGCCTCGCTGGCGCGGACCTAACGACGATGGAAGCGCGAGGCCGGGGAATTATCCCGTAACGTGGGATCCCGAGAAGGTACTCTGGAAGGTTGAGGTTCCGGGCAGGGGCTACTCGACCCCTGTCGTTTGGAACAAGAGGATTTATCTGACTACAGGCGCGAATGGCTCAGACACCGTGCTTTCCTTTGACTGGTCAGGCAAGCAGGTCTGGCAACAACAACTGGGCCCCGAAGTCGCAGGCAAGCATTCGAACGGGTCGGGCAGCAATCCCTCAGTCGCAACCGATGGATCCGCTATTTTTGCTTTCTTCAAGAGCGGCAACTTCGCGGCACTCGATCTCGACGGATCTATCCGCTGGAAGACGAACCTGTTCGAACGATACGGGATCGACGTCCGATTCTGGGATTTCGGGACTTCCCCGGTTCTGACGAAGAAAGACGTTGTGATAGCGGAAATGCATGACAATGAGTCGTGGCTATGCGCGCTCGACAAGATTACGGGTGAAGTAAGCTGGAGAGTCTCCCGAAACTACGATACACCACAGGAAGGCAGACAGGGATACTCCACTCCCATTGTCTTTTCCCACAAAGGAGTTGAAGCTTTGCTGGTATGGGGAGGACAGCACCTTAGCGCCCATGATGCTGCCGACGGCAAGATCATCTGGTCTTGCGGCGGCTTTAATCCTGAAGCCACACCTTACTGGCCAGCCGTGGCGTCGCCCGTTATTTCAGGGACAGTGGCGGTTGTGCCCTTTGGCCGGGCCGACCGCCGTGACCCTCGCCTCCACGGAATCAAGTTGGGCGGAAGCGGAGACGTAACAGAGACGCACCGCTTATGGAGGCGCGAGGACACAGGTTCCTTTGTACTAACGCCGGGAGCGTACAACGGGCGGGTTTACGTAGTTCGTGACAGTGGTGAGGTCCACTGCATTGATCCCTTAACAGGCGAGAGTTTCTGGAGCGGCGTCTTTCCGAAAGGCAAGGGCAATTTCTACGCTTCGCCCCTGATTGCAGGCGGTCACCTCTACGCCGCGCGCGAAGACGGGACGATCTTTGTCCTAAAACTAGGAGATAAGTTTGAGATTGCTTCAAAGATCGATATGAAAGAGAAGATTATTGCCTCGCCCGCGGCAATTTCCGGACGTCTTCTGGTTCGGACCGATCGTCATCTCTTCTGTATTGAGGACAGATAACCCGGCTGCTCCCAATTCGCGCAGACCTTAAGGAGCTCGATGAGCACCGGGCGATAGTATGGTCGCACCTCCGCCTACTGTCGCGCCTCAGCCTACTCAGGAAACCAGGCCTCAAGAACCCCGCGGATATCGGCAAGATCATCGGTGACGATGCGCTCGGAGGCCGCTTCTGCCGCCGCACCAGAGTAGTTGATGGCAATCGATTTTCCACATGCTTTAGAGACATTGACTCCTACTGTACAGCAGCCTCCGGCTCCGAATGCGCCTCGATCTTCTCCTGGATTCCTTCCAGCGTGGGATCGAGGCGGACGGCGCGCTTCCATTCGGCTACCGCTTGTTTCCGCTGCCCGTTCAGCAGATACGCGTCTCCAAGATGGTCCCTGAGGACTCCATCATCCGTGCGCATGAGGCGGATGGCGCGGCTGATCAATTCGACGGCCCTCCCGCTGCGGCCCATGCGGTAGTAGATCCAGCCAAGGCTATCCATGTAGAAGCCATTGTCGAGATCCTTCTCCAGCGCACGGAGCAGAAGCTGCTCTGCCTCTGGCAGCCGGATGTCCTGCTCGGCGAGATGGTAGCCTAGGAAGTTCATCACGTCCGGATTCTCCGGGTCGAACTCCAAGCAGGCGCGCAGGTGGCCCTCCGTGTCTTGCGGACGCTCCAGTTCTTCGTAGAGGGTCGCGAAATAGTAGTGAAGCCACTTGTCGCCCCCGTAGTTAGTGAGAATACCGAGGAGAACCTCTTCCGCTTCTTCGTGTTTATCGATAGCCATGAGCAGCCGACCCAGAACGATCTCGAGCGCGTAGGAGCGGCCCGCCTCACGGAGCAGACTCTTCAATTCGCGTTCCAGAAATGGGCCGGCATCTTCGCCGTCGAACAGCCCTATCAGGCCATTCAAGTAGAAATCGCATTCCGTATTGAGATCGCCCTCCGTTGTTTCCAACGCGTTCACGAGGGGCGCGATAGGCTCGCCCGCCTGTTTGCGCGCAAGCGCCTGCAAGATGGTACCGATGAATGGCGCGGCGTTCGGAGCGGAAAGGCCGCTCCCGTTCTCGATATTTCCCTTTCGGAGGCGAAGGTAGTTCTGGGACAAGCGATGCTGAACATCGTTCGAGCCCTCTCGATCCTCATCGAGCTGGATGACTTCATCGTAAAGCTCGATAGCTTTCGCGTAATCGCTCTTCCGGGCGTAGCTTCCCGCGAGGTTTACTTTGGCGCCGAGATTGCCGGCGTCATGTTCGAGGTAACTCTCTAGATGCCGGATGGAATCCTCGAAACGGCCCTCTCCCTGATAAACGACGCCAAGCAAGTAAGAGGCTTGGACCATCTCTGAGTTGATGCTGAGGGATTTCTCCAAAGCGGCTATCGCGTTGCCGTTCTCCTCGATTCTGGCGAGGTTGAATCCCAGTTGGTACTGCAATTGCGCGGATTCGGGCCGTGATTCGACGAGTTTGTCGTACACTTCGATGGCGCCGACGAGGTCGTTGGTCTGATCTTGCACTTGGGCCAACACTTGGTAAACAAGGAGGCCATCGGGATCGATATCGATGGCGTGGGCGAAGGCTTCGACCTCCTCGTCCACTTGGCCCAACTGATGGTGGATGCGTCCGAGCCATACGCGCATGAGGATATCGTCGGGCTTGTTGTCGATGGCGCGCTTGGCCATGACAAGAGCGTTCTCGAAGTCTCGTCCCCGCCAATACGATGTGAGCAGTTTCACTTGGATCCGCATGTCCGTGGGGGCGAGGTCGGCCGCTTTGCGCAGTTCCGCCAAGGCTTCGAGGAATTCGCCCTTTCGCCCGTGAATGACGGACGCAATATAGTGGCTCATGGCCTGCGCGCTGTCAGAGCCGGCTGCGCTTGGGAACTTAGACCTAGACTGAGCATGGGCTATGCCAGCGTCCATCGGCGTGGCGCAGCCGACAAGGGAAGCAATTAGGGCGGCGATCAACACTTTCATGATGGGCGGTCCTTTTTGCGGAATAGCGGCGCCGTTTCTAACGACCGCGATATAGGGGCAAAGGATTTTCGGTGGACAGGGCATGGACCCAAGCGATCGAGTGCCTCGATATGCGCGCGAGTGCCATATCCCTTATGCTTTTCGAATCCGTACCCTGGAAATTTTTCGGCCAACTGTCTCATGATACGATCCCGCGTCACTTTCGCGATGATGCTCGCGGCGGCGATGGAGTGGGATCGCTGGTCTCCCTTTACAATACGCTTTTGTGGCAGGTCCGTTCCACGTATCGCGAATCCATCGACAAGCAGAAACTCGGGCGGGGTGGGAAGGGCCCGCGCGGCTTCGGCCATCACACGGTAATTAGCGGGCTGAATACCCATTAGGTCGATGGCTTCCGCCTCCAGGATAGCGACCCCGATTTCGTGGGGACCGTCCTCCAACTCGGCGAATAGGCGCTCGCGGCGGCGTTCGGTGAGGCGTTTCGAGTCGTCCAACCCATCCAAAGGGCCGTGCAGGACGACGGCGCCCGCTACGATCGGCCCCGCCAGAGGACCGCGGCCCGCTTCGTCCACACCTGCAATTCTGCGGCATCCGGACGCGAGAACTTCTCGCTCGAAAATCGTCTTTTCTCGAACCGCGCCGGAGAGAAGGGCGTTTTCAAACCAGATGGGGGACGGGTCGGCCATGTGTCTGCGCTTCGTCTTCTCCGTCTCAGCGCTGTATCGTGCTGACCGGCGTTTCGCTCACCGGGTACCCAGCCTCCACGGGAATACGCAGCATCGGCTGGTCGCCCGTCTTATCCACCGTCGGACGAACCGTCACGATCGTGCGATTCTTCGCCCTCTCCAGCGCGTCTTCGACCGAGGAAGCCTCAGCGAGCATCTCGAGATTGCATCGCGTCGGAAAAATGACCGTCCACTTCCCCTCGTCTGCTTCCCCCATTACACGCTGCGGCGTGGCCCACAGCGAGTCCACCGATTCCGAACCGTCATGCATCGCCACATGATCCTCCGGCGCGCGCGTAATGTAGAAGCGGGTATCGAAACGCTTCGGCATCATGTCCGGCGTGACCCAGTGCGCGTAAGGATGCATGTCCTCCGTCGCCAATGCGAGATTCTCCTTCTTCACCATATTGAGCAGGCCCTTATGTCCATTATTCAGCTCATCCCGGTAGTGATCGAACGAAGACAGGCGCTCGGCAGACACGTACTCGCCAGAATCCTTTTCCCGCGCCAACAGCACACCGCATTCCTCGAAGGACTCCCGAATCGCGCCGATCTCAAAAGCGCGTTCCTCATCCGACAACCCCTCGGCCCCCGTAACATGGTCCACAAACTCCAGAGACTGATCCTCCGCCTCGACCTTACCCCCGGGAAAGACAAGCGCCCCCGAGGCAAAATCGATCTTGTGATGCCGCACTACCATGAATACTTCCAGGCCATCAACCGAATCCCGGCAAATCAATACCGTTGCCGCCGGGACAATAGGCACTTCCTTCTTCTCAGACATATGCAATTCTCCGGTAGATCCGAATCGCTATCATAGAGGAGGGGCGGAGGCGGTAGCAACAACGGGTCAGCCTGGCGTTCTTCTTCTGATGAAGGGGAAATTACTTTACGCCCTTAAAGAGCGTGTGCGCGATCAGGCCTGCGATGGGAGGAAAAAAGAACGTACTGGCAAACCGTATCAGCGTGAGTTTCCAGCCCAGTATGCCGAACTCCATCGGAAGCCGTGCCACGGCCAGGGGCGCCCAACCCGTCAAGAAGGCCACCAGAGTTCCTACCCCAGCACCCGCACGCATCAGGCCGGCATGCCCATTATGATCGTCGAAATGAACATGGCTCCCACTTTCCTCTCGGTTTTCATAAGCTTCTTTCATGGGCCGGCTGGCCACCTTCACCGAGATTCCCAGGGGTGCAGTCACAGCTGCACTCAGTGTGTTGCAGATGCCGATGGGATGACCTGAAGTCTTGTGGCCGGTAACTCCCCCTCGGTTGACGACAGTGCGGTCCGCACGATCGAGGAACCGCACCACGTTGCCTTCATCAAAGGTTTCGCACTCTTCTCAGAAAAGAGACGAGCAACTAGCCCTTGGAAGGCAGCGCGACGATGGCGGTGCCGGGCGTCGTCTTCTCGCCCTTCGAGTTCTCCAGCCAGATACCACAAGCCACTAGGTGCTCGCCACCCTCGACATACTTCTCGGTGACGAATCCCTTGCATGTCAAGGTGTCACCGGCGACATCCATCGCGCGGCAACTGCAGCCCCAACTCTTGATGCGCCCTTCCTCGCCGACCCACGCGCCGAGCATCTGTCCCAGCCAGGCGCTTTTCAGTGGACCGTGGACGATCGGAGCAGGCAGGCCGTTGTCGAGTGCGAAATCCTTGTCATAGTGAATCTGGTAGAAGTCACCCGAAGCCCCGGCCCAACGCACCAACTGCTGGGTGCTCGCGTTCTTCGCCAGCGGCGCTATCTCAGTGCCTTCCTGCACGTCTTCCCAGTGAAGCTGTTCCGCCATTCTTTTTCTCCTATCCGACAGCGATCCGGACTATTAGTAGATGTCGGTCCGGCGGGCTTTGACTGCAATCTCGTCGTCCTGGTTCTTGTAAGTTGTTTCCGTGATGGTGAAGAGCATCTTTCCCATCCTCCCGTCACGCTCGAAGAGCTCGACAAGCTTGTTCGTCGCCGTTATCGTGTCGCCGGCCTGGATGGGCTCGAACAACTCGTACTCGTTACCGCCATTGAGGGTCCGGGTGAACGGGCTCCTGAAACCGCCCCGTGAACGGCCGGCCGTATTCGGGAAAGCGTACCAGGCGATGAAGCCAGGGGGCGCGACGAGACCTCGATAACCCTTGCCGCGGGCGTACTCTTCATCGTGGAAGCGAGGGTCCGGATCGCCGACCGCTTCCGCCCAGCGCCGGATCGCAGATCGCTCGATCTCGTAGATGGAGGGCTCTGATTCCACGCCGACCGCGGCTTTCATTTCGTCCGTAATGATCGAATCGGCTGCCATCCGCCTATCTCCTCCCGCGCTGTCGGTCTGTGTCTGACTGCGACGATAACACAAGCTCTGTATTTCTGGCCATTCTCGGCGCATCTTCGCCAACGCCTACCAACAGCTTTGTGAGCCGCGTGAGAATATGTGCACGGCGCGGCGGGCAGGTTATCGATCATCTTAGCCCGGATATCCCACCGGTCCCACTTCTTCCGTTTGAAATGCCACACTGTTTCTGGTTAACTCGACGAAGAGCATCGCTAGGATCAGAACGAGATGGTCGCGGCTACATTTCCGCGCCGTCACTAGCCTAGAGTTTTGCGGTTTCTCTACCGTATTTTGTTGCAAATGGTGGGCC
>CAYNZS010000188.1:0-8381 GCA_964401695.1 uncultured Nitrospirales bacterium
TGAGACACGCAAGAAGCAGATTCTCCGGTCGGACCGGCGAATCGGTTTGCCTGTCTGACCCCGGGAGCGCTATGAAGAACGAGGTTGAAGTAGCTGTAATCGGCGCGGGGGTGAGCGGACTTTGCGCCGCGACTCTCCTGGCGGAATCGCTCGGTGATGACGCGGTCGTGCTGATCGAGGCCTCGGACACGGCGGGTGGATACGCTCGCACGGACGTGAATGAAGGCTTCTTGTGCGACCGGGGACCAAATGGCTTCCTGGACAAAGAGCCGCTGATATTCACGTGGATCAACAAGCTGGGAATTTACGATCAGCTCGTCCGCGCGAACGAAGCAGCGGAAAAACGCTTCATCCTGAAGAACAACCACTTGGTGCTGATGAGGCCCCCGCCTGCGTTTCTTTTGTCCACGTTGCTCTCCGTGAAGGGGCGCGCGCGGCTACTGTGCGAGCCCTTCGTTAAACAGAAGCCCAACAGCAAAGTCGAAACCATTTGGGAATTCGCCGCGCGGCGGATTGGCCCCGAGGCCGCTGACACGTTGGTGAGCGCTATGGTTTCGGGCGTATTTGGCGGCGATGCGAAGCAGCTTTCCCTCGAACACTGTTTCCCGCACATGGCGGAGATGGAGCGTGACCATGGCGGGCTCGTTAAAGCGATGATCGCGAAGAAGCGGGGCGTCGGGGGAGAAGGAAGCGCGATGGGACCGGGCGGGGCGTTGATGAGTTTCGCGGGTGGAATCGGCGCACTCACGGACGCCGCTGCCGTACGCGTATCTTCGAGGCTGCGTCTCGGTTGCAGGGCCGAAAAGATTGAGCACACCGGAAGCCGCTATCGAATTTCCATCGCGGGAAAGTCCGGCGTCACGGCGCGGTCCGTTGTGATGGCGCTCCCGGCGCCCGACGCCGGCCGACTCGTCGCCGCGCTCGATACGGACATGGCGAACGCGCTTGGATCGATCCCTCATGCGCCCATGACGGTTCTGTGCACGGGATACCGCGAAGAGCATGTTGGGCGCAACATGCGGGGCTTCGGCTTTCTCGCGCCGCGGAACCAAGGCAAACGCGCGCTCGGCTGCATCTGGTCCAGCTCAGTCTTCCCGCGCACGGCGCCCAGCGGCTGGATTCTTCTGCGCACCATGTACGGAGGCTACACCGATCCGCAAGCCCTCAAATTGTCGAATGAGGAACTGCTCGGACACCTAGCGAAAGAGATTCACCCGCTCATGAAAATCGAGCGCGCTCCTGAATTCGTCCGCACATACCGCCACCCCGTCGGGATTCCCCAGTACATGCTCAACCATGGCGAAATACTGCAAACCCTCGAAGCCGCCGAGCAGCGCCACGCCGGCCTCGTTCTCGCGGGGAACGCATACCGCGGCGTTTCCCTGAACGATTGCGTTCGTTCCGGCTTCCGCGCGGCGGAGCGTCTTCTGGAACAACGGGTATAATTCGAACCTCCGTTATTGTACAATACCCAGGCGCTAAACGCGTCGGTTCTGGTTCGGCTCTGACCCTCGTCGAGAACGAGTGGAGGTAGTATTGTGGCTATTCCTGTGGCTAAGACGGGGACGTTTGAAGAGGGCCAAAGAGACAAGATCACGCGGACTCCCTTTCCAAGTTCTACGAAAGTATACGTACAGGGATCGCGTCCAGATATCCGGGTCCCCATGAGGGAAATCCAACTATCTCCGACGCAGTTCGGCGAGGGAGATCAAGAGCGGCTCGAAGCGAACCCGCCGATAACCGTGTATGACACGTCCGGCCCGTTCACCGATCCGGATATCGAGTTTGATGTGCGTAAGGGCCTCCATCCGGTGCGTCTCAATTGGATTTTGGAACGAGGAGACGTGGTCGAGTTGGACCGCATTTCGTCGCGGTATGGGCGGGAGCGAGAATCTGATCCTGAATTGGCGTATATGCGTTTCGAACGCTCCCGGAAGCCTCTCCGCGCGAAACCCGGCGCGCATGTCTCGCAGATGTACTACGCCCGCCGGGGCATTGTGACCCCCGAGATGGAGTATATCGCCATTCGGGAAAATCAGCGTTGTGAGCAGGCCCTCGAAGAACTGCGTACGCAGCACCCCGGCGAGAATTGGGGCGGAAGTTTTCCCAACCGAATCACGGCGGAATTTGTGCGCGATGAAGTCGCCCGCGGCCGGGCCATCATACCCAACAACGTGAACCACCCCGAATCCGAGCCGATGATTATCGGGCGGAATTTCCTGGTCAAGATAAACGCTAATATCGGCAACAGCGCCGTCACCAGTTCCATCGAAGAAGAAGTGGAAAAGATGGTCTGGTCCACGCGCTGGGGCGGCGATACCGTGATGGATCTTTCCACCGGACCGAATATCCACGAGACGCGCGAATGGATCATTCGCAACTCGCCTGTGCCCATTGGTACTGTGCCGATCTACCAAGCCTTGGAGAAGGTCGACGGGCGGCCCGAGGAACTCACTTGGGATATCTTTCGCGACACGCTTATCGAGCAAGCCGAGCAAGGCGTCGATTACTTTACGATCCACGCGGGCGTTCTGCTGCGCTACGTGCCCATGACGGCCAAACGCGTGACGGGCATCGTCAGCCGCGGCGGATCCATCATGGCAAAATGGTGCCTCTCCCATCACAAGGAGAACTTCCTCTACACCCATTGGGATGACATTTGCGGGATCTGCGCGGCCTACGATGTGGCCTTCTCGATTGGCGATGGGCTGCGCCCCGGCTCGCTGGCGGACGCGAACGACGAGGCCCAGTTCGGCGAATTAAAGACCCAGGGCGAGTTGACGCAACGTGCGTGGAAGCAAGACGTGCAGGTCATGAACGAAGGCCCCGGCCATGTGCCCATGCATATGATCAAGGAAAATATGAAAAAGCAATTGGAGTGGTGCGACGAAGCACCTTTCTATACCCTTGGACCTCTAACGACCGATATCGCGGCCGGTTACGATCACATTACATCGGCTATCGGCGCGGCGCAAATCGGTTGGTACGGAACGGCCATGCTCTGCTACGTGACGCAGAAGGAACACCTCGGCCTGCCGAATAAGGACGACGTGCGCGAAGGCGTCGTAACCTACAAAATCGCGGCGCACACGGCCGACTTAGCCAAAGGGCATCCAGGTGCGCAAATCCGCGACAATGCCATCAGCAAGGCCCGCTTCGAGTTCCGTTGGGAAGACCAGTTCAACCTCGCGCTCGACCCCGAGAAGGCGCGATCATACCACGACGAAACCCTCCCCTCCGAAGGCGCGAAAGTCGCCCATTTCTGTTCGATGTGCGGCCCCAAATTCTGCGCCATGGAGATCACCCAGCAAGTCCGCGACTACGCCGACAGCCTCGGAATCAACAACGAAAAAGCGAAAGAGCAAGGCATGGAAGTCATGTCCGAGAAGTTCAACGACGAAGGCGCAGAGCTGTATCAGAAGCTGAAGCGCTAGATCTCAAAGAAGCCCTCATCTTTTCCTTGACCGTTCCAGCGGGTTTGCTATATTAGAACCGCTATGAAGACGTATGCCTACACCGTGCACATCGAGTCCGCTGAGGAAGGCGGTTTTGTTGTGACCGTGTCCGCCTTCCCCGGTTGTGTCACCCAAGGGAAAAGCTACGAAGAAGCCTTGGCTATGGCCCAGGAGGCCATCGAAGGTTTCCTCGAAGCCCTCGTGGAAATCGGACAACCCATATCGGAAGAGCCAATCACCATTCCGGTCGATACCGTCATCCAAGTTACGTCGCCCGGCGGCGTTTGAGTCGGCTCCCAACCGTGATACCCCGTCAAATGGTAGCCGCGCTCAAGCGAGCCGGCTTCATCGAGCATCATCAGAAAGGTAGCCACCTCTACCTTTGGAGTCCCACAAATGAGCGGATGACGGCTGTAGCACTACATGCCCGCGACCTCAAACGGGAAACATGAAAGGAATCCTCAACCAGGCCAACCTGACGGACGACGAATTTCGATAGCTCTTATAGGGTTCCTAAAGGGTCCGTCCGTATCCCGGAAATCTACTTACCTTCTCCTTCCCACGTCCGTTTCGCCCCCGAACCCCTCAACGCAGGCCCACCAACCCGCGCTGCTACCCCTATAGATTAGATCCGCGTGTTGCGCGGTGACGCGGCGTAGGTCAGGAAACAATGGATAATTTGTTGACGGGAGGCGTGACGGAACTGACTCTGAAAGACCGCAATGACAACGGGGGCAGTTTCCAACTTATGTTGGTTGCATCTTTGAAGGGGAGTCTTTTGGGGTATCTGTGAACATCCCCCTTGATCCCCCTTCAAAGGGTACTCTTTTTGCGGTTTTGTTTGGGTTCATGCAAATTGGCTGGCCTTTTCTCTATAATGGACCGAATTTTCCGATCATTTGCTCTTGGAAGGGGTAATCTTAATGCCCATAGGAGTGGCCGTAGTTGGAGCGGGAACCGTTGGCGGCGGCGTCATCGAGTTTCTTCGGCGGAACGCGGATCTCCTCGCCGCGAATGCTGGACAGGAGATCGCGTTGACGCATGTCTGCGAATTGAACGAGGAGGCACTGAAGGAATTCGACCTGACGGACGTTACGGTTACTCAGGATGCGTCGTCGTTGTTTACGGACCCGAGTGTCGATGTGCTCTGCGAGTTGATTGGCGGAGTGGGGGCGGCGAAGACGTTGACCATAGAGGCGCTGAAGGCGGGCAAGCATGTCGTCACCGCGAACAAGATGCTCTTAGCGTGTCACGGTCCCGAGTTGACGGAGGCGGCGCAGACGGGCGGTGTCGAGTTGCGTTATGAGGCAGCTGTTGCGGGCGGCATTCCGATCATCAAGGCGTTGCGAGAAGGCCTGGCGGCGAACCGTATCGAACATGCGTATGGCATTCTCAATGGAACCTGCAACTACATCCTCAGCCGCATGACTTACGAGGGTCTCGCGTTTGACGATGTCCTCAAGCAGGCTATGACGTTGGGATTTGCCGAGACGCCACCGGACTTAGATATCGAAGGCCACGATACAGCGCACAAATGCCAGATTCTGGCTTCGCTTTGTTATTCGTCGAAGGTCGATTTGGAGGCCATCTCCGTCGAAGGCATCACGGGAATCACCGCCGCGGATGTCGAGTATGCCCGCGAGATGGGTTATCTCATCAAGCTGCTCGCGGTCGTCCGGTTGGTCGATGGCGAGATCGACGCGCGGGTCCACCCGGCCCTCGTGCCTGAGACCCATTTGCTAGCGTCGGTGCGCAACGAATTCAACGCCATCTATGTGCAGGGCGACATGACGGACGCGACTCTGTACTATGGCAAGGGCGCCGGACGCCGGCCCACGGCGAGCGCGGTGATCGCGGATATCGTCGATATCGCGCGGGCCGGGGACGGACCTTCTCCGCCGCCGTTCCGCTATCTCAGCGATAGGCCTTTGCGCGATCCGGGTTTGCTTGAGGGCCGCTATTACCTTCGTCTGACGACGCGGGATGTTCCGGGCGTGTTCGGGGTTGTGGGCAGCGTGTTGGGCCACCACGGTGTGAGTATCGCTTCGTGCTTTCAGAAAGATCCGCACGGTGGCGGCCGGGTCCGCGTCATCATCATGACACACGAGTCGCGCGAGGACGCGTTACGCGCGGCTTTGACGGAGATCGACGACCAGGAATTCTGTATGGAACCCACCGCCGCGTTGCGCGTGATCGAGGAATAGCGTCTTATGCCCGGGATTATTGAGCGGTATCACGAGCACATGCCGGTCACGGAGAGTACGCGGATCATCAGCCTCAACGAGGGTTCGACGCCCCTCATCCTCGCGCCCAAGCTGAGCGAGGCGATTCACCCCGATTTGGAGATTTTCTTGAAATACGAGGGCCTCAACCCTACGGGATCCTTCAAGGACCGGGGGATGACTCTCGCGGTAACTAAGGCTGTGGAAGAAGGGTTTCAGTGCATCATTTGCGCTTCTACTGGAAATACTTCCGCCGCGGCCTCCGCGTATGCGGCGCGGGCCGGCATCCGTTGCGCGGTGCTCATCCCAGATGGCAAAATCGCCCTGGGTAAATTGTCGCAGGCGATGATTCATGGCGCGAAAGTCATCCAAATTAAGGGAAACTTCGACGACGCGCTTAACTTGGTCCGCTCGATCACCGAGACTCAACCTATCGCCCTTGTCAATTCGGTCAATCCGTACCGCATTGAGGGGCAGAAGACGGGGGCCTTTGAAATCGTTGACGCGATGGATGGATCGGCGCCCGATTTCCATGTGCTGCCTGTCGGAAACGCAGGCAATATCACCGCTTACTGGAAGGGCTACAAGGAATACCATGCGCTCGGCCAGTGTGGAAGCCTGCCCCGTATGCTGGGATTCCAAGCCGCCGGCGCGGCACCAATCGTTCTTGGGGAGCCGGTGGAAGAGCCGCATACCTTCGCGACGGCTATCCGAATCGGGAACCCCGCGAGTTGGACCTCGGCCATCGAAGCCCGAGACGAATCGAACGGCGTCATCGACATGGTCACGGACGACGAGATCCGCGCCGCATACCGCATGCTCGCCTCGAAGGAAGGCGTCTTCGCGGAACCGGCTAGCGCGGCCGGCGTTGCGGGCGTGATCAAGCTGTCCGAAGCGGGGTTCTTCGACGGGATGGCCGCTGAACGGAGCCGCGCCATTCGCCTGGTATGCGTCCTGACAGGCCACGGCCTGAAGGACCCGGACAACGCCATCGAGGCGGCCGAAGAACCTTACACCATCGAGGCCACCGAAGAGGCGGTTCTTGAGGTTATCGACCTTGAGGTCGCCGCGCCAGTGGGGACGTAGCCTGCTTAACCGCATCGCGTTCCGGGTCCATTGAATCGACCATGAGGAGTCACCCCAGACTGTGCGCATTCTAATTACGGGATCCAGCGGCCAGATAGGAACCAATCTCGGACTCCGGTTGCTAGATGACGGCCACTATGTGTTTGGCGTCGATATCCGGCCCAACACCTGGACCAACCGCATCGAAACTCTTCTCCAGGATCTGAGCACCGCCTACAGCAATTTCGACGAAGGCGTCGGCCATGTCCACTATCCCGACAATATCGACCTGGTTGTTCACCTCGCTGCGCACGCGAAAGTCCACGAACTCGTCGAGCAGCCAGACCGGGCCATCGAAAACATCATGATGACCTTCAATACATTGGAGTTTTGCAGGCATCACTCGCTCCCCATAGTGTTCAGCAGTTCGCGGGAGGTCTACGGAGACATTCATCGCTATATTACCGAGGAATCTCACGCGGATTTCGCTTTTACGGAAAGCCCATACAGCGCCAGCAAGATTTCGGGCGAAGCCTTTGTCTATTCCTACGCGCAATGTTACGGCCTGCGCTACCTCATTTTTCGGTTTAGCAACGTTTACGGTCGTTACGACAACGACATCGAGCGCATGGAACGCGTTATCCCGCTCTTCGTGCGCCGCATCAGCCGCCGCGAACCGATCACCGTCTACGGCGAAAGCAAAGTCTTGGACTTTACCTACGTGGACGATTGCGTGGACGGAATCGTCCGGGGCATCCAGCAACTTGTCGATGGAAGAGAACACGGGCACACGATCAACCTGGCCTACGGCGAGGGGCAAAGCCTAGTCAGTATGGCCAAACACGTCGGAGAAGTCCTCGGCATCGAGCCCGACATGACCGTGGAGCCGTCGCGCCTCGGCGAGGTAACCCACTACGTCGCCAATATTGGAAAAGCCAGAGCGCTACTGGGATACAACCCCAAAATACCTCTAGCCGAGGGGATAGCGCGAAGCATCGCGTGGTCGCGGGAGTTCGAGAAGGGTAAAAACTGAGCCTCCTCTTCGGCTTGGCGCGCATGTCGGCGCGCCACCCTCGACAGACCCATCGTTAGAGCGCCATCTCCAGCGTCGCAGCAGGAAAGCGGCGAGATATCCGGGTTAAGGCGGTCCCACATTCGTGCTTTTGAGCAATAAGAAGCTATGAAGTCACGAATGTTTCTTAAGAGATTGCGGGGATTGTTGAAGGTCGATCTTCCCCCACCCCCTCCCTAAACCAGGGAGGGGGAGTAGTTCTGTCATCCTGAACGAAGTGAAGGATCTCTCTACGCCAAAAGCCCAATGAAATAGAGAGATACTTCGCTCCGCTCAGCATGACGGGTAGATGGAAACAGCATGAATCAATACACCAGCACTTTCGCGCGTCTATTTGAGGCGAACCGAACGATCAATCCCCCGCCCTGATTTGGGGAGGGGTTAGCGGGGGCGAACGCGCGAGGAGCTTCACGGTCTCGCCGGCACGTCAAACAACGTCAAGCGGAAACGATAGACAGGTGTGTCTTGGGAGGAAAGGCACGAAGCCCCCCCCCCATTTCTATTCTCCGTAACTCCCTCGATAATAAGAACATAGACACGGCAAGTTCGCAGAATCATCAGTGTAAA
>CAYNZS010000189.1:0-8373 GCA_964401695.1 uncultured Nitrospirales bacterium
CTCCAGAACCCTCTCAAGAGCCCAGAATTGACAAAAAACGAGTCGCAGAGCACCTGCCCCGGAAGCTGTGAGATATCCGGGCTAGGGGACACGGTGAGCGTTCACCGGGTGGGTTCCTAAACCGTCGATTCTGCCGATGGCTTTTCCTCTTCGTCGGCTTTCAGTTGCAGAGAAATTTCGCATCCGTTTCGGCGGTCCTCCGTTGTTTATCAGCATCTGTCGGCGCGTATATGAAGAAGTAGCGAACGCCTTGAAGCGTCCGCTCTTTTGGGGGATTCACCGGCAACAGAGTTGAAACCCCACGTTGCTCAGTAGCCCTCCACCTGCAATCGTGGGGCTGATAAAACAGAAGCAACGCGCTCACTGACTGGTCCGCTCGACACCGATCTTTCTCGCTGGCCTTGCCGTTTCACGCCCCAATCTGAGGCGGTATCCTATTGACGGATGCGCGGCACATGCCTTGAATTGTCAGCCCCCAACCAGATAGGATTCGGCCAATTTCTGCTTGCGTATACCTTTGTGGGCGGGTGCCGCCGCGCTTTTGGTGGTGGGGCATTGGCTGCATCCAAGCGCCTGCTGTTTCCAAGATCACATGATAGCCCAGAGCATTTTGGAGGTCGGGCTTGCTGCCTAAAGTTCTTAGGGTTGTCGTTTACCCGCTAGTTATTGCAGGCGTCGGCGGAGCATTCTTCTTGCGCTCGGTGTTGACGCCGGAACCGATTATCCAGCCCGTCCAGTTCAACCACAAGCTGCATACCGAGAACCTGAGCCTGGATTGCGCCACCTGCCACACCGGCGTGTTCTGGCAAGAATTCTCGGGCCGCCCGCCTCTGCCCGTCTGCGCCAAGTGCCATACTGAGGCGGCCAACGCCGAAATTACCGAAGCCACGCCCGGGCCGGAGCGCTACGTCACCAATGAAACCTGTAAGCTGTGTCACAACAAGTCGGATCACGGATCTCAATGGGATATCTGGAAGGGCTCGCCTCACGCGAAGGGCTTCGAGACGCTCCTCGGAGAACCCGCTCTCAAGATCGCGAGAGCACGGGGACTCGACAGGCCCCCCTCCGAGGCGTACCAATGCTTGCGTTGCCATACCACCGCATACGACCGAGAAACCGAGAGCGTTCCCGAGCCCCTCAAGCTGGAAGATGGCGTCCAATGCGAAGCGTGCCACGGAGCCGGTTCGCGGCATGTGGTGGACGGCCGGAATTACCTACTGGGAAGAGACCTCAGCATCGACTTCACGGCCAACATTGAAACGCCTAACGAACGCACCTGCAAGCGATGCCACCGCCGCCAGAGTCCGACCTGGGACCCGAACCGTTACACGGAAAATGGCCGGCCCACGGGATTCAGCTTTCAGCAGGCCTTCGAGAAGATTGTCCATACCATGAATCGCCGCTTCGAGGAAGACTTCGCGGGCATCGACGAAGTGAAAGTCGGCGACAACGAGAAAGCGCTGGTCACGTCCTACATCGAATCGAGTGAGGATATCCCTTGGAATAGGATCTACGACGTTCCTGGCCATGTCTACTTTTCGCACCGGCGCCATGTCGCGGTCGCGGGTGTCGAGTGCGCCACCTGCCATGGAGATATCGCGTCTTCGACCACCCCTCCGCCCGCGCCGCTCAACGATATCAGCATGGCGTTCTGTATAGATTGCCACGAGAAAGAAGAAGTGACTACCGACTGCAACGCGTGCCATAGATAGTGGAGAAAAGGGAATAGAGAAGTTGGAATTCACGCGTCGACAATTTCTGGGTATTATGGGAGCCACGGCCGCGGGGCTGGGGCTAACGAAGTCGATCCAGAATCGGGTGCTGGCTGCCACGGGGGCCTCGTCCGATACTTGGTATGATCGGGTCGAGACCCGCGTCAAGTCGGTGTGCGAACTGTGCCCAGGCGGTTGCGGTTTCGACGTGCGCGTTATTAACGGCATGCCCGTCAAGATCGATGGAAATCCGCTGCACCCTGTGAACCGCGGCGGGCTCTGCCCACGCGGCCTCGCGGGCTTGCAGTCCCTGTACGACCCGGACCGGCTCGTGGGACCAGTACGGCAGAGCGGGAAAGGGTTGGGCCAATTCGAGACCATCTCCTGGGATGAAGGACTGACGGCCGTTTCCGACCGCTTGGCCGAACTGCGCGCGAAAGGAACACCGGAAAGGCTCGCGATTCTTGGGGGCGAGTACCGGGGCATCAGAGACGATCTCTGGCAGCGTTTCGCCAGCGCCTATGGAACGCCTAACTACCTTCGGCAACGCGGCCTCGCGCCAGAATTACCGCAGACAGCCGCGCGCCTCATGCACGGCGCCACGAACCCGATAAGCTATGACCTCAGCGAGTCTTCGTTCGTGCTCTCTATTGGCTGCAACTGGCTCGATGGTTGGATCTCACCCGTCCATCAATTGAAAGCCTACGGCCACATGCGCCAGGGACGCCGGGGCGACCGCGCCGAAGTCGTTCACGTCGAAGCGAGGATGTCCCCGTCCGCGGCCAACGCCGACCACTGGATTCCCGTCAAGCCCGGAACCGAGGGCGTTTTCGCCATGGGCCTTGCCCAGATCATCCTGCGCGAGCGGATCTACGACGAAGATTTTGCCGCGAACACGTTTGGTTTCGAAGACTGGCAAACGGCTGACGGAACAACCCACACCGGCTTCAAACGGCTTGTGTTGGAGGAATACTCCCCAGCGCGTGTTTCGAGAATCACCGGAGTGCGAATCGAAACCAGCGTGACGCTCGCGAGAAAACTGGCTACCACGCGGGCCGCCGTCGTTCTCGGCGACAACCGGTCGCATCTCGAAGGCCACGACATCTTTACCCAGATGGCCATTCATTCGCTCAACGCATTGCTCGGAAGCATTGGCATACAGGGCGGCGTGTTATCCGGCAGGCAGCGACCGCCGCTGTCCGTGTGGCCGGAGGTGGGCCTCGACGAGACGGCCAAACGCGGGGCGGGCCTTGCGCGCCTGGACCGCGCGGAAATGGCTGGGCACTTCCTCGACACCGACGCGCCACAGGCCTTTTTCGAGGCGGTCGTAAACGCGGACGAACCCCCTATCGACGTACTTATTCTTGATAGGGCCAATCCGCTCACGGGGCCGGTGGACAAGGAGCTTGTTCGCGCCGCTCTTGCGAAGATTCCTTTCGTCGTCAGCCTCGCGAACGTGGCCGACGAGGCAGGCGAGTACGCCGACCTCGTCCTCCCCCAACATCATTTCCTCGAGGGCTGGCAGGACGACTCCGTTAGTTTCTTGCCCGGATTCAATCTCTTCTCCGTTGGCCCGCCCGTCATGGAACCCCTCTACGACACCCGTCATGCGGG
Organism: uncultured Nitrospirales bacterium; assembly: GCA_964401695.1. Taxonomy (GTDB): domain Bacteria; phylum Hydrogenedentota; class Hydrogenedentia; order Hydrogenedentales; genus JAPYPO01. Next base: position 3,327 of record CAYNZS010000189.1, read on the forward strand.
CGACACGATATTGTATATTGCCCGGGGCATGGGCGATGGCATGGCGCAGGCTATGCCATGGGCAACCTACGAGGAGTTGGTCAAGATCAGCGCGGAGGGCCTCTATGAAGCCCCGCGCGGCTACGTAGTCTCAACGCCTTCGGACGAGCGGCTTCGTCAAGTCCTCCAGCAACAAGGCTACCGCGCAGGCGAATTCCACAGCTTCAAATCGTTTTGGGCCGCTCTCGTGGAAAACGGCGCATGGTGGGCGCCCGACGCGCCCATGGAAAGCGCCCGCATTCGATTTTTCACACCGTCAGGCAAGTTTGAATTCTACCCCCAGTTGCTCGAAACGCGGCTTGCGGGGGTCCTCGCCAGCTCCGGCGAACCGCGCGCACAATTGCTTGCGTCGCTCGGCGTGCGCGATGCGGAAAATTCCGACAGTCTCTTCTACCCGCGCTTCCTGCTCAATCAGTTCGAGGACGAAGCGGCGGAGGATACCCTCGTCTTGCAGACCTATGAGTTGCTTTCTATTGGGAACGGAGTAGGCGCGAACATGCCGTGGCTCCTCGAAGACCTGACATCCCACGTCCACGCGAGCTGGGATAGCTGGGTCGAGATCCACCCCGGCGACGCCCAGAAACTTGGCATCCTCGACAACGACAAAGTAACGTTGCAGTCGCCCACAGGAAAAATTGAGGTTAGAGCGCGGTTGTACAAAGGAACAATGCCCGGCGTAGTTTCCATGCCCGTGGGCCTTGGGCGCGCCAAGGGCGGGCATTGGGCAGAGAATCGAGGCGTCGACCCGGGCGACCTGATCGAAGACAAGGCGGGCGCGTCCAGCGGGCTGGGAATCCGCAAGGTGACGCGGGTCCGCATCCTCAAGGGCTGAGAAAGGAACGCGGCATGGCAAAATGGGGAATGGTAATCGACCTCGACCGGTGCACGGGTTGTCAGTCTTGCGTCATCGCGTGCAAATCCGAGAATAACGTCCCCTTCGTGGACGAGGAGCAAACCAGACTGGGCCGGGGGATAAGCTGGATGGAGATCGTTCGCGAAATCCATGGTGAGGGCGAGGGCGCGCGGGCCAGTTTCACGCCCCGGCCATGCTTTCATTGCGAAGAATCGCCGTGTACGAAAGTATGCCCCGTCCACGCCACCTATCAGGCCGAAGAAGGGCTGGTTTCCCAGAACTACGGACGCTGCATCGGTTGCCGGTTCTGTATGGCCGCCTGCCCTTACACCGCCAAGTACTTCAATTGGAAGGATTACAACAAAGAGATTCCTCCGGTCATGAAGAACATGATTAACCCGGACGTGTTCGTGCGCGAAAAGGGCGTCGTCGAAAAGTGCACGTTCTGCCACCACCGCTTGCAGAAGGCCAAAGACCAAGCGGCCTTCGAGGGCCGCCCACTGGCTGCTGGCGACTACGAAACAGCCTGCCAGCAAAGTTGCCCGACCGACGCCATTATCTTCGGCGACCTGGACGATCCCGATAGCGACGTGTTGCGGCTTTCCCGGAGCAACCGCGCGTTTCGTACCATGGAGGAACTGGGAACCGAGCCGAAAGTCTACTACCTCGAGGAAGGCGAACCCATTGAAGCCTAGCCCTTGCGATAGCAATTCCGACGCCATCCTGTTCGAACCGATCTTGGGTTCGCCGCGCCGGTTCTACAAAGTATCGGCCATTCTTCTCGCCGTTATCGCTTTTGGCGCTTTCTGCGTGGTTTGGCAGTTCTACCATGGGCTGGGTGTTACCGGCCTCAACGACACCGTCTCCTGGGGCTTCTACATTACCAACTTCGTCTTCTTCATCGGAATCAGCCACGCGGGTACCCTCATCTCGGCCATACTGCGCCTGTGCCAGGCCGAGTGGCGCCGCCCCATCACCCGCATGGCCGAGGTGATCACCGTCATGGTTCTGGCCATTGGCGGCGCCAATATCCTAATCGATCTGGGACGCGCCGACCGGGCCCTAAACGTAATGATCTACGGGCGCCACCAGTCGCCGCTCCTGTGGGACGCCACGAGCATCACCGCCTACTTCACCGCCAGCACATTCTATCTGTGGCTGCCCATGATCCCTGACATCGCCATCCTCCGCGACAGGGTCAAGCACGGGCGCTGGTTTTACAGTGTTCTCGCCATGGGTTGGCAAGGCACGAAGAAGCAGGTAAAGGCCCTGGAGCGTGGCATCACGATCATGTCCATTCTCGTCATTCCCATCGCCGTATCCGTCCACACCGTCGTTTCCTTCGTGTTCTCCATGACGCTCCAACCCATGTGGCACAGCACCATCTTCGGGCCCTACTTCGTGGTCGGCGCCATCTTCTCGGGAATCGCCGCCCTCATCATCGCCATGCTGATCATCCGAAAAGCCTACCGCCTTGAGGCCTATCTCAAGGAGATCCACTTCCGCAATCTTGGCAGCCTCCTCTTGACCATGGTCCTCCTGTGGACCTATTTCACTTTCTCCGAGTATCTCACCGCCCTCTACGGTAACGAACCCGAAGAGATGAGGGTCTTCTGGTCGAAGATCAGCGGATCCTACGCGCCCTACTTCTGGGCCATGGTCGCCTGCAACCTCGTCATCCCCATGGCCCTGCTGTGCAACCGGAAGAAGAACCTTATCCCCAAGACCCTCATCGCCTCGATCACGATATGCATCGGGATGTGGCTCGAACGCGTCATCATCATCGTTCCCACCCTCGCCAATCCCCGCATGCACTACGAGACCGGCCACTATTGGCCCACATGGATCGAGTGGGGCGAAATGGCCGGCTGCTTCGCCCTATTTACTTTGTTCTTCATGCTGTTCACGCGCCTCTTTCCCATCATTTCCATCTGGGAAATTCGCGAGGGCCGCACTACGGGGCTCCATGAACTCAACGAACGCATTCGCGGGTACTTGCCGGACACGCCGGAAGTGCTCACCGCACAAGCCGAAAGCGCGAGAGGCTAGGTATTATGGAAACAGAAGACGTTCGGGCCGGCCGGAGATTCAAGGATCCCTGGCATGTCGTCATCGTTCAGTTGCTCATCCCGGTGGGATTCACGGCCTATATACTCGCCGTGGTCGCCTGGATTGCCCACCTCATTTTCACCTCACGGAAGTTGGAAGACGTCCCTAGCGCGTCCACTGCTATATCCATAGCGGCCATCCCCGTCTTCCTCGTCATCCTTGGTGTGTTTTTGTACGTGTCCTATGGCGTCTTGTTCAATCAGTGCGAAAAGAGGGCCGAACGTGTCGAAGAATAGAGCAGTGCCGGACTTTCGCCCCGCGCTTCTGTCGTTTGCGGCGGTGGCCGTTCTCGCGCCCGTACTGGAGGCGTTCGGCCAAGAGGAAGCGGCGCCCTTCTACCACACCATCGGAAGTCCCGTCGTTGGCGGCAAGCTGTTCATGGCCAAGGGCTGCAACACCTGCCACGCCATCCAAGGCCTCGGCGGCGCGCGCGGCCCCGACCTGGGCAAGGCCCGCGTAGCATCAACCTTCCTCGACACTGCCAGCCTCTTTTGGAACCACCAGCCGGGAATGGAGGCGGAATACAGGCAGCTCCACCTTGAACGGCCCTCCCTAACCGGTCGAGAGATACTCGAATTGATATCCTTCGTCTATTACCTCGGTTACTTCGGTGGCCAGGGCGACGCCGATAAAGGCGAGTCGCTGTTTCGCCGAAACCGATGCGCGGAGTGCCACACAGTAGGGGAGGAGCACGTAGAGAACGGCATCCCGCTCGACCGCTTCCAGTCCTACCGCTCCCCGGCCTTCATCGCCAGCGCGTTCTGGAACGACGGCAAGGCTATGGGCGAGGCGCTGCAAGAGAAGAATATTCCGCGCCCCGTATTTGAAGGAAACGACCTCGCCGATCTCCTGGCCTTCATCCGCCGCGCCGCAAACCCCGAAGAACGCGCCGCCGATGTCTACTTGCCCCCCGGAAACCCGAGGAATGGAGAGAAGCTTCTGAGCAAGAAGGCGTGTTTGCGGTGCCATTCGGAAGATAGGGAAGGGAGCGGTCGAGCCCCCGCGCTTGGATCGGAACCATCTGCCGGAACCCCAGCGCAGATTGGCGCCGCCATGTGGAATCACGAACCCGGCATGTGGGACGCCATGGATGCCGAAGGCATCCCTTTCCCCGAGCTATCGCCCGAAGAAATGTCTGACCTCACCGCCTACCTCTATCTCGCCAGTTTCGTCGACGAACCGGGCGACCCCCAGCAAGGCGCCCAACTCTACGCGAGCAAAGGATGCGCGACTTGTCACGACACGGAATCCATTGATGAAGGCGGCATAGAACTCGACGGCGCTCCCGACGTCGTCGCGGCCATGTGGAACCACGCGTCCGATATGGCCGACGCGACCCGCTCCAAAGGGGTTGCATGGCCCCAGATCCAGCCCGACGAGATGGCCCACCTCGTGGCCTACCTCCAATCGCGATAGGCGAAGAGTGCTCTAGCCCCCCAGCGCGGCGCTTCTTACCGGTTTCAGCGCTTCTTGATCGCCCAGTTCCACTTTGATGTGCCGCCATCTCCCCCGAACGAAAACCGTGCCTGCCAATACGAATCGTGTTGCGGCCGCCAAGAGGAGCGCCGTCCAGACCGTCATGGCCGTGAGGGTTCCAAAGTGGCTCACGAGGGAGCAATATCCGAGCAGTACGGCGCCCTGGCTGACGATGATGATGAACAGGGGAGACTTCGTATCCCCTGCGCCCATAAGGCCGCCAAGAAAAGTCTGCGCGGTCACAGTGAGAATTCCGGCGAAAGCCAGGAATCGGAGCAGCGTTGAACCAATATCGAGCACGCTGCCTTCGGCCATGTTAGATATGCCGAGGAGGCTGTCGGGAAAAAACCAAAACACCAGGCCCAGCGCGATCGACCAGAGCGCTCCCCCTGACGCTGCCGTGAACACACATTGCTTGGCGCGCCCGGGCCGTTCCGCGCCGATGTTCTGCCCGATAAGAGTGTTGGACGCCGCACTCAAGCTGAACCCGACCCAATTGAAGAAGGAGAACAGTGTAACCCGGATTTCCCATTTGGAAGAGTCATCTTGAGATCCGCCGGCATCGTTTAA
>CAYNZS010000190.1:0-8323 GCA_964401695.1 uncultured Nitrospirales bacterium
GGACGGCAACATCGTGAAGGCGCGCGGCTTGCAGGCGAAGCCCGAGGCGGAGAGGTGGGAGCCGGAGAAGCTCAAGGCGATCGTGGTCACGCCGTGGGACCTGAGGAAGCGCGCCGAGGCGGTCAAAGTCGACGTCTGCGTTGCGCTGCGTCGTCTTCTGACGGACCAGGTCCAGGTTTTCCGCGACAAATCTAAGGTCGAGCATGACTATCGCTCTGGGTTGGACACAAAAAAAGCGGCGAACCCGGCCAGTTCGCCGCTCGTTTATGCGAGAGGGGGGATTCGAACCCCCACAGCCTTGCGGCCACTAGATCCTTAGTCTAGCGTGTCTGCCAATTCCACCACCCGCGCACTGGCGTCACGATACCGTAAGAACGCACCGTTTTGCAAGGCCCTCCTTCAGATGAAACGGGTATAACCATCCATCCAGCGAATTCTTCGGCAGCCCGCACGCTCGCCTGCCGGAGTTCTTTCCACGTTCCTACGCAGATGGGACCGCCAGGATTCTGAGGCGCGAGGCGGCGCTCTGAGACTTGCCTTGCGCTCTCCAAATCGCTACTCTGCTAGCTTGCATCGGTGTGTGTACTGATTCCCGTTCCAGCCGATTCGAACCTTCTGAAAGGACTTCCATGAAAACCATTCTTCTTGCGTTCGGACTCTCGACGGCTCTTCTACTGCCATGCGCGTCAATGGCTCAAGATCCCCCGCCTATCCAAAGCGAAAAAGAAAAGCTGAGTTACAGCATCGGCGCGAAAGTGGGGGAATATTTCGACGACAGCCGGCGCCTCATCAACGTCGAGATGCTTGTCAGAGGTATTCGGGATGCGCTCGGAAGAAAAGGGCTATCGATGGAGAAGGAAGAGATTGAAAAGATCTTTGCAGAATTTGAGCAGGTCAGGAGTGCGAATCGGAAGGTTAAGGAGGCGGGAGATGCGTTCCTCGCCGAGAACGCGAAGGCCGAGGGGATCCTCGTGCTCCAGAGCGGAGTTCAGTACAAGATTCTGAAAAGGGGATCTGGCCAATCACCAACTTCCCGGGATCGAATCAAAGCGCACTACAGGATTACACTCGTTGACGGTACCGTATTCTACACCTCCTACGAGGACGACACGCCCGGAGATATCGGTGTTAATCAGGTCGTGCCTGGCTTGGAGGAAGCCTTGAAGCTGATGTCCGTTGGATCGAAGTGGCAGGTGTTTATCCCCTCGGATCTGGCTTACGGCGTGCGGGGCGTGGGCGCAAAAGTCCCTCCTCATTCCGCATTAATCGTTGAAATGGAGATATTCGAAGTCGAGGAAGTAAAAGTTGTTATCCTGTGATGAGCAAGCCTTTACTCTCTCGACCCCAACGCCAAGAATCGAGAATTCTCCATCTCTAGCCCGGATATCTCACCGGTTTTCGTAGCGAGACGGTGAAGAAGGTTGCTATGTCGAGACTTATTCGAAGCAGGTGTTACAAGGCAAGACCTGCGGACGACAGCGTGGCGAGTCACGTCTAGGTTGAAAGGCGAGAAAAGTTTCGTAATAATGGCACTATCCGCCGTCGCAGTAGAAAAGCGGTGAGATATCCGGGCTAGTCGCTGCAACTCCTGACCCGCTCCGCGCGAGTGCTTGCTGTGGCCTGTGTGAGAAAAGTCCTGCGTGAAGAGTTAGCGATGTGGATTAAGATGGGCAGAAGGCGCTTGGATGGCTCCTGTTCAGTGCGAATGGTCGTTCGGGATCCTGACGCGCAATGACACGTTCTGGACTATCAAACGAGGAATGCTACTAAGGAGGAAAGCTTGTGAGTGGAAGAACATGGGTTACCGTAATGGCATTGGCGCTTTGCGTATCGATGGCGCCAGCGGATGCGGCAACAATCAGCGGCACCGTTGTGGACGCTTCCGGCAATGCGATGGGAGGCGTAACGGTCTCGGCCATCGACACCGAACGTGAGCTGTTTATTTCGGTATTCACCAAGCCCGACGGTTCGTTTAGGATCGACGGGCTGCGCGATGTGACGCATAATGTGCGCGCACGCCTTCTGGGTCAACTCGACCAGAATCAGAAAGGCGTGGCTGCCAACGCGAGCGGCCTGTCGTTTGCCATGGCGCCCGCGACTGGCGAAGATCTCGAGCTGCAGCGCACCGGCGAGAGCGCATTTTCCATGCTCAAATGGGATAATGCCGCGGACAAAGAGAACTTCAAGATGATGTGCACGTATTGCCATCAGACCGGGACTGTCGGCTTCCGCTCGCCGGAGGAACCGGTGGACTGGGAGACGATGATTACGCGCATGGACGGCTTCGGTGGCCTGTACGAACACACGCAGGATAACCTGGTCAAACGCCTCATCGCGACTTACTCGGACGAGGGCGTTGCCGAGTGGCCTGCGTACGTGCCGCCGCCTGCCCCGACGGGCGCCGCGACCCAAATAAAGATCACCGAATGGGACATGGGCGAACAGGACAACGCCATGATCCATGACATAGAACTAGGCTCAGACGGCCTGATCTATGCCATAGACATGAGCCAAAACGGGATATCCACGCTGGATCCAAGGTCGGGAGAGCGTAAGACATACCGTCTGCCCATGCCCTACAGGGGTCCGCACTCGATTGAACGCGGCAATAGCAGCGACATGTGGCTCACCCTCTGTGGTTCGGGCGAAATGGCCAAGTTTGATGTGAAGACGAAGGAATGGACCCTCGCATCGAGTGCCGAAGCCCCGAAAACGCGCGGCTCGTACCCGCATACGCTTCGCATCAACCCCGCGGATCCGGAGGGCCTAGTCTGGTATACGGATGCCGGCGCGAACGCGTGCTTCTCGATGCACCCCAAAACCATGGAAGTGACGAAGTATCAACTCCTGAGTTCGGAACAGGCCGTCGGCGCGGGGCGCGGAGAATCTCGTGGAATCACGCCGTATGGCATCGACTTCTCCCCCGCCGATGGCAGTATCTGGTACAGCAAACTCAACGGCAACCGTATCGGACGTATCGATCCGGAAGTTGAAGGCGGAAATATTAAGGAATGGAACCCGCCGTTCCGTGGGCCACGGCGTCTTCACATTGCTCAAGACGGTATCGTCTGGGTGCCTGGTTTTGGCTCGGGCGTGATCGGTAAATTCGATCCGAAGACCGAAGAGTGGGACGTGTTCGAGCTCGAAAACGCGCTGGACCGAATCCCGTATGCGCTGAATATCGGACCGGAGGGCAATATTTGGATCTGCGGCACGGGAAACGACACGATCTCCAAGTACGATCCGAAGACAGAAGAACTGGTCGAGTACCGCTTGCCCGCGCGTGTGACCTATACGCGTGAGATCGAATTCGGCGATGACGGCAGCATCTGGACGTCTAACTCGAACGCGCCAGTCCGCCATTCCGAACGCGGTCGCGGCTCCATCATCAAACTCGAACTCCTTGGCGACTAACGAAGTGCCAGCTAGTTCAACGCGATATCGGCGAGGGGCTCTTCGAGGCTCCTCGCTTTCGTTTGAAGCGTGAGGATTCCCTGGCCCGCTCGACCCTCCCCCGCCTCTCTGAGGGAGGGGCTTGGGGGAGGCCAATCGCACACACAGCGGGTCTACAACCGCGACTGCCAGCGCCTATTCGACTCCGGAGGAGCGGTCAGAGAGCTGAGCGAGGTCGGAGGTATCCAGGAGTTCCGCGCCCAAGATGAGATCGCGAAATCCTGATTCCGGGACGTCGTTAAGAAGATCAATGAATTTCACGAGTCCCGGTATATCTTTCTCGGTGATATTAATCGTGCCGTACTCGTCATCAATGTCGTCTGCTTTGCCCGCGCGCTTCTGTTCGCTCGCGGCGATTATGCCTTTGATGACTTCCGCGACATCGACATCCCTCTCTTTGAGATTGCGCAAGGACGGTGTGGTTACCGGAGAACCGCCCTTCGCCACGACATGTTCTTTTGTGTCGGTGAACTTCGTCAGAGCATGACACGCAACGCAGTTTCCGACTCGGTTGTTGCCCTCATAGCGCAAGAAGGTCTTGTACCCGAAATAGGCTTCCCGGTCCATTCCTTTGGGCAACTTGAGAAGAATTCTGCCTTCCTGATTCGCAAGGCGGCCGAATATGCGCCCCACGAGATGGATAGGAGTGGCGTCGCCTATCTTCTTCTCAGGGATTCGATTGACGTAGGCAAAGGCGTCGTAGATGGCGCGATCCGTGCTCGTCATGCGATGGATCTTTGTTTTTTCCTCGACACTTTCTTCCTGCGCGTCAGCTATCGGCAGCGCTCCGAATAGAAATAGGGCGCATCCCGACAGAAAAACGACCTTAGAATACTTATCCGCTCGACCCATGACGACTCCTCCTCTTTGTTATTATCACTTTTCTTATTAGTATCTGCCGGGATTGAGACTGCATTCGCGCAGATATCCCACGCCCTTCCGCACGACCGCCACAGGCGAGTTCGCGGTCATTGTGGAGTCGTTTCCCAGCATTGTCAATTTCAACTCTCCTGCCTATATAACGTTCAACGAATGGAAGTTCTCACAAACGCGCGTCCCGAGGGGCGTCTCGCAATTCCTCCTAATGCTCGCCCTCGGAGTCAGCCAAGGACCTACCGGTTCGGCGATGCTCCTCGAATTCCTCGACGGAAAGGTCGTTCAACGTAGCGAGAAAGGCGCTCAACGGGGCAATATCTTCGTCGGAAATATTCATAACCGACATAGCCGAATCTCCGTTGCGCAACGCTCTCGACTTCGCCAGCAAGCAGGCCCTCACCTTCTGCGCGATGGCCTCTTCCAGTGTGGCGTACGCCCCGTCGTGCATGTAAGGGTCGGTGTGTTCGAGATTTCGCAGTGTGGGTGTCTTGAAGGCGCCTATTGCGGCGTCGAGAAACGAAGCACCCTCTTCGCCAGGCTCAGCGTAGTTCCAATATCCCAGATCGGCGTTGACTTGTTTGCCACCCTCAAGTTTTGGGCCGAATTCCACGGCGGGGCGAAGCGCGTCGGCTGCTTCTGGGACGGCGATCTGCCCGAAGGATCCGAGCCCGTTCGTGGCGTCATATTCCGCCTGCGCAACGCCGGTGTTGTGAAAGAGGCCGTCGGAAAACAGCGGCGGATGGTGACAGGCGACGCAGTTCCCCGTTCGGATGGCGCCCGATGTGCGCATGAAAATCTTGTAGCCTTCGTAGGCCTCGTCGCTGAACCCCGTATGGATCTTCGCTCCCGTGCGGCCTTCGAGGTTGGCCAGCCGCGCGAGTTGCGATTCACCAAAAGTCTGGGGCGATTCGTCATCTTGCGGGCCCTGACGCAGGCGATTCATATAGACGAAGGCGTCGTAGGACGAAGTCCGCGTGCTCTTCAGGCTCGATACATAATCGGCCAAGCACTTGATCACCCACTCCACGGTCTCGTCGCGGCCCATCGCTTCCAGGTCGATGCCATAGACACTGTTGAACTGCTCGACATACGTCCCCTCCGCGATCTTGTCCACGCCCCCGTCGTAAAGCAGCACCATCTGTATCTGTTCCAGGGCGATCTCGCCTTCATCAGGCAACCAGCCCAGATGCAGTGACTGAAACTCGGCCGCGATCGTCTCCTCTAACGACATGGAGCTTCCATCGTGATTGAATCGCCCATGATGGGCAACGTCCATCAGGGACGGCACATTGCGCGTCGTCGTGACTTTGCGCCGCCGGGAATTGGTCGGGATAAGACTATACTGGCTCGAATCGCTGTACGCCCGCTTTCCCTCCCGCGCCCAGTAGGGACGGTGGCAGGCACGGCAACTGCCCGCGAAATTAGATGCTGGATTGGTAAAACGAATGTCGACGAATAGCCGTTCTCCTAATCGCAGCGAAGGCGCGACATCGTTTGTTTCTTCCTGTGCCCGCGCCGGAAACGATAGGAGGGCGATCAAGAGGGCGCAGAAAGCGTACATGTTTCTCTTCCAATTCCCAGCCCTCGGTTTCTTGAAATTGACGGATCGTGAAACTGTCACCTGCCTTGACTCCATTCATACCGATGTGGGGTAAGTTTTCAGGACGCCGTTTCCGCCGAGAACAGTCCCGAACGGCATTCAAGTTTCGCTACGCCGGCTTGTTTTCCTTTCGCAACACATCAAGGGCCGCTTGGCGGACTTTCATGTTCGGGTCCTGTTCCGCGAGCAACTTCGTTGCGGCGTCTATGCCGGGGTCTTCAAGGAAAGCCCCCGCTTGGATCGCCGCCAACAAGATTCTATTCTCTTCCTCGCCATCCACCTCATCGAAACCGGAAAGATATTCCCGGCGAAGCAGGCTGAGTAGAATGTCTCGCCCTGAACCGTCGCCCAGTTTTGCCAGTGCCACTGCGGCGTCCCACTGTACGTTAATTTCGGGGTCATGCAACGCGTGTTTGAGGTGCGGCTTGACTTGTTCGCCTCCAATGTTCCCAAGCGCGATTACGGCCTGTAGACGCATGCGCGCTTTGGAGTGCGTTGTGTATGGCGCGATGGCGGTCAACGCGCCGGGATCCCCAATGAGGCCCAACGCGCTTAGGATATAGGGACGATTTGCGTCGGAGTCCTCCTCCAGCGCGAAGAGAAGTGCTTCAACGTATTCTGCGCTTCCGGCCCGCCCCATGGCCAGCGCAAGATATTGGCGGACCTGGGGATTCGAATCGTTCCGCGCGCGCTCGAAGGTACGGGCCAGCGCCGAAATGAATCGCACCTCGCCAGGGACCGATTCGGGGCGCGACAAGATGCGCGACAGCTCGAACGCGGCCTGCCAGCGCTTAGTAGTGTGGCCGTTCTCGATGTCGCTGAGCAATTCATATACATCTTTCGATTCAGCGGTCAAAATCCGGACCGATGCGTATAGGCCCGTGCCCGCGAGGGCGATCAGAAAGGGAATGACGATAAAGGAGTGCACCATGACGCGCGTTAAAGAGGGCGGCTGTGCGGATTCTGTCACGGCGGACTCCGCTGCCTCCACGCCGCCCGGGAGCGTAACTTCCGTAGAAGAATCCCGCGGGTTCGTATCGTCCGGCATGATCCTCACTCAACCTCCGCAACCATCGGTTCGCGAAATTGTAAGATTACCCTAGCGCCCTTGTACTGTCAACGGCAAATTCTCGGAAGGATTGCCGTACGCCTATGCGGACACAGGGAGCATCCCTAGGTTTCACGAGAAAACCAATTCAATCGGGTCAAGATGAGAACGGATAGTTTTTTCAGGAAGGTCCGCAACTCGCCTCCGCATTGGGTGGAGAAAACTCTATTCCAGCCCATATTTCTTGATCTTCTATTGCAGAGTCGTGCGCTTCAAGCCCAGGTGCTCGGCGGCCTTCGTCTTGTTCCAACAGAATTTTTCGAGGGCTTCGCGGATCACGTCACTTTCCAACGTGTCGGTCTGGTCGCTAAACGGACCGGCGAGCGGAGGCGTCCGCTGTGGTTCGGCCGGGCCGGTCCCGTTTCGCGCGCGAAGAGGAGTTCCCGTGGAAACTCTTCGCGAATAATCGAGGGACCCTCTGCCAACACAACCGCCCGCTCGAGCACGTTCTAGAGCTTACGCACATTTCCAGGCCATCCGTAGTTGTCGAAAATCTCGAACACATCGGGGTCGATCCCAAACACAGCCTTTCCCGATTCGACGGAGAACTTCTCAAGAAAATACCGCACTAAAGCCGGCAGATCTTCCCGCCTATCCGCCAGTGACGCGACTTCGAGCGAAAACACCTTCAAGCGATAGTAGAAGTCCTCGCGGAAATCAACATCACTTATCGCTTGTGTCAGGTCGCGGTTCGTTGCGGCAACAATTCGCACGTCCACATGAATGCTCTCCCGCCCTCCTACCCGCTCAATCTCCTATTCCTGAAGCACCCGCAGGAGGTTGGTCTGAATCGAGGGGTCGATATTCCCCACCTCGCTCAAAAACAGCGTCCCCGTATGCGCCTGTTCAAAACGTCCGATGCGCCTTTTTCGTGGCCGAAGAGTTCGCTCTCCAAGACTCCCGAGGCGCGCGCGGTGCAATTTAGCGTAACAAACGGCCCATCCCGGAGCGGACTCGCCGTATGCAGGGCGCGCGCGACCAGTTCCTTCCCACTCCCGGTCGGACCGGTGATGAGCACCGCGCTCTTGCTCGGCCCAACCTTCGCGATCATGCGGAGCAATTCCTTCGCGTGAGCGGTGTCGTCCACGATAGGCCGTTCGAGGGGCGCGTCAAAGGAAGGTCCGTCGTCGACCTGCTGGCTCGCTGCTGTAGGCATTAACTCATCATTAAGCCACCTGCTCTGCGTTCCGGCGTCGGTAATATGATAAACGGTACTCCCTGAGGACGGCCGCTTGGGACCAAGGAGGACCGTTACGAAAGACTGGCAAAGCCAAGCCCATGCGAGA
>CAYNZS010000191.1:0-8288 GCA_964401695.1 uncultured Nitrospirales bacterium
ATCACGCAGAAACTGGCGGCGTGTTTCACGGATCATCGCGACCCGGGTCTCATTGGACATGACGCGGCCTCTTGGCAGAAGTTGCGCCCGGCGAGTCTCCTGTAAACGCGAGACAGGGGAGTTGAGGGCATGCGCGTGGCTGGACTGCACCAATTGAAGCGCCCGTTGACCAAGTTGGCCAACCCCTGCGCAAGTGGTGGGTCAATGCCCTGGGACAAGGGAATCCAAACGGCCACTGGCCCGCCAGCGATCTCAAGAGGGAGCACGGCAGAAAGAATTGGCATTGAATGCTCAACCTCCAGCATTTACTATGGTGAAGACCTGCCCGTGATGATCACGAGCTAATTCATATGGGAGATTCCGGATGAAACGGAAGACATTATTTCATTTCGTGTTCGGGTTCCTTCTAATTTCCTCCACCGGCCTGGCGGCCGAGCAGCGCCCGAATGTTGTCTTGTTGCTGGCCGACGACCTGGGTTACAAAGACCTTGGCTGCGATAGCGGCCCTGTGAAGACGCCGGCGGTCGACGGCCTCGCGGCCAAAGGCGTACGGTTCACCGATTTCTATTCGGGAGCCCCCGTCTGCACGCCTTCGCGCGCGGTATTGCTGACGGGGCGCCAACACGTCCGCGCGGGCCTTTACGGTGTGTTGGTTTTCGATGATTCGAGAATGCATCTGCTCGAGCGCGAGGTCACACTGGCTGAAGTGTTAAAGAGTCATGGCTATGCGACAGCGCATTTCGGCAAATGGCATTTGGGTTTGCCAGATGAGAAGCAGAAGGTCAAGCCATCGCCGGCGGAACATGGTTTTGACTACTGGTTTGGCACGCACAGCGGGGTCACACCCAAAGATCCCGCCAACTTCCAGTGCAACGGCGAGCCCGTTGGAAGGCTCGAAGGCTATGCCAGCCACGTCGTCATCGACGACGCGATCTCCTGGCTCGACAAGAAGCGCGACCCCGGCGCGCCGTTCTTTCTGAACATCTGGTTTCACGAACCCCACGTCCCCGTCGGGGCGCCGGATGACCTCGTTTTCCAATACGGCGCGTTGGACGATCTAGGCGCAGTCTACTCAGCCTGTATCGACAACATGGATCGCGCGATCGCGCGATTGCTCGATAAGCTGAAGGAAGTCGATGCGCCCGAAAATACGCTCATCGTCTTTTCGTCCGATAACGGCAGCAAACGCCGGGATCGGGTTGGTAATCTTCGCGGTATCAAGTCATCCAGTTATGATGGCGGGATTCGTGTCCCCGGGATCTTTTATTGGCCGAGAGCCATTGCGGCGGGCCAGGTCGAGCGCGCACCCGCCGGATTGGTCGACCTGCTGCCCACCGTCTGTGGCCTCCTCGGTATCGACCCGCCGAAGGGCGTGCATCTCGACGGTTCCGATCTCACGCCATTGTTGCTGACGAATGGCGGCGGCGCGTTCACCCGACACCAACCGCTCTTCTGGCTGCATCCGCCCGCAAGCCCCACCATCGCCATCCGCGACGGCAACTATTCGATGCTGGCGCATCGCGATTATGGGTTTCCAACGGACAAGGAAGCAACTGCGCGTGTGTACAAAGAAGTCGAAGAAGCCCTGAAGAACTCCAATTACACGCACCTCATCGGCAAGGACCTGGGATGGGCACTATGGAACACACCCTTTCAAGACAACCCTGAGCTCCAGCGGCTAAAAGTGAAATTCATGCGTCTCCAGATGTTTCAGGAATCGTGGATCCCCGCCATCAAATCAGGTGGCTACGAACGCTTTGAATTGTATGACTTGGCAACAGACCCAGGTCAACAAAACGACCTATCGGCCCAGCGTCCGGACGTTGCCGCTAGGCTCAAGAAGAAACTGCTCGAAATCAATGCGAGTGTCATGGCCGACGGAGTCGACTGGGATTAACCCGGATTCGGACGCTTCACCTCCGTGTTCAGTCGGGGAGGGGCAGGAAGCTCCAGCGGGATGCGAAAAGCCGAAGATCGACCGACGGTCGGCGTACTATCACCTATACAAGGAATCAAAAGATGAGGCTTAACACGACAAACGCTGATATGCGACCGATAACTGTTACGTCTTTGGCGTCGCGTTTCTCGGGCGCGGCTATGCTGCTACTGCTCGTCGCTGGGGCCACTGAATCTGCCGGCCAATCGGCAGGGAAGCGCCCGAATGTTATCGTGTTATTGGCCGACGATCTGGGCTCGCAAGACATCGGCTGCTATGGCGGCCCGGTAAAGACACCGACGCTCGACAGCCTCGCCGCCCAAGGTGTGCGTTTTACCGACTTTCATGCCGGCGCGGCGCTCTGCTCGCCATCGCGGGCAACCCTGTTGACCGGAAGGCAGAATGTGCGAACAGGCATCTATGGCGTATTGCAGGACCATATGCACAACGCGCATCTGCTCGAGCGCGAAGTGACGATCGCCGAAGTGCTGCAACAGGCCGACTACGGCACCGCGCACTTCGGCAAGTGGCACATCGGCATGACCTCGGGCCAGCGCAAGAAGCCGGGGCCGACGGAGCATGGGTTTGATTATTGGTTTGGCCTCTCCAACGGAGCGCACCCGAGCCACAAGGATCCCACAAACTTCCTGCGCAACGGAAAACGGGTCGGCCCGCTGAAAGGCTACTCGTGCCAGCTTCTCGTGGACGATGCGATCCGCTGGCTGGACGCTAAAGACAATCCCGGCGAACCGTTTTTTATTAACATCTGGTTCAACGAGCCCCATCACGTGTTGGCCGCGCCGGATGAAATTATTTCGGTGTATGGCGACCTCAAGGATGAGGCGGCGCTCTACTCGGCCACGATCGACAACACCGACCGCGCTATCGGACGCCTTGTCGCGAAACTCAAGGAGATGGGCCAGCTCGATAACACGCTGATAATCTATTCGTCCGACCACGGAAGTTACCGAACCGATCGCAATGGCGGTCTGCGGGGCGCCAAGGGGTCGAACTTTGAAGGCGGTCTGCGTTCGCCCGGCATCTTCTTCTGGCCCGACGGTATTCGGGGAGGGCGTCTCGAGGACACGACATCCGGTTCGGTGGATTTGTTGCCGACGATTTGCGGATTGCTTGGGATCGACAAACCGGCCGGCGCGCATCTCGATGGCGCGGACCTGTCGCCGGTGCTGACGCAACAGGGGACGTTTGAACGCGCACAGCCCCTTTTCTGGATTGCGTCGTCATCGCCTCACCTCGCAACCCTGCGTGACGGCCGTTACACGTTGATGGGTTATCGCGACTACGACTTGCCACTGGATCACGCCACTCGAGACAGGTTGCTCCGCCAGATGGCCCAGATGGCGGGGATCGATGAAAACGTTGAAAACCTGCGAAGCCGCGTCGCGAACACCACCTTTACGAGCCCTGAGTACAAGCGGATAAAAAGCGAGATGGTTCGCATAACGACGTTTCAGGAGTCCTGGATCCCCATCATCAAAGCGGGCGGATTCAGACGATTCGAGCTGTACGATCTAGTCGCCGATCCAAAGCAAACGAAGGATATTTCCAGGCAGCACCCCGAGATCATGTCGCGGCTAAAGGAGACCTTATTGGGCCTGCACAAGAGTGTCATAGCCGATGCGCCCGACTGGAATTGACCCGACGCTCTGGATTGGACCTTAATGGATTAAGGTTGGCTTCGCCCACAACCCAAGCTCGCGATAGACTCCATATGTCAGGATGGCGCAAGAACGCCACCTATAGAGGTTGTGATGAGCGCCGAAGAGTTTGCCAATGTTCTGTAGGCCTTCTGCCGGCGTGGGCGCTTGGGTAAACAAGAAGCCTAGCCCGGAACGTGGCGCGCATCGCCCGGATATCTCACCGCTTTTCTTGCTGCCTTATCCACCGTCGCACTACAAAAACCGTTGAGATATCCGGTCTAGGCAAACGGGAAGCTCATCCCCTGGCTACAACCCGAAGTCCCTTCGGGACAAATCCTCCCCGCGTTGTCTGATCCGATATTCCGGCGTGGGTTCCCTTCGTGGTCCGCGACCGCTAGAAACTTCCGTGGCTCCAATGCTGCGTTCGCCCCTATCGACGGGGCCTCTCCCAAACGCCGGAAACTCTTCTCGTTATTCTTCGCAGTTTTCAGCCTTTGAGGCACTAATCGACGACTGATCACTGCAAGTACACGGAGACCCGAAATCGGAAGAGGCGGCGAAATCGAGACCTTTGGGCATTGGCCAAAAGCAGACGCTGACGGAACGCATCCCCCTTGCTCCCCCCTCAAAAGGGGACTATCAACCCATCGGACCGCCCAAAGTCCCCCTTTGACGGGGAATCGAGGGGGATGGCATTGAAAGAGCACCGGTCATTCTGCTTCGAGCGCGACCTCAACACCGCACAGGACAGGTCCAACGGTAGCGGGACCCATCTGTGGCGACGGCGTCAACGCCACGACCAAGTCGTCTTTCACCTTGATTCCTCCGAATTCTTTGACGACAGTCTTCATAGGGCCTCCGGCCTCTTTGGCAATGTCGAAATCCTCGAGAACTGTCCGGCCTTGCAGGGCCACGTTGAAGATGCGGTCGCGATCCCCGATATTCTGAGGTTCCGCGAAATAGAGTCGAACCAGATAGCTGCGTTCGGCGTGTGCGCGTTGTGAGAGGCCAAGTCTGACGGAAGAGATACCCTCAGCGCCGGATGCGCCCACCCACCTCCGCTCTTCATCTTCCATTTGGGAAGCGTGGCGCAGGAACCACTTAGGCGTCTCTGGTGTGATGGCAATCTCGATATCAGGCGACGCGCCTCCCACAACGGGGTACTCCAACCACAATGCTCCGTCCTCGGCCCTCCGGTCGCCGCTGGCCCCCAGGTTGATGCCGACTCGTTGGATCGGGCCGTCAATCTCCAGTTTTTGGAAGGTAGTCCACACTTCGACGTCAGGCATGTGAATCAAAGCAAGAGATGTCTGATTCTGGTACGAGCAGATGCAGGTGCGGGTATATTCGGGCGCGTTCAAAATTCCGTCCGCGGCGATGAGGTTCGGCGAACAGCTCGATTTGAGCCCGCCGAAATGGCCTGTCCCTCCGTCGGTCAGGAGATCGTAATAGGCGGCCGCCGACGACCGGAAGGTAAGCAGGTTTTCGCATGCGATGTGATAGCCGCACCCATATGTGCGCTCGTATCGCCAAGGCATGGTGTTTCCGGTCAGCGGATTGGTCGTGCGAATTTGTCCGCCGGTAAGAAGGCTGTACATCGTGCTTCGGGTAATGATCTTGTCGCCATGGAGGATGGGCGGATTCGAATAATACCGCTCTATGTCCCAGAGCACCGTGCCGTCCTTGCCATCGTATGCGATCATGCGCGTTCCGTCTTCTCCACGCACCATGTCGCCGGAGGGCCGCGTGGCCTGGAGCAACACGTCATGATCCTCCGAGTAGCTGAGCCACGAGCCAAACACGTCCTTTCGTTTTGACCAACGAGTTTTGCCGGTGTGGATGTCGAGCGCCAGGAGGCGGTAGGAGTTGCGTGTTTCTTCTCCACGGCGCTTCAATAGCTGTTCGGTGTAGGGCGGCAGTTTGTCCAGGCAGAAGACGGTATCATGGGCGACGGCGATACCGTTGTGGAGAAATCCCCGGCGGGCATCGACGCGCCAACGCACGGCTCCGGTGTGGCGGTCCATTGCGACAAGTTGCCGGCTGGCGGTCTTGTCGAAGTTGAGGAATCGCAGATCCTTTTCTTTTCCCTCGGAATCTACCGTCTCCTCCGTCGCGATTCGCGAATACGCCGCAAATGAAGAACCGGCGATCAAGGTGTCCTTGTAGACACCGATATAGCCCCACTCCGGCGCCTCGCCGTCTTGGGCGCCGGGCAAGGCGATAGTGCGCACACGTTTGCCCGTCACCGAGTCCAGAACAAGACAACTCCTCCCGTGGATGACGTAGACCTTGTCGAGAGTGGCGACGAAATTGGTGCCGCGCGCGTTGGCGCCCGGGATGTGGAGTTGATTGGTGGCGTAGCTGCTGTCGTAATAGACGCCGAAGGTTCCGAGGTCGTCCAGAGGCGCTTTCCAGATTACGCGCCCCGTGTAGACATCGCGTGCGCTCAGAACATCGAGTCCTTCAACAAACAGCCTTCCGCCGATGATCTGCGCAGAAGGGCCGTGCCCGTGTCGGGGAAGCACGTCTGTGTTCGAGTTGCCTCCGAACCATAGAACTCCGAGCGGCATCTTCACGCGCGCATCGTCGGACTTGACGGTATTGGCGGCGTCGCCGTATTGATGTGTCCACGGGGCCGACCCGGGCAAAGGGCCTTCGCGCGACAGCAGCACACCGCCCTCCTCGGCAACCGCCTTGGCCCCAGGAAGCGCGCCGGTCTCAACCAAGTGTAGGAACTCGTCGCGTTCGCTGCCTTGCAGCGGAATCCATGCTTTGCCGCCGTAGGGACGCATGGGTTCGAAAACACGCGCCAGAAACTCCGCCGTCGTTTCGAACCCCGCGGCGTCAAGGTCGCCGATGACGGTCAACGAAGCCATGTAAGGCGGGAGTTCGAAGGAGGGCGAGGCGTCGTCCAACAACGCGACACGTGTGCCGTACAGGCCCTGAGCGTCCAGGTGCCGCCGCACGGAGTCAGTTCTTTTCGCATTCCGGTCCAAGCCAATGATGGCGAGATTCGAGTTCAGTGTCAGGGCCTCAAGCAGTTCGCCGTCGCTGACGCCGTAGAATAGAGCATAGCCCTCCGTTACGCCGGATTTCTCGATGATGGCCTTCGCCATTGCTGCTGCCTGCTCGGGGAGTTCAGAGGGCACGGAAGGGCGCTTGAACTCTTTGTGATTCTTCGATTCTGCGCCGAAAGCCAATATGCGCCCGTCAAGGGTTACGGCAAAGAGCTTGTCATCCGCCGCCAACAGCCGCTCTACCTTCCCTTCGACATCCATTATCCAGGCAAGTTCGGAGCCCTTCTCCGGGTTCCCGTTTGCCTTCGGCAGGTCGATGGCGGTTACGTGTCCATCGCCGGCAGCATACAGTCGGCCACCCACCTTAATAAGGTCGCCCGAGGCGTCCACATCCAATTGCCAGAGGCGCGCGTCCCGCCACGACTTGGGTGCTTCGCGAACGCGATCGAGATCAAACGCGGCTACGGAGCGTCCCGACGCGAAGAAGGTCGCTTGCGTAAGAGCCGGGTACCGGCCGGCGCCCGCCACCAGTTGGTACCCACTATCTAGGTCGTACATCGCCGTGGTCTCGTTGCGGTGATGATTGAAGAAAACGCCTCCTGCGGCGCACACAAAAGAGCCGCCGGTCTTTCCGTAGTTGTTTGGCTTGCCTTCGTCCAAGCGGTAGTAGAGATATTCGCCAGTGCGTAGGTCGAAGCAGGCCGGCACAGAGCGCCCCCCCGGCACCAGGAGGCGTCCATCGGAAACCGCGAAGGCCCCCTGCGGCGCGACGCCGGCAAAGGCGGGGTTGTGGTGCGGCTGCATGATCCAGTTAGCGCTCGTACTGTCGTTCTTCCAGATGACCTTCCCGGTTTCGACTTCGAGAGCGTAGATGAACGTGCCCATCATGGGCCAAATGCTGGCCGCGAAATACACGATGCCGTCCTGAATGACGGGTCCTCCACGGGCAGGCCAAGTCGAGATGAGGCGCTTATTGCCGAGTATCCTCCGGTCTGAGGGGCCGCCTCGAAACTTGTACTGAAGTTCTCCCCGCGCCGCGTCCAGACAGTAGAGGTAGCCGTCATCGCTTACGCAGAGTATCCTGTCTGACGAAGGAACCGATGATCGGTACGCCACAGGCGGAAACCGGATCGGCCCATCCGTGTAGAAGGCCCATTTCTCCTCGCCCGTGCCCGTGTCAATGGCCACGATTTTGTCGCTGTCGCTGAACCCAACGAACATTGTATTGCCCAGCACGACTGGCTCGAACACCTTGTCGTAAGGCATGCGCTTCACATTGAGGGGCTCCTCCCACGCCATGACGCGCGGCGTGTAGTGTCGAACCCATTTGAGGTCAAGTTCCTTTGGCAGGTCGTCCGGGGAAGCCGCGGTACGGCCGGCATCGAATCGCCACATGGGCCAGTCCCCGCCCATTGCGGGAGAAGAAGTCAGCAAGACGGCTAAACACACGCCAAGAACTCTGATGAAGCGAGGCATCAAACGCCTCCTTGCATTGATTTCAAGTTCCTGGTCTCGCAGCCAAGAACCCTGAGCTTGCGGGTTTCCGCTTGTCTTCATGTTGGTCATGTGTTCGCCACAATGCCCTTCTTAATTGTATTCACTCAGTTCTCAGAACTCGTAGCAAACGGTCGACCGCTATGCTGTGTCGCGCAAAAGACAGGTCGTGGGGTATTC
>CAYNZS010000192.1:0-8272 GCA_964401695.1 uncultured Nitrospirales bacterium
GGCTAACAACCATGCGAATAAACAGGCTGCGTAACCGCAAAACTCTAGACTAGTGCTGGTCCTCATTGCGGTGGCCGCGCTGATTGGCGTCTCCCTGGTTCTGGTGCAGGGGCACCGCGCGACCTTGGCTTCGCAGCTGCTCCATCAGGCCATTGCGGAGCGCGACCTGGAAGGCCTGGAGGAATTGCTTTCGATGGGGGCCGACATCGAGGCGCTGGATGCTGGCGGGTTCACACCTCTCAACACCGCGGTGACTAGCGACTCTATCGAAGTCGCCGATCTGCTCCTCCAACATGGCGCGGACCTAGCGAGCCCGATTGGGAAGACCGAGCTCCCATGCCTTCACTGGGTGACACAAAAGGGGTCGACCGCGATGATGCGCTTGCTGCTCAAATCGAGCGCGGATGCGGATGCGTTTAGCGCGAAATACGGAACCCCGCTATTTCTTGCGCTCCACGGCGAAAGGAAGCTCAGCCTGCTCCTCGATTACTGACTCAACCTTGATGCGAAGAATTCCGCTGGGTTAACAGCGCTACATGTCGCCGCCGAAAAGAATCGCGATGAAGTCGTACGACTACTTCTCGAACACGGCGCCGATTCGTCTGTGCCGGACACCGCGTCGCAGGAAACGTCCCTGGAGCGTGTGATTCGGCTTGGGGTTGCCAAGCGGGTGTGGTCAGTCTATCTCCTCTTCCTGGATCGCGACGAAGAGATGTGAGGGTACGTGGCGTTACGCCTTCTTTTCACTCATCTGGGAAGGGACCGTGCCTTCCAGCCTTCGCGGATCGCGTAGAACGAGACTCAGCGCTTTGTACAGAATATAGGCGCTGAAGAACGGAAGCAGGAGCAACTCGACCATGAGGATGATTACGTAGTTGAGGAAGGCGAACATGCTTTCCCAGACGGACTCGGAGGCCGTCGCGCGGAGTTCGTCGAAGCTGGCTCCAGGGTTCAGCAACGAAATCTTTTCGCGCACATCGAGTAATTCCGTTCGCGCGGAATCGAAGTTCGCTTTCACTTCTTCGATGCGCCGCGCGTTCGCCGCTTTCACATTGTCCAAGTAATATGCGCTTATGTAGTGCGTGCCTACGAGGGAAATAGGCACGACGTAGGCAACGAGAAGACCCAATACAACGAAAAACCTCCCCCAACGCCGCAGCGGAACAAGGCGCCTGGGCACGTAGACGGACACGGCCCAAATGAGCATGCCCGCACCCATGAGGGCGAACCCCGTGCCAAGAAGGCCGGTTTTCATGAGGAGTTGGTAGAAGCTCAGGATCACCAGCGCGAACAGAAAAATCTTCCAGATGAAATCAATGTAGTCGTAGGCCGGTTGCACGAGATCGCCCAGCTCCAAATCGAAACCGACGCCCACGGAGCTTCCCTCTACCATGGCGATCACCGCCTTGACACCTGATACACTCACAAACGTCACCATGTTGCGGTCCAGCGCGTCGTCGAGAAGATATTCCGCTTGGTCCGTAAGGGAGTCGTGCCGGAGGAGGTCCAGCGCTCGGCCGGGCAGCAAGAGTAGGGCCACCGCTACGGCGGCTGCCACGACACTGGCGACAATCCGGGTCGCGTTCGGGTCGGCTTCGCGGTCCTTGTCTTCGGAATCGTCCCTCATGGAAATAATATATCGCTTTCAGCGCGCTTGGCCGCGCAAGAGTACCCAGCGGTCCTGGCATTTCATACACGAAATCGCCGTCTCGGTTTCATTCTCTGTGGGCTGTCAGAGCTCGATCACGGACACCGGGATGTTGCCCGCCATGCATTGCTCTAAATCCCGGCCCGGCGTTTGGCTGCGGGGCGTGTGGTAACCCACGTAACGAAACTGGTCGTTCTCGACTTCATATGCCACCGGGAGCGGCTCGGTGCATACATCGCAGAACACAATTTCCGGCTCGGCCGCGTCCGCCTCGAGGTGCGGAAAGTTGACGTTGTAGAAAGCGCGGTTCAGGCGCGTCCGTTCGAGCAAAGCATCGAGTACGCGCGCGGTCCACCGTGTCGTGCGCTTCCAGTCTATGGGGACTTTGGCGCTGAAATACTGCGAAAAAGCCACGCCCGTCTTGCCGAGAAAGGCCGCCTCCCGCACCGCCGCCACCGTCCCCGAATTATAAACTTGGGCACCCAGGTTACAGCCTGCGTTGATGCCTGACAGGACTATGTCATAGTCCTCGGCCAGATGCGCAAGCGCAACGCGGGTGCAATCGACCGGCGTGCCGTTCACCGAATACTCGCCATTCTCAAGCCGCTCGACGCGAAACGACTCACGCGTTGTCGTCTGATGGCTGCACTCCGAGTGCTGCTCCCGTGGCGCGACGACAAGCGCATCGCCATTGACCGCCTCGCGCAACGCCACTAGGCCCGGAGCGTCGATACCATCATCATTCGTTAATACAAACTTCATCCGCCACTCCATAAAACACAATGCGACGATAGCCGCTTCGCCCGTATCGAAGAACGCCGAAGGCCCGAGAAGTTCAACCTATTGTCCTCCGCATTTCCAGTAAGTTTCGCGGTCATGTTTTCACACGGTATAGAATACCACGCAGCCCGCAACCAAGATATTTTTTGACAAGATTTCCACGCCAGAATCTACCGATAGAGAAGTCTTGTTGATCCCGTATATCACTGCTGTCCTAAATAATATCTTCAACCATCTTCGCGAGGGAGCGACAGCGACTGCCGCAATCTTCTCCGGACGCCAAAGCTGCTCGCCTTCTGCCAGGCGTGACGAGTTGTTGGCAGTAGATTGTTTCGTCGTTTCTCTGCAAAGACGGTGAGGTTGAGGTTTCAATCAAAACAAAAACGCTTATGTCCAATGCTGCTAACCCTAACTGCTGTTTCCTTAGAGCGGTTTAGGACAACAGTGCCGGTATATCTTGTCAAGAAAAAGAGCCATTTGCGTTGTTTGTCTGTTCTGGCTACGCGATCTTCGGAAGTTGTTCGACGAAGGCCAGCCAAGAGGTAAAGGTGTATTGCGCCTCGGTGGCTCCGACGAAGCGCGTGTTGTCGCCGCCGAACAACCCCGCGGTCGCGCCCATGTCGAGGGCGCCGCGGATGTCGGTCGGTTCTAAGTCGCCCAGGTGGAACAGTTCGTGGGGTTGGACGCCGAGGGCTTGGGCGGCGTGCTCGTACATGGCGGGCTTCGGTTTGGAAACGCCGACGACATCGGAAAAGGTCAGCGTGCGCAGGTGCTCGAGAAAGCCGTGGGACTTGAGCACCTCGCGCAGGGAGCTTCCGGGGCTGATCCCGGTATCCGATATGAGCCCGACAGGCAACCGTTCGGCCGCCGCGGCCACGGCTTCCAGCGCGCCTTCGATAGGCGTCGGGGGACATCCGATAATCGCCGTCGCGAAGGCTTTGGAAAGGCCGCGGCCCGTATCGGCATCGATGCGAATGGACAAACGCTCTTCGAGCATCGGCAAGGCATGTTTCGGCTGGAGCGTTCGCTGTTCGGCGATGTGCGTACGGAGGAAGTGGCGCTGGACCTCGTCCATCGCGGCTTGCGCTGCCTCTAAGTCGACGCCCGTCGCCGCGACAAGAGCATCGACACGCAAGCGCTTGCGTTCGTCGTTTCGTGTATCTCGAAAAAGGGTGCGCCAGAAATCGAAAGTGATGGCTCGAATAGACATGAAGACATTGTATGAACGGAAGCAGGTCCGAATCCACCTCGGCTAGCCCGGATATCTCGCCGCCTCGTTACGAAAACCGGTTAGATAACCGGGCTTGCGGGTTAGCGTTCCGCCGCGTCGTAATCCTCGATCACAATGTTCCTGAAGGATAAGTCGGTCGTGGGATCGTGTCCCTGCAGGTGAATCGTGCCAGGTCCGGGCACGTAGCCCTTCTTTGCGTCTGCCCTGGGATGAACCGGGCGCGTGTCGTAGAAGTCGCTGGCAAGGTATCCGTCAATCCAGATGGCGAAGTGGTTGTCGTGGCTCACGACGGTTTTCTGGAACCATTCGTAATCGCTCGACACCACTTTGCGCGCCGCTTGGTTGCCGTAGTTGCCGCCCGTGCCGTAGTCGTTGGGTTTGCTTCGGTCTCCCTCCTTCCACTCGTTGCGGACTTGTGACTCGTAGCCTTTCCAGAAGACGCCTGCGGGGCCGCGGAAGAATACGCCGCTGTTGAGGTGGTCGCCGTTGGAAATGACGTCCAACTGAAGCAAGAAACTTTTATAGAGCCCCGAGGTTTCGATTTGGCCATTGCCATTCTTGATGTTGATTGCCCCGTCCATTATAGAGAATTCCGAACGGTGGCCGGGGATGATATTCCAGCCGTCCAAACTCTTCCCATCGAAGATCGGGTGAAGGCTTAAGGGGCGCAACTTCATTTCGGACATCTCGACGGTGGCATCGCCGTTGTGGTTATAGAGTAACCCGATGTAACCTCGATCGTTTGTGGCGTCGAAATCTTTGACCTTTTTCCCGTCGATAGTGGCGGCAACCCGTTCGCCAAGTGCTTCGACGCGAATGTCGCGCCAGCGCGGTTTGGCGTTGTTGCGTTCGCGGAACCAGATGACGCCCGACCCGTTTTCCGTGGGGTGGCCTTCGAGTAGCGACCGGACGACTAAGCCCGACGACGAGCCGGCCTTGACGCGGACTCTCGCGGTCAGTTCGAAGTCTTTGAACTTACTCGTGCTAACCAACATGCCGCCCGTGCCGTTAGCGCCCTTGAGGGTTCCGTCGTTCACGGTCCACTCGGCGTCGCCTATTGCAGTCCAGCCGAAAGTCGTTTCGCCGTCGAACAGGTTAATCCAATGGCCTTCGCCGTGAGCTGTGCCCAGCGTGACGAAGAGGCATACAACGCCCACGGCTGCGAGATTCACAAACATTTTCATGGACTGGCTCCTTTGGCGCGTTTGGTCCGCGCCTATTCTTCTCTCTCGCGTCCCGCGTTGCGAACTTTGGGCCGTCGGGTCTGTCTGCGATTATTGAAACGAGTTGAAAATCTACTATACTGTTACTAGATCTTGGGTACAACGATAGACGGACATCTTCTGATGCGGCTCTTGGGCAAAAAAAAGCGGCTTACGGATTACGCCTCGAGCGCGGGCTGAGCGGGGAAACTTCCGATTACGGAACTGTCGCAGGTTCTGCGGCAGCTGCCTCGAACAGACGATCCGAACTTGCTCACTGCGTACGATCACCACAGCGACGCGGGGGTATACCGCGTGGCCGCTGGGATAGCCCTCGTGCAGACGGTCGACTTCTTCCCGCCGCTCTGCGACGACCCGTATATCTTCGGGCAGATCGCGGCGGCAAACAGCCTCAGCGACGTGTATGCGATGGGAGGAAACCCCCTGACGGCCTTGAACGTGGTCGCGTTCCCGGACGACAAGCTCCCGATGGAGATGCTGAAAGAGATTCTTCGCGGTGGGCTGGACAAGGCTGCGGAGGCGGGGGCCGCGGTAGTCGGCGGGCATACCGTTCGCGATGACGAAGTGATATACGGGATGGCCGTGACGGGGCTCGTCGATCCCGATGCTTTGATTACGAACGCCGGAGCGCAGCCAGGAGACGCCCTTGTGCTCACCAAACCGATCGGCACGGGCGCAATGACGGCCGCGTTCCAGAAAAATAAGATCAGCGATGCAGTCTGGACGAACGCGTGTGAACGCATGATGCGCCTGAATGCCCCGGCCTCGGCCGCCATGCTGGCCGCGGGAGCGCACGCCGCGACGGATATCACCGGCTTCGGTTTGCTCGGACACGCGAGCGAAGTCGCCGCCGCTTCGGGGCTAACCCTTGAGATCGTGGCGGGTGATGTTCCGCTGCTCGAGGGCGCGATGGATTTGGCCGAGGCGGGGTTCGTCACGCGCGCGGTAGCCACCAACGAGACTTGGCTTGAGCCGCTCCTCGATGTGTCCAACGCGCCCGCGGAAGCGCTCGTTTCCCTGTTGATCGACGCACAAACCTCCGGCGGCCTCCTCATCGCCCTCCCTGAAGCCAGCGTCGACGGCTTCGGCGAAACGCTGTCGAATAGCGAAGGCGAGACCTCTTGGGCCGCGATAGGCCGCGTCACCGAAAAAGGCGGTGCCCAGATTCGGCTCGTGTAATAACTGCTGGTGTTCATCCTAGCGCTGGGTCGACACTCATGCTATCGTGTATCCTCAAGGATGTTGAGAAGGGGAAGGCGGGAATCTTGCCCGGCATTTTTTGCGGGTGAGACGCCCGCGCTCCCCTAGCAGCGTCTTTCTTGCTCAGCCTTTGCGTGTTTCTTGGATAAATGCCTCTCGACGTGCGGTCGCGAGCATAGACGTGTTACGGAGTGATCAAGCTCGATGCCGGAGAAGCCGACTTTTGGGGGGAGAGTTAAGCTCGCTATCGACGCTCACCGTATGCTTCTCGAAGGCGAAACGGTTTTGGCGGCGGTCTCCGGTGGGGCCGACTCGATGGCCACGCTCCACGTATTGCTCGAAGTCCATGGCCAGGTGGCCGTGGCCTATTTCGATCATCGCACGAGGGATGGCGCCAGCGGCGATGACGGAGAATTTGTCCGTGCCGAGGCCGAATCGCTTTGCCTGCGTTTCCTCACCGAGTCGCTACCTGTCGAGAGGCCGCCCGAAGCGGAGTCTCTTTCCTTCGAAGAGTACGCTCGAGAGGAACGCTATGCGTTCTTGACCCGGACGGCGAAGGCGCATGGATACGCGGCAATCGCCACGGGCCACCATCGCGACGACAACACGGAAACCGTCCTGATGCGGATGATTCGCGGCGCTTCGCCTCACGGCCTGCAAGGGATTCGGCCGGTCGCGGAACGGGGCGGTGTGCGGCTAATCCGACCGCTTCTTGAGCTTTCACGGGCTGAGGTATTGGCCTACGTGAAGGAGAAGGGCCTGACACGCCGCGAAGACTCGACGAACGCGGACACGCGGTTCTTGCGCAATCGAATCCGCCGCGAGCTTCTCCCTCTTCTCGAGGCCAACTACAATCCCCGCGTGGCTTCCGCTCTGAACCGGCTCGCAGAAGCGCAGCGAGCTGAAAACGAGTATATGGATGCGGAAGCGCGCCGCTGTCTTGAGTCTTGCCTAACTGCCGACGGGAACGTGGACCGCGCGCGTTTCGCGGCAGCGCCTATCGCGATCCAACGGCGGGCGTTCCTCATCTTCGCGTGGCGGCACGGAGTTCAGTGTTCGTTCGAACGGGTCGATGCCGCCAGCGCCCTCATCGTGCAGGGGTCTACGGGCAGTCACCTGGACTTGGGCGGAGGCGCGCAACTCTGCAACGCGAAACGGGAGACGATTCTGATTGGCGAGGCGTTTCCGTCCGCGGAGCGCGGCAGCGTGACGTTGCGCATTCCGGGAACGGCCCATGGCTTCGACCGCTCGATCGCCGCTCGCCCAATCGCGCGTGAACAGGCCGAACCCTTCGCCGAATACTGTTCTCCGTGCCGACAAGTTTTCGAGTCGGCCGCGTTGGCTCAGGGTGCAACCCTCCGCCCAGTCGCTGAGGGCGACCGCTTCCGTCCCCTGGGGCTCGGCGGCACGAAGAAGCTGTCGGACTACTTGGCGGAGGCGGAGGTTCCGATCTGGAAGCGGCCCGAGACCTTGGTCCTAACATCCGGAGAAGCCATTCTCTGGGTCGTTGGACATGGGATTGGCGAGGAAGCCGCCGTCCACAACCCAGCGGCGCCGCTCGTGGAGATAGAGATTCATGAAACGAAGCGTTGATCCCCTCATCGACGAGGCCACGATCCGGCGGCGCGTGGCCGAACTCGCCGCCGAAATCACTTCCGAATTTGCCGGACGCGATATCGTTGTTCTCCCTGTTCTGAAGGGCGGTGCCGTATTCGGCATGGACCTCATTCGCGCCTTAACCATTCCGGTGCAGCTCGACTTCATCCGGGCCCGAAGTTACGAAGGCGGCCGGTCAACAGGCCACGTAGAGTTTCTGGCTGAACCCACATTGACGCTTTGCGGCAAGACGCTCCTGATCGTCGAGGACATACTCGATACGGGGCGCACCACCTCGGCCATTGTCGAACGCCTTCTCGAAGCGCAGCCCGCCGCCGTGGAAGTGTGTGTGCTTCTGGACAAGGCGTCGGGCCGGGTCGTGCCGATAAATCCGCGATTTGTGGGCTTCGAAATCAAGGACCGATTCGTCATCGGATACGGACTGGACTACAACGAACAGTACCGAGAGTTGCCGGCCATCTATACCCTCGACTGGGAGTAGGCAGGGGATATCTCAAAGCGTCCTTTTGGGAATAGCTACTAGCCTAGAGTTTTGCGGTTTCTCTACCGTATTTTGTTGCAAATGGTGGGCCG
>CAYNZS010000193.1:0-4586 GCA_964401695.1 uncultured Nitrospirales bacterium
AGCATGAGCATGTTGCAACCGCCGCACACCTCGTCTTGCAGAGGGACGAGGGCGGGGCCGGATTTCAAGCTACTGCGAATGCGTTTGTATTGTTTGAGAAGGTATGGGTCGGCTTTCTTCTCGAGCGGGGCTTCGAGCGCTTCGAGTTCTTCGCGGTGTCGAATCGCATCCTCCAGCTCCGTGTCGATTTCGCCCCGCTGCCGATCAATCTTGTTGAGCTCGTCATCGATTCGCTTCGAGTCTTCCTCGACACGGGCCTTAGCCTCGTCGAGTTCGACTAGAATGGCTATGATACGCTCTTCTCTGATCCCGATCTGCTTATTCTGCAGATCGATCTCGTGAAGAAGGGCCTGGTACCCTTCATTTTTTTTTACCGTATTAAGTTGCCCGTTGTATTTTGCGATCTGGGCGTTCCGCTGCTCGATTGCGCTTTCGCACTCGCGCTGTTCCAGTTCAAGATCCGTGCAGGCCTTCTTGCGCTCCTCCAATTCGGCGTGAAGCCGTTCGCCCTGAATGTCGAACTTCTTCTTTTGATTCGGGATTTCAGCCTCGCGCGCCTTGCAGGCCTCGATCTTCAAATCCAAGTCTTGAAGACGCAACAACGTGTTCAACAATAATCCTCCCGATGGCAATACTCTCAATCTGAAGCGGTGCGCATAAAAAAAGCGGCCCTAAGGCCGCTTTCGAACTACTTGATCCAGCTCATCATTTTCCGCAACTCCTCGCCCGTCTTCTCGACCGGGTGATTCGCATCGGCGTCCCGCAGCTTCTGGAAGGTCTTGCCGCCAGAGGCGTGCTCGTTCATCCATTCGTCAGCGAATTCGCCGGTCTGGATGCGTCTGAGCGCTTCTTCCATGGCCTTCTTCGTGTCAGCGGTGACAATTTTCGGCCCCACGCTGAGGCCGCCGTACTCCGCAGTATCGCTCACAGAGTAATTCATGAACTTGAGCCCGCCACGGTAATACAAATCGACAATCAGTTTCAACTCGTGCATAACCTCGAAGTAGGCGATTTCCGGTTGGTAGCCCGCTTCGGTCAGCACTTCAAAGGCCGCCTTGATAAGGGCCGCGGATCCGCCACATAGGACGGTCTGTTCGCCGAACAGGTCGGTCTCGGTCTCTTCCTTGAAAGTCGTTTCGAGGATTCCCGCGCGAGCGCCACCGATGCCGGCGCCATAGGAAAGAGCCTTCTTCATCGCTTCGCCTGTGGCGTCTTGGTGGGTTGCGACCAAGCAGGGGACACCGGCTCCGGCCTCGAACTCGTCGCGGACGAGGTGTCCGGGGCCTTTGGGCGCTATCATGAAAACGTCGATATCCGGATTGGGCACGATTCGCTTAAAGTGGATGTTGAATCCGTGGGCGAACATGAGCGAGTTGCCGGCTTCGAGGTTGTCTTTGATGTCGTTCTCGTAAATGACCTGCTGGATTGTGTCGGGCACGAGGATGACGATGACGTCCCCTCTCTTAGCGGCTTCGGCCGCCGACACGACTTCGAATCCCGCTTCTTTGGCCGCCTTGTAGTTGGGGTTGTTTTCGTCGAGCACTTCGGCCACAAGGACGTTGACGCCACTGTCGCGCAAGTTCATGGCATGGGCGTGTCCCTGGCTTCCGAAGCCGATGACGCTGACGGTACGGCCTTGGACGTCGGAGAGGTCCGCGTCTTTTTCGTAGTATATCTTGGTCATCCCTTGTATTCCTTCCCGCTGTTGTGGTTCTGGCTTAGTCGTTTCGCTTCATTTTCGCTTGCTCACTCGGTCTCGGAGGAGCGGGTCATGGCGATCTGTCCGGTCCGGACCAGTTCCTGTATGCCAAACGGGCGCATCATGTCGATGAACGCCCGAAGTTTGCCGCTGGATCCCGTTACTTCAAAGCCGATGGCGCCGATGCTCACATCGCACACTTTCGCGCGGAAGATCTGCGCGACTTCGAGCAATTCGGAACGCTGTTTGCTCTTGGCGGAAACTTTAATCATGACCAGTTCCCGCTCGACAAACTCGTCTTGAGTAAGGTCGATCACTTCGATGACTTCGACCAACTTGTTGAGCTGGTTGATGATTTGCCTCAGTACGCCGTCGTCGCCACTCACCACAACGGTCATCCTGGAAACAGTCCGATCTTCTGTCGTGCCTACACAGAGGCTTTCGATGTTGTAGCCCCTGGCGCTGAACAGGCCGGACACGCGGGCCAAGACGCCAGATTGGTTTTCGACCAGGACGCTTATCGTATGGGTCATCGTATCTCCATCGGGCTAACTAGACGTTATCAGGCTCCTGCGAAGTATCGTCTGCCGCGCGGTTGTACAGATTCATGGCACTATCGATGCCGTCGTCGATACAGGCCAACACCGCCTTGGTCGCGCGATCCGTCACCGTCTCCAGAATGCCGCGTTCCTCGGGGCGAAACTTGCCCAACACATGCGGGGCCAAACCCTTGCTGTCGTAATCGCCCGTGCCCACGCCCGCGCGCAGGCGCGGAATGTCTCGCGTTCCGAGGCGCTCGATTACTGACTTCATACCGTTATGCGTACCGCCGCTGCCGCCCGCACGGAGCCTCAGCCTGCCAAGTGGCAACTCGACGTCGTCATAGACGATGAGGACTTCTTCCGGACCGTCCACTTGATTCCGGGCGGCGAGCGCAACACTCTCACCGCTGACGTTCATAAATGTCAGCGGTTTGAGCAGTAAAATCTTGCCTGCTCCGTGGCGAGCCTCGGAAACGAGCCCGCGAAATTTTTCCAGTTCGAAGGAAACACCAAGCACTCCGGCAACGCGGTCCAAGATCGTGAAGCCGATGTTGTGGCGGGTGTCCTTGTATTTCTGGCCTGGATTTCCTAAGCCCGCTATGAGTCGAATTGCCACGGATGGCCATGGATGGAGAAGCCCCAGCGCTTTGCTAGGCCTCCCCGCCCTCGCCTTCTGCCTTTTCGCCGTCTTCCGTTTCGCCATCGGCTGGAGCGTCCTCTTCGCCCTCGACGCCTTCTTCGTCTTCCTCAAGTTCGGCGGCGGTCTCTTCTTCGACAACACGCGGCGCGTGGACAGCCACAACAGCCCGCTCAAGTTTCGTTAATACGGTGACGTTAGCGGGTACGCTCGCCATGATGTCCGAAACGTGCAGCGAATCGCCGATCTGCATTTCGGTGACATCGACGGCGAAGGGCTCGGGCACATCGAGCGCCAGGCATTCCACCTCGACTTCGCGCAGCTGATGGTCGAGCAGGCCGCCCTCGATGACACCCACGGCACGGCCCTCGATACGAATAGAAACGGCGGTCCGTATCTTCTTCGTCAGGTCGATTCGCATGAAATCGGCGTGAATGATTTGGCCGCGCACCGGGTGATGTTGAATTTCCTTGACGATGGCCGGCCCGCCGAGATCGGGATTGTCCGCGATGTCCAACTGTACGATGGCATGTGTGCCATGCTTGCCGTGAAGGAGGAGTTCAAAAGTCTTCGCATCGACCGTAAGCACGACGCTGTCCTTGCCCTCGCCGTAGAGGATGGCGGGCACCATCCCGGTGGTCCGCACACGTCCGGCGGCGCCCTTGCCGCACTCGCTACGGGTGCTGACCGCTAAGTTTTGTAGTTCCATTGTCCGTCGTGCCTCCAAATGCTCTCACTGGAAGAGAATGCTGATTGACTTCTCGCCGTGGATCCGTTTGATGGCCTCGCCGATGAGCGGCGCTACCGTGATTACCTTTATCTTTGGACACGCGTTCGCGGCTTCGCTAAGCGGGATGGAATCGCTAACCAGGATCTCGTCCAGCACAGAGTCTTGAATGCGGGAAACCGCGTTGCCGCTAAACAACGCGTGAGTCGCACAGGCGACTACGTCCGTAGCGCCCTGTTCCTTAATGGCCTCCGCCGCTTTCACAAGCGTTCCAGCCGTATCGATCATATCATCGAAGATGAGAGCGCGCTTTCCGGCGACCTTGCCGATGATATTCATCACCTCCGATTCGTTCTCCTTGGGGCGGCGCTTGTCGACGATGGCCAGCGACGCTTCGAGCCGGTTGGCGACTTCACGCGCCCTGCGCACACTCCCGGTGTCCGGCGAAACGACGACCAAGTTGTTCGCATGGATGGCTTGAAGGTGTCGGCAAAACTCGACGTCGCCGCTTAAGTGGTCCACGGGTATGTCAAAAAAGCCTTGTATCTGGTCACAATGAAGATCGAGCGTCAGCACACGGTCGGCGCCGGAAGCTACGATCAAGTTCGATACCAATTTCGCGGCGATAGAGACCCGCGGCCTGTCTTTACGATCCTGCCGCGCGTAGCCGTAGTAGGGCAACACGAGGGTGACCCGCGCGGCCGAGGCCCGCCGAGCCGCGTCGCACAGGATCAGCAATTCCATCAAGTTATCGTTGACCGGTGGGCACGTCGAGTTCACGAGGAACACATCTTTGCCGCGGATATTTTCGCCTATCTGAACCTTGACTTCGCCATCGCTAAAACGGCCGACAGAGGACTTGCCAATCTTTTCGTATACGTGATCGCAAATCCCCTGGGCCAAGGCCGTGGAACCGGAGCCCGAGAAGATCTTCATTTCTTCGCTGTATGGCACTGAATATACCCCCGATTCCCGGAGTTC
>CAYNZS010000193.1:4596-8246 GCA_964401695.1 uncultured Nitrospirales bacterium
CCCGCCAGGTCCGATTCGGCAAGAAAGCTGGCTAGGGCGGTAGGATTTGAACCTACGAATGCCGGGATCAAAACCCGGTGCCTTAACCACTTGGCTACGCCCTAGCATAGGACGCTATGGCGAAACCAACCTGGCAACTGTCAGGGGAACGCCAGCCCTAGCGTCAATCGGGAACTGAATCGGAGAGCAGAGTATAGCAAGCGATTTGGGCTCAACGCAAACCCATCAAGCCACTTCGGACCGCCCCGGATACAGGCTTGATCGCAGACGCCACTCGGCGTTTCATGGTTCAAGAACTTGCACCGACAACATTCCCTCAAACATTGCCGAAAGTATCCCTTCGAAGACACGCCCGGCAAAAGTCGGCAATCTCGATAAAAGCGCTACATCGTCATTCCGAACAAAGCAAAGAATCTCTTCCTCGCCAACGACTTACGCACGAAAGAGATCCTAAGCATTCGCTCAGGATGACAGCCCTGGCAACTCCTGTCGGTGACCTCTTCCAAGGGGGATGTTAGAGACCTGAGCAAGGCCGACCATGGGTTAGGACTAGAAAGCGCTGAAAAGCGGCGTGGGCGCGGGAGAATGCAACAGCCGCATCTGCAGCACAGTGTCATGCGTTGGCTTCGCGAAGAAGGTAGGGCTGCATGTCAAAGTTGTCCGAGCCCTTTCTTAGTGCCATGCGATGGATGCCTTCCCTATGCTCGATCCGAACGTGCCAATACATGCGGTCTGCTCGGAGTGTTGTCCAGGTACTCTCAAGTAACGGAGCGAAGAGGGAGAATGGAATAACCAGGAGCTTATCGGCGGAGCCGCAACCCAAAACGCAGTAAGCTTCACCAGTTTCCTCGAGGACATCTCGCTGGTGAGGGTGAAAGGCGAACCAGTAGTTCTCCGAGCCCCCTGTACCATGCTGCTTTGAACCCGGATTTCCCATTTGGAAGAGTCATCTTCAGATCCGCCGGCATCGTTTAACCCTATGAACACAGGGTGTTGTCGGGGCGATGGCACAAGAAAACGAAGGCGGATCGGTTTTCGGGACGCACAGGTGCTACGTTTCCAAACCGCCACCCGCTACACTTCTTGCCCGGCGTTTCCACAATATGGACCGCTTCCTCCCCCAATGGCGTCACTGCCGGGATGAACTCAACCGTCTGCCGGTGCGGCATGAGGACTGGAAGTATTAGGGCCTGATTTGGGACGGGACTCCCTAGTCCGGTTCCGTCACCGCCAGCATTTCGCCTATCTACTTATCGGCTAAGATCGCCTTCGATGGCGGCCGGGACCGGCGTCACGTCGACAACGTCAGAGTAGATGTCAATCGGGCCATCCCCGCGCATATCAAGATGGATATGGATCTGCTCGGCCTCAGTCGGCGGCTTCTTTTCGTTGAGCCCAAGGCTCTTCGCAAGCTGCCGCAACGCGCCCATCTTGTCGTGTAGTTCGATCTCGATCCGCGGGCCGTCTGGCGTTTGCACAGACCGAATGGACTTAATCGCCGTTCTCTGCTCCTTCGTCAAGTCGTCTAAATCTCGCACTTGATAGCGGCCCGCGGCAACCTGGACATAGTCGGTGAAGTCGCTAAACGCGAGGGCGCCGATCTCCTCCATCACTCGTTGGCCCGTCAGCTTGTTGCACTCGCGCAGGTCTGTGTAATGCCTCTCGATTTCCGCGGCGACTGTGGGCGATGTCGCGACCTCTTGCGATTTTCGACGGATCGTTGCGTCGGTCATCCGTCGGCAGTCGTAGGCTTGTCTGTACGCCTCTACCTTATTGCCGCCTTCGACGTACCCGGAGACGAAGCGAAGTTGTTTTGGAGTGAGATTTCTCTTTTTGTCCGCCCTCCGCAATCTATTAGAAAAGTCTTAATCATAGAGCACCTTAATGATACACGAACGCATAGATGGGCGCAATCGAGCCGGCGCTCAGGCAGCGTGAAAAGGGTGAAGGGAAACCTGCGACAGAAAGGAAGTCGAGTGGGAACGCGGCGAGGGTCGCGGCCGTTCGTTGGGACGACCCTTGCCCCTGGCCGACCCCTCAAAGAGCCCAGACTCTAAGGGCCGGTCCACGCCGTCAGGCTTCCCACCCAACGGCAGTAATTGTAGTGCGTATCGACTCGCCGGTCAAGAATTCCACAATCTCTAACGACCCTACCGGACTTGGAATAAAGGCCCTACTCGGTTCGACCCGAACTCACTTCAGTCTCAATTCTACGCGCTTCAGAGTCAGCGACGGTTTGCGCCCGATTATTTCGGCGAAGTCCGCTGCATGCGCTGGTTAGGTAACGTTCATGGCCTGTGCTAATCTTCGCTTACGGGCGGCGACTCGGATTGCCATTTAAGGAACGGAATTGAGAGAGGGTATTTCCAGAGCTCCCCGTTGTTGGCCTTGATGCCGCCAATGATCGGGAAAATGATGCAAAGCAGACGCAATACGATGAGCAAGGGGATGCCGATCAATAAGAATTTCAGTAGGACAAAGACAACGGCGTAGATTATCGAGCTGATAATCCAGTTGAGGACGACCTTGCCGTGAGCGTCAATTTCGGGCAACTCCGTCTTCTTCAGCTGCCAGATGAGAATAGGAGCAACAAGTCCCGCGAGCGGTATGACGTAAGCGGCAAATACTGAAAAATGTAAGATCATGGCCCATTGTTTGTCATTCATCTCGTACCTCCCTATTCTCTAATCATCTTGGTAGAGTGCCGGTTGCCCGACGCTCCCCGCACAAATTCCGGCGTGTGACATTCCAGCGCCTGGCCTAACGTCTCGCGCGTCAGCGGCAACGTCCGCTGCATGCGCTGGTTAGGCTCCTTCTTGGTTACGAAGGCCCGTCGGTTGTTTTTTTGCTCGACCTCATTGCAGATGCCGACAGGCACGCCATGCCAGCGAGTCCGGCAAGCCCCGGATTGAAGCTTC
This sequence comes from uncultured Nitrospirales bacterium, assembly GCA_964401695.1. GTDB lineage: Bacteria > Hydrogenedentota > Hydrogenedentia > Hydrogenedentales > JAPYPO01. The sequence goes on from CAYNZS010000193.1 coordinate 7,515, forward strand.
CCAGGAAGCCCAAGAAACCGAGGAATGCAAGGAAGCCAAGATAGCCTTTCTTATTCGGATCGATGCTCTGGGTGAAATTCGGTCTCTGGGAGGGAAGCAAGACTAAGAGGGATGCCAAGGATAGGAGGGAGAAAAGAGCGAGTTTTGTGAGGTGTTGATAGCTCTCGCTCCCCGTGAAGCCGAGGAAACCGAGGCACCCCAGAAACCCCAACGTGTAGCCGAGAAATGGATTACGGTTGACTTTGAGCATCTTCTGCCTCCTTTCGTCGGCTAACGGTTTGCGCGTCAGCGGCGAAGTCCGCTGCATGCGCTGGTTAGCCCTTCTCTTGTGACTCAAGGTTCGCTTATCGGTTTGAGCTCATTGGAGAAAGCCCCTATCAAGTAAGGTTTTGGAGTCAGGCTGAACATCTTGAGCATACGCGTCCGGTTACCGCTCGAGATGCATCGTCACCAGCGGCTTGAAAGGGTCGAAAGACTCGTCCATGGTCCAAGCTATGGCTCGTAGCAAGATGATCCGGAAGTAGGGATCGTTGAAAGTGAAGAAGTTGTGGCCCAGAACCGAGCCGAAAACTTTGCCCTGCCCCACCTCTGTCGTCCACATGACCGGCCACGCCTTGCCGTCCAGTTCTTCAAGACTTTCCGGCAGCCGCGATGACTGTTTGCCTGCGGGAAAAGCCGGCGATGTCACCAGAGTAGTGACTCTTGTCTGGTCTCCGAACATAGGCCAATAGA
>CAYNZS010000194.1:0-1940 GCA_964401695.1 uncultured Nitrospirales bacterium
AGCGTTTCTTCTTCATCGGTGAATCTCATTCGCGTTACGGAGATTCTATCATCGCCACCAGCTCATTTTACGGGGGCTGGATCCGAACACTACAAAGGGCCAATGAGTTAGGACTCTACCGGCGAAGCGCGGGGTTGGAGTGAAGAAACTCCCTCTCCCAAGAGACAGCGAACGGACAGCTGTCTGTCCGGCCTATTCGTAGCGAAGGGCTTCCACAGGGTCCACCGAGGTCGCTTTAAGGGCTGGATAGACGCCGAAAAATACGCCTACGGTGAGACTGAAGCCGAAAGCTGTGGTTACGGACCAGGCGGATACGGATATGGGGAATTGGGTATAAACGAATCTGAACGCGATAGTTCCCAGATAGCCTATGAGGATTCCGATGGCGCCACCTATCGCGCTGAGGGTGATAGATTCGACGAGAAACTGCATACCCACGTCCCAGCGGGTAGCTCCTACGGCCTTTCTCAGGCCGACTTCGCGTGTGCGCTCTCTCACCGAGACGAGCATGATGTTCATAATGCCGATTCCGCCGACGAGGAGGGAAATCGAAGCGAGCCCGGCTAGCATAATCCTCAGCATATCGAATATCCGGTCGAAAGTCGCGAGGATCGATGCCTGATCGACGATGGTAAAATCCTCGATGTAATCGTGCGCCGCGATCAAGATCTCCCGAATCGATTCTATGGCGTTTTCAACCTCTTCGGGATTCGCGGCGGTGATCATCATTTGGAATAGTTTATCGTTGCCGCCGTGAAACATCTGCTGCCCAGCGGATAGCGGCAGGAATACCATGGTGTCCATATCAATGTCGAAGGTCATTCCGATATCCTCCATGACGCCGATGACATTGAACTTCCTGCGATTGATGGTCACCTTCTCGTAGAGCGCGTTCTTGTCGCCGAAGAGCCCTTCCTTGATGCCCGCTCCCAACACGACGACGGCATTGTTCTTCTCCACATCCTGGCGTGTGATGAATCGCCCGATGCGGGGATAGAGACTCCGGACCTCGGTCCAATCTTCAGTCGCGCCAAGGACCATCGCATCGCGAAGCAGGCCGCGGTACCGCACCGCGCCGGCCCCCATGACCAATGGTGCAACCCGCGTCACGCCTTGCGCCCTTCGCGCGACTTTGAGGGCGTCTTGGCTGGTCAGGCTGCGGAAGCTGCCTGCCACGACGGGGGCCATTCCGGTTGTTTCCTGTTTACCAGGGGTAACCAGTATCAGATTGCTGCCGAGCCCTACGAATTCGTTTTCGACGTAGGTCTGCGCCGCTTCCCCGAGCGCGACGAGCACGATCACGGACATGACGCCAATGATGACGCCAAGCATGGTCAGGAGCGATCGGAACTTGTTCTGGAGCAGCGTTTCCCACGCTATGCGGAAGTATTCGAAGAGGTCCATGAAAGATTGCCGTGGTGGTCTTGAGTGGCGGCGCGCGTCGAAGGGTTCAGATTTTCTATATAATACTTGAAGTCGTTCTGAAACTCGCGGTTCGAATTCCTCTCCTTGCGCCGCGTATGGACATATTGGGAAGGGTGGCGCACGCGTTGGACAAAACCGAACGAGAAGATTGGGCTGCGGCCCCCGTTTCGCTTTCCTTAGGCGACCGCGAAGTCCATGTGTGGCGGACGCGCCTGGACGCGGACGACGACGGTTGGAGGCGACATCTTCTCAGCGAAGAGGAAGTGGTCCGTGCCGACCGCTTTGTTCGTGACATTCATGGCAAGAGGTTTACGGCGGCCCGAGCCACGCTTCGGGTGCTGATCGGCCGGTACCTCTCCATCGAAGCATCGGATGTTGCTTTCGCGTACAACGAATTAGGAAAGCCTTCGCTCGCGTCCGAGTTTGCGTCGCGCGCACTCGAGTTCAACGTCTCCCATTCGGAGGATGTGGCGCTGCTGGCCGACCACTTTCTCAACCAGGTCGCCATGCGCGAA
>CAYNZS010000194.1:1950-8213 GCA_964401695.1 uncultured Nitrospirales bacterium
CTTTTCCCGTGGCCGCGAACTGGGGGTGGATATCGAGCATCTCAGCGAGCGGCCGGATTTTGAGAAGCTCGCCAGGCGCTATTTTTCGCCCGCTGAAGTCCGTTCGCTAACCGATGTGCCCTCTTCGGAAAGGCTCCCGGCGTTTTACCGCTGCTGGACGCGCAAGGAGGCCTACATCAAGGCGAAGGGGAGAGGACTCTCAATCTCTCTTTCTAGCTTCGACGTGGCCTTCGCCCCGGCCGAATTCCCCACTCTCTTACGTGCGGAGGGCGGCGACGCCGAACGGGCGCGTTGGAGGATTCATGACATCCAGCCGGGAGGGGAATTCGTTGGAGCCCTCGTCATCGAGGCGCGCGGCAACGTCGCTTTGCCAACGCTATTCGAGTTCGCGTCTTCACATGACAGATGAATCTCAATCAAGAATGGCGATGGTTTGATTCTTCGCTTCCCTGCTTCACCCGCCCTCCAACCGTTTCTTCAGGCGTTCGAGACCGTCTGCCTGATCTTGAGAAATCCGCTCGCCCAAACTGCTTGAGCTCTGTCCGCGCCTTGGAGGCTGCGAAGCGGCTTGATTTTCGCTGCGCGACCGGCGCAAAGTCTCTAGAAAATTGGCCGCGCTCATGACGAGCGAACCAAGCCCGCTGCAAAGATCGCGAATCCCATGATCGCTGGTAACCGCTACGGTAGCCATCCGGTCCTTGGCCTCGTAGACCGCGCGTTCGATGAGGGCGTCGGCGCTGAGATGGGCGGGTGCGTAGACCACATGCAACCCAGGAACGCCGGGGACGGGACCGGGCGGGTCGGTGTGCGTGGACTGCCCGTCGAACACGATGGTGACGCGCTCGCCGGTTTGGCCGCAGAATTCGGCGGTCAGGTCTATGAGCGCTTGCCGGCCCACCTCCAGGTCGCCATCGAGGCGCGAACGAAGTTCGCGGGAATGGTGGATGACGTTGTATCCGTCGATATAGTAATGATTTACCATGTGGGGATGGCGCATTCCTTCGGACGCGTCTGGACGGCAGTTGCCGAATCACGTTTCGGCGCGGTAGACTCTCTGGACTCTGGGTCCGATTCCGGTGAGCACATCGTAAGGGATCGTCTCAGCCCACTGCGCGAATTCGGCGATAGTAATTTCAGATCCGCCCGCCGCACCAAGCAGGGTGACTTCGTCCCCCTCGGCAACGCCGTTGACATTGGATACATCGATGACGATCTGATCCATGCTGACCATGCCGGTGACCGAACAGCGCATTCCGCGCACCAGGACCATCCCGCGGTTCGAAAGTCTTAGGCTGTAACCGTCGGCATATCCGACGGGAATAAGGGCCGTCTTCCGGGGGGATGGCGACTTGTAGGAGCGGCGATAACCGATGTTCGCGCCGCCAGGCAGGCTGCGGACGGATACGATTCTGGAGGTCCATCGAACGACCGTATGCAGATGGATTTTCTCCGGAGGATCTTCGGAGGGCCAGACGCCGTACGTCATGATGCCTGGGCGAACCATGGTGAAGTGGCTATTCGGATAATTGACTATCGCCGCGCTATTTGCCGTGTGTTCCATTTCGTAAGGGATTCCGGTCTTGTCGAGATCTTTGAGAAGTTGGCGAAAGGTCCGGATCTGGTTGGCCGTGAATGAATTGTTCGGAGTCTCGGCCGTAGGAAAATGGGTGAGAAGGCCTTCCACATCAATGTTGGAGATTCGCGTGAGCGACACCAGATCTTCGAGGGTGCGCTCTGGCATGAAGCCTTGCCGTCCCATGCCGGTATCGATTTCGCAGTGGACCACCGCGACTTTCTTCTGTTTGCGCGCGACTTGTCCCAAGCGTTCGCCCGTCTCGGCATCGCCGATGGTCAAGCGAAGGTCGAGGCGAACGGCTTCGCTCAACGCGCTGACCGGCGGTTGCATGAGGACTAGAATGGGGGCGTCGATGCTGGCTTCGCGCAGGGCGGCGCCTTCGCCAACGGTGGCCACGCCCAGCATGGCGGCGCCTTCTTCCAGGGCTTGGCGGGCAATCGGCTCGACGCCGAGGCCGTAAGCGTTTGCCTTTACGACGGCCAGGATTTTACATTGCTCCGGCAGAAAGCGGCGTACGACACCAAGATTGTGGGCGTATGCGCCAAGGTCGACGGCGAGTGTGGAAGAAACCAGATCGCTCACGATTCGGCACCGAGGCGAAGGGATTTCCAGTTGGCGACCGCAAATTGGACGCCCGATCCGGCCGTGTACAAGGCAACAAGTATGATGGCCCATCTTGAGGCCAAGCCCACATAACCCATGCAAGCGTCAGCCCAAGCGAAAGAGCGGTCCATTAAGTAGCGTCCAGCGACGTAGAGCAGGAGGAATGTGCACACATACGTAATCTGAAAAATCGTCTTCATCTTACCCCACCAGTTCGCGGCGATTACGGTTCCGTCAGAGGCGGCGAGCGAACGCGCCCCGGTCACCAGGAACTCGCGCGCGAATACGGCCACGAGTGTCCACGCGGGAATGCGCAGTTCGGCGATAGCCATGCACATGATAAAGGCGGCAGCCATGAGGATCTTGTCGGCCAACGGGTCCATAAGTTTCCCGAAAGAGGTGACGAGGTTCCGCGACCGGGCGATTCGGCCGTCTAGATAGTCGGTGATGGATGCGGCGACGAACACGATGTACGCGAGGAGAAGGGCGGCGGTGTTGTCGACAGACATGAGGGCCACGAAAACAGGGACCAATACGAGGCGGGCTATAGTCAGGCGATTCGGCAAGTTCATTGTGAATGAGTTCCATTCGTCGTTGTGCCGGGATAGCTCTCCGGGGGTGGTGTTGCAGAGGGGCGAGCAGGGATCATAGCAGACGGGAGCGGCCCGTGCATGTATGGAACTCTCCGTATGGAGCCTCCCTGGTCGAACGACTCGGCTGGAATGGGGCTCCTACCGGGGAAGGGCGGTGCTTGGGACGCGCGTCTCTCGCGTTTCCGCTTGGGCCGCGGAATCTGGTTGGGCATCGGGCTGGAACACTATGGCATAGGTGATCCAGCCCAGGATGACAATGCCGCACACGCCGGCCCAAGCCGCGAGCTCTTTGAACCACGCGGCGTTCGTCGCGGAGGTGGCAAGGCGTTGGAAACGGGATTCGGGGGCCGCGCACTGTTGGATAATGGCGAGGTACTTGTCGCTGTCAATATCCAGGAAATTACAGTATGTCCGAAGGAAACCCGCGGCGAAACAGGCTTCAGGAAACGCGCCTGTATCCCCCCTCTCGAAAGCGTCGATGGCATCGAAAGGGATGCGCAACTTCCGATAAACATCTTCCACACTCAGCCCCAATTCTTCGCGCCGCTCGCGCAGGCGTTCCCCAGGAAATGCGGATGAGTTCATGTTCCCTCGCCGTTGTTGTGCGCGACCTCAACAAGTATCTCGCGCGCCTTGCTCCCGACATGCGGGCCCACGATCCCCTTCATTTCCATCATGTCGATAAGCCGGGCCGCCCTAGTATAACCGACCCGTAGCCTCCGTTGCACCATGGAAATCGAGGCCTGTCCAGTTTCGACTACGACGTTGATCGCGTCATCGAGAAGTTCGTCTCCTTCGTCCATCATATCGTCGATGCCACCCTGCTGTTTGCCGAATTTCTCAATCTCGTCGCGGTATTGCGGTGGCGCCTGAGTCTTGAGATAAGCGATGAGGTCATTCATTTCCTCATCGCTTACGAAAGCGCCCTGCACACGGGTTGGCTTACTCTGGCCAGCAGGCAAATACAGCAGGTCCCCGCGGCCAATCAGCCGTTCCGCGCCAATTTCATCCAAGATGCACCGTGAGTCCACACGGGACGAGACCTGGAAAGAAATACGCGCCGGAAAATTCGCTTTGATGACTCCCGTCAACACGTCAACCGAGGGACGCTGCGTAGCGATTATCAAATGGATGCCCACAGCGCGGGCAAGTTGGGCCAAGCGGGCTATGGCGTCTTCCACTTCGGCGCGCGCCAGCATCATGAGGTCGGCCAACTCGTCTATAATGCAAACGATGTAGGGGAGCTTTCGGATGACCTCGAGGCTCTCGACATCGGCCTCTTCCGCATCGCCTTCCACTTCGATTTCGCCGTTGTCCACGCTTTCGTTGTAAACCTCGATGTTGCGAACGCGCAAATGTGCGAAGAGACGGTAGCGCTCTTCCATTTCGTTGATGAGCCAGTTCAAAGATGTCGCGGCCTTCTTTGGATCGATCACGACGGGCGTAATCAAGTGAGGGACTTCGTTGAAGATGGAAAGCTCGACCATTTTAGGGTCGATGAGCATGAGTTGCAGTTCGTCGGGGGTCTTGGTGAAGAGAAGGCTCGCAAGGATGGTCTTCACACAGACGGTTTTGCCCGCGCCCGTGGCTCCCGCGACGAGGCAATGAGGCATGGACGCAAGGTCGACCGCGACGATTCCACCGGCGATGTCTTTACCAAGCGCCAGCGGGAGCGCCCCCTTTTCGCGCTTGAACGTACGGGACTCCAACAGGTCGCGGATGACCACGTCTTCACGCTGATCGTTGGGCACTTCGATACCCACTTTTCCCTTGCCGGGAATAGGCGCTTCGACGCGTACGCGGTACGCCTTCAGGGCAAGCGCCAAGTCGTCGGCGAGCGCCATGAAACGGCTGACCTTCACGCCGGGCGAGGGTTCGATCTCGAAGCGTGTGATGGTTGGACCGCGCGTGATATCGGTCACGCGCGCCTCAATGCCAAAGGTCTGGAGGGTCTCCTCGAGCAGGACCCCTGTTTGCCGCAGGGCCTCGGCCGAATCGTCCCCCAAGTCCAGCAGTTCCGCCTTCTCCAACAGGTGGAAGGAAGGCTTCTTGTAGCGCTTGGGATAAACGTAGTCGTCCGGCAGCTCCTCAGCCACCTTGGTCTTGCGGCGCAGGCTGGACTTCTTCGGCTTCTTTGGAAGAACTGGCGCGGGTTCCGCCTCCAAGGGGCTTGGCGTTAGAATAGGCTCATCCAACTCGATCTCCGGAAGATCCTCTTCGAAGGAATCTTCAGGGATGAATTCCGGCACGGGATCTTCGATGACTGGTTCCACGGCTTCCGCCACAACTTCGGGTACCTCGTCAAAGGGCAACTCCGGAGATGCGTCGGGAGGAGAGACTCGAATGCGGCTGAGGTCGCTCGAATCGACGACTGCGGGTTTCGCGGTTCGTTTCAGCGAGGAGAGCTTCGCGCCGAGCCGCTCGGACAACCCAGGAGCGAATTCTCGTTCCTTCGGAGCGGCGTGCGACTGCGCGCCGGCCTTGCGGTCGAGCGCCACGGTCGAGCTCCATGCGTTCCATTGCGTGGAGAGCTTTCCGCCCATATGCCACAGGGAGCGAACCGTCAAGACCAGTATTGAGATCGCGCCGTAGGCCATCTTGATAAAAAGAAATTCCGTGGCGAGGAGAATGCCGATGACGCCAAGCGTGATGAAAATGACGTTGGCTCCGACGAGGCCAAAGATAGGTTCGACAATTCGCACGGCGAACGCGCCTATGGGGCCGCCGGGCATACTGTCGTATGCCTCGGTCGCTGTATCGATATGCAGCAAGCCCGCAACCGATCCGGTCAGTATAAGGAATCCCGCGAGACGGGTGGGCAACCTGTCGAGCGGCCGGTGGCGGAGGAGCATCGACGCCCAGATGAAGGTCATGACGTACATGACGTGGGCCGCTTTGCCTAGGAGCACACAAAGAATACCGGCGATGACGGCACCGACCTTGCCCAAAGCGTTGGGCACTTGGCCGATTTGGGTTAGATTGCGCGAGTCGTCGCCTTGATAGCCGTCGGTGGCCAGCGCGAAAAAGAGGACCGCGGTGGCAGCGAACAATAGCACCGCCAGAATCTCGAATTTGCGGCCTATCGACTGTTGGACGGCTTCACTCATCCTTGAAGCTCCAATAGTTGAGCGAAGAAGATTCTAGTTTTGTCAAGAATTGATAACCCCGCATCTGCGCGGTATATACCGGATTAGACGGATCTGACTACAAAATGTGGGGTCTAATAAACATGCGACCCCTATGTATTGCGTCGTAAGTTAAGCATATTAAGAAAGATTTGTCAATACTTTATTACTGGATTCGTCGAATTTTCTTGATAGCACCATCCCCGTGCCGGGGGCAAATTGTGAAAGTAACACGGTTCAGGTTAGGGGGGATCATCTGAATGTTGGACCACCGCCTCGGCGGTCCAACATTCGTACTTTTGAACAACAAGAAGCTATGAGGTCACAAGTGCTTCTTAGGAGCATCATCCCCGCCGGGCGGAGGAA
>CAYNZS010000195.1:0-8138 GCA_964401695.1 uncultured Nitrospirales bacterium
GGCTTCATGCAATGTAGTAAGCACACTACATTTTTCTTGCCAAATGAAACCAGAATTCGATCAACCCAATTTGATGACGCTGGCCCGCGGATGGCCATCAAGTAGAACGCATTCCCAGCCCTTTGGTACAATCCCATCCCCGCTAACCGGAGAGGTGGCCGAGTGGTTGAAGGCGGCGGCCTCGAAAGCCGTTGTGCGGTCTAACCGTACCGCGGGTTCGAATCCCGCCCTCTCCGCCATTGATAGTGGGTCGCAATCCTCTGCGTCGTCTTCACTTACCGAATCGCTCTTCTTGCCACCATTTTCCTTTTGGGGCCATTTTGGGGCTACTTGGTGTCCGCTACTTGCCCTTTCGTGTCCGCTCAACACCACACGTCCGACATTTTCGGTGACATCGGCGAGCCTTCCCTCGCGCGTTCGAGCGTATGTATTCATAGTCAGCTGCGGGTTGGAATGGCGCAGCAATGTTTGAGCTTCTTTGACCGATGCGCCCGCTTCAATAACAAGGGTGGTGTAGGTGACGCGGAGGGCATGGAAGTCGAGCTTGCCTTCTTTCGTGTGTTTTGGGATCTCCGCGGCCTTTAGATCCTTGGTGAACGCCTTTGCCGGATCCTTCTGGATGTAGAGGAGTGGATCCGAAGGAGCATCCACAGCATCGCAGCGACCGTGTGTGAAGCCATAGCGGTCGACAGCAGTGCGCTCCTCCACGAATTCCCGCAGGCGCTGGATAAGGTCTTCGGGGAGTGGCTGAAACCCGCCCTTCCTATTCTTCGTCCAGTCCGCGTCAAGTCGGAGCCCCCCGCGCTCCGCGTCCAGATGGTCCGTGGTCAGGTTCCGAAGCTCGTTTGCCCGAAGGCCAGTGCATAGGGCCACCTCGTAAAGGATCTTGCGTTCGACAGGAGCGACCCTCAGTAGCCGCTGAACTTCATCCGCTGTCATGGCCCTACGGGTGGACTGGGGTGTCTTATCGAAAGCTGTCAGGTCTGTGAGAGGGTCCTCCTCGATGAAATGCCGCGTCTGGCACCATTTGGCAAAGGCCTTAATCGATTCCGCGTGTTGAGCTACGGTTCGACCGGCGAGACCCTTGCATTGCAGAGCCCTCAACTCCGCTTCGACCAAAGGCAGGCATCCTTCCAGCTCGGAGAGCATATCGAAGCCCAGCCGTTCCCGCCACTGGGCCAGGTGCCGATGCCTGGTCATGGAATGCCTCTCGCCCCAAGGCCTCCCACCGCGACCGCCCTGGGAGTCACCCCAGTCCAGGTATTCTTGGGCTGCGACCTTGAACTCGCGATCCGGAATCTTGGGCTTGGGTGGCTCCCTGAAACCCTTGCGTATTGCCGATTGCCCGGCTTCAATCTCCCGCACAAGCTTCAGGGTCTGGGCCTTGGATGTGAAGCCAGTGCCCTTCTTCCTACGATCGCGATAATCCCTGAACTCGAACCGCCAACGCGGATGAGGTTTGCCTTCTTTGTCTTTGGTCTAGAATACATAAGCCATTTCGGTTTCCTCTCTTTTCAATAAAAGATATTACACTACTTATCTCTTATTATAACAAATTGTAACAACAATTTCAAAATTTGTTGCCAAAGCGTGCGGCCGCCTTCCTGGCCTCGGTCGCTTCCCGGTCCGCGCGCTCCCGCAGGTACGCCAAAACGCGTTCGCTGAACCAGTACTTTTTCCCACCAAGTTTGACGCCAGCCGGAATTTCGCACCGGTCCACCATTCGCCTGACGGTTCGCGTCGATACGCTCAACGCCGACGCCAAGGCCGTCTCGTCCAGCATGGTCCCAGGAGGTAGTTGGGCGAGTTCCGTTAACTTAACGCCTTCTCTCGATTCCCGTTCACCCTGCGGATTCATCGCTTGATTCCGTTGGTTCTTTCTCGTCGGGCAGGCTCCACTTCCACTGAGCGTTCTTAGCAAACCCTTCCTTCGCGACTTCGAGCTTCAATTTGTACCGCGCCCGTTTGACCGTTGCCCATGTCAGGCCCGATTCCGAACCTTTCAATTTGATCTCCTTCACGGGCATCGGTCCGTGCTGGAGAATCTCTTCAAGAAACTCGATTGCCTCCGCGAGCGCCGATTTCGATTCACCTCCGCTTAGCTCACCTCCCATCAAATCGTGAACGGAACACTCAACCGGGTCGTGATCCCAGCGGATTCGACCGTCGTGGATGAGATAGGCGCGTGGTGTTGGTGGCTTCCCGATATTGAGTTTTATCGGCGCGAGGATGCGTCGTTCTGAGCCCGGTTCCTTCCCGACGAAGTGAACAGCTCGGGGGCCTGCTGTAAATGCAAGGGAGCCTATCGTTCGATAAACCGCCTGTCCACCCGACCCCTTGTTCAAATGCGACACTGCCAGAACCGCGACCTTGTACTTGGACGCAACGATGGACAGAGGTGCAAGCACGCCACGAACCTCCGCGTTCTTGTGGGAGTCCGTCGGGCCCATGTAGGCGCTGATTGGGTCCACAATTACGAGCCTGATTTCAGAGTCAGCTTTGAGCGCATCCTCCAAATAGTGTACGTGGTCAACCAATGAGAACAGGCCAGCGTGTGAAACGCCAGGCTTGACCACGCCCTCCACAAAACTCACCCGTTCCACGACCGCTCCAGTTGCATCAAGACGTGGCCGAATCGTGTCCGCCGGGTCATCTTCAGCCGAAATTATTAAGACGTTGCCGGGTTCCTTGCGCTCAAATGAAAAGGGAAACCATATTCCAGTGGTTACGTTCGCGGCCAACTGACAGGTCAAGAAAGATTTTCCCACTCCCGGATCGCCGACGAGCATCGTGAGTTTGTTTCGCGGAACCCAGCCAGGCACCAACCATTCAACTTCCTCGGGCTCGACCGTACTCATATTTGTAATCAGCAGGCCGATGGCCTGCGTGCCCTTTTTTCCTTCGTATGATGTATCGTCAACGGATGGCGTCGCCTCGACAAGGGCCATGAGATCGTCGCGGGTGTTGCCTGCATCCAACCAGTCCGACACGTCGCCTTTGGGCTCCAAGCCCGGCAGCTCGACAATCTTCAGATCCCGAGTGTGTCCATACAGGGAACCGGCGACGTCGCTTGCGTGTTTTCGACCGGCATCGTCGTTGTCGGGGATGACAGCCACTCGGCGACCGTGGAGGGGAGTGTCATCCACGCGGCTCCATTTTCCCGCACCCATCGCGCAGGTGGTGGCGGTGAGGCCAATGTCGCGGAGTCGGTCGACGTCTTTCTCACCCTCAACGACGAAGACCAAGTCGTCTCTCCCCGACGTCACCAACTCCGGCAGTCGATACAAAACCCGCCGGACGCCCTTGGCGTCGTTAATCCAGCCTCCGTCGGCGTCGGGACGCCTCTGCCGAAATCTCTTCTGCCCGGTTCGTACGACTTGGTACAGGAGCGAACCATCAGAATCCTCGTACTCGTAAGTCCTCATCGGGCTCTCAGCAGAAGCCGTCCGAAAGAAATCGCCCGGCTCGAGGTCTAACGCTTCCGCGATGTCTTCAAACTCGCATTCGGCGAAGCAGTGGGCGAGAACGCGCCCATCCTCACCTTCCTTCACAGTCAGACTCGGCCTGTTGTCGTCGTGGGCTGGGCAAAGCGCCGAGAATTCGCCGGGCCCCGTCCGCTGAACGCCATCGAGTTTGGACAGAACGGTTTTCAGGGGTTCTCCACAGCTGTCGATTCCGCCGGAGGCTGGGCTCGGCTCGAACGGCCCGCCGTCCTGGAGGATGGACAGACAATCCGTTTGGCGCTCCGGCTCGCACCACTTCCGGATAATGCGCGCAATAGAGCGGCTCTCCCGGTCCCGCTCGTTTGCTGGGAGCCGCCCAAGTCGCATCTTGATGAAAGACAGTGCCGTAACGGACTGTTCGACCAGTTCCTCGATGGAATTGTCTTCCGACTCCATAAGGTAGTCGTCCAAGCCGTTCTTGTCGCCATCAGTCTTGGCCGGGATTACCAATACCTTTGCATCGGCGCCTTGTGCTTCAAGCGCCAACGCGAAGGCGACTACCGCGAGGAAGACGGAGGACTTCTCGAGCGCATCGCTGTCGTAGCCGATGTAGACTTTGCGGCCCTCGATCGAGATGTAGTTGAAACATTCCAAGAGCTTGCCGTCGCGCTGAAAATTCCAAACGCCGCCCAGGTCGATCGAGAGGTGCCCTCGCTGAAACGCGCACAGCATTTTCTTACGACCCTCAACGAATAGAATCGGAACACCGGTCTTTTCTTGAATGAGTTTGGTTGCGGGGGGAAAACCCATTTTGCAATTCTTACCTGCGGCACGAACATACTTACGATTCTTGTACGGAAGATCTGGCTTAACGACCCAGACTGTCTCGTCGTCGGGATGCCCGTATTCTGCAGCCCATCCCGCGCCGGTAGGGAGCCCAGTCATTTCGTATGCTTCTTTAGGCGAGACGCTCCGGATACCGGACAACTTTGCCGTCGCTTCCGTTATGCCCGAAGATGCAAACTCTTCAAGGTGTTTGCGAGTTATCATTTTCGATTCTGAAATGCGACTCATTGTTCTATACTCCTTATTCTTGACATGTGAAATGTTAGGATTTCGAGGACGAACTGGCTCGAGTTTGGTTTAGGGTGAGAGGGTCTCCTTTCTTCTCGAGCCAGCCGGTCGGGGGCAAGTACATCAAAAATCGGAGTTTTTTTTGAGACGGTCAGAGAAGCGTTCGAACGTACAAAAGAGATGTAACTGACTATGGGAAAGACAGTTAGAGAAGATTTGCTGCCGTTCGAATATTACGCGTTAGGCTGGCTTGTCTGGCATCTTGGCGAGAGCGCGGCTGCATCGAAACAGCCACGTGAAGCTAGTCGTTCGGAGGAAATTCGCAGCGCCATTTTGGGAGATTTGAACGCTGAAAACGTAGCCCACGAGGTAACGCAGAACGAATATCGGGAGATGCATAATATATTCAAGACGCTAGAAGAAAAACGTGGCAAGTTTGGTCCCAACGGGGAACTTCCTCCGACGACCGTGATGCAGAAGATACGGACTCTCGCGGGGAACGCGATTGTAATCTGTCGGCCGCTACCCATACCGCCGAACAAATTGGACGAGTTCTGGGCAAGTGTGTTCCAAAAAAGTGAGGCGCCTTCAGTAATCGCGGAGCAGGTAACTGGCTGGAGGCTAGGAATCTCTCCGAGGACAGTGCGAGAGGCTCCGAGTGATATCAAGACCCTGCGCCGGGAGAAAAAAAGAAACGTCGCTATCGATCCGAGACACCAAACGAATGTCAGCGCTTCCTCTGTTCGATACTTCTCGATTACTGCGCGAGTCCAGTCGGGCTCGAGGACAGGAAGGTTGTTGCCAGAATCTTACACGTTCTCTCGAAGTCAGGGATGGATCCTTTTGTAATTTACTATTTGATTCAGGCTGCTCATAACAATACTAACTCAATCTGTCATGGGCTCTGCTCTATAGATGAAATCGACAAGGTAATAGAAGCGACAGCGTTGTCGGACTCGGATGACACCGTACTCTCTCCCGAAGCATGGTTTAGGTAATCAGAAGGAGATCCCCTAGAGCGGGGAATGGCACTGTGGCTCTCGGCGGAGATACTCTAGTGGGCATTACCCATCGCTACACACGCCTGGAAAGACACCCGCAGATGTGATGACTCATCGGCGCTGTAGGTGCCTGCGTGCCGAGGCGAGTGGACGTAGATTCGCGATTTCAAAATGCGATTCAGGAAGTCGTCGTGCTGAGCCGGGAGTCACATTGGGCCCAAGACTTGCGCAGCCCTGTAAGAATGCCGCCAGTACGATCAGAGCGGAGATCTTCTTCATGCGTCTTTTCCTTTCAGATGAGATATGCCGGTGGGTTCGTCACCGACCATGCCCTCATAACTGACGCGAAGCGGATCGGCTGGGTCGAGATTTGCGACGCGGCCATTTTGAATGTAGACCGACGGAACGCGGTCCGCCGTAGCAGCCATGTAAAAGGAATAATCGAAACCGACTTCCTTAGGACCGGGCGCAATCGCTTCATTCCAATCGACTTTCCGATCGGTCGGACCCAAGCCAAGATGCCATTTGCCGACAATGCCTGTTGCATAGCCATTGTCTCGTAGGAAGGAGGCGATAGTCGGGCGGTTGGGATCAATGATCAGCGGCGCGGTACCGGGCAGAATTTTCGCGGACTTGTTGCGGAAAGCGTATTCGCCGGTCAGCAGCGAATAGCGCGACGGCGTACACGTAGCCGCCGTACAGTAGGCGGATAAGAAGCGGACGCCCTCCTCGGCCAAGGCGTCGATATTGAACGTATCAACGCCGACACCGCCGTAACAGCTAAAGTCGCCATATCCAATGTCGTCGCCATAAATGACAACAATGTTCGGCTTTTCCTATGCGTTAGCCGCCAAGCCAAATGCGATAACGGCAGCAGTAACGAGCAGCCTCTTACAGTTTATAGAATCCATCCTTGCTAAGCCCCAAACGCTAAATTCGTAGCGTTTGGGGCAGTGTGCGATTCATGTCTAAACGCTGCTGCCTCTTTGTACTCGGGCAGGACCCCGGCTAACGGCGGTCGATCGTGATGCCCGGCCAAGAATCGGTACGAAATGGCGTGGCGGGTAGTCCTGCGCCGTTATAGAGATTGCACGCCGGGTTGTCGGCCCAAGCGTAGCGTACTGCGACGGGATTGGGCACACCTGCTGCCCGTAAAACCACTTTAGAGCCTTCTATCCGCGCATCCGCCCAGACGAACTTCTGGTCGGCGCCTGCGATGGAAAACCCTTTCAAGCTGCCATCCTTTGCGACCAAACCGTCGTTTGTCTGGTCAAAGGTCAAGCGAATAGAATCGCCCTTTATCTTCATCGAATCAAAGACGGGCCCGGAGTAAGCCACTTGTTTTCCATAGGTGTTCGCCAACGCATTCAACGCGAGCCGCTTTCCGACATCCTGCTTGTTCCTCGGATGAATGTCCGTCGCGTCTCCAATGTCAATGGCAACAGCCATGCCTGTATTCTTGAGCGACAGGGTCATGAGCTGCGCTTCCCGCAATTCGGCCCACGCCGAGTTTTCTTGGGGCTGTTCGGTTCGCCCTTTGAAATTCGCGAGTTGAACAAATAGGAAAGGAAACTTACGCCCGCCCCATTGCTGCCGCCAGTCTTGAATCATGCCCGGAAACAGATCGCGATACTGATAGGCCCGCTGCGCGTTCGATTCGCCCTGGTACCAGATGGCACCCTTCATGGCGTAGGGGATGAGCGGAGAAATCATCGCGTTGTACAGCGACGACGGACGGTGGGGGTGCTTGGGGTTTACGGGAATCCATGGCGCATGCGGACCTTTGCGTTCTTGCTCGTCGAGCGCCCTCCACGCTGCGAGATCCTTCTCATATTGCCTGTACTCCTCGCTGGGATGATTCGCAACGATGCTGTCCCAGCGCTCCAACAACGGAGCACAAATCTCGATTTCCTCCAACGCCTCCGCGCTGGTCCAAGATTCGGCGGGCGTTCCGCCCCAATCGGTTTCAATCAAGCCGATCGGCACGCCCAATTTCCGGTGCAGTTCCCGCCCGAAGTAATACGCGACCGCTGAAAACCCGCCGACGGTCTTGCTGCTGCACACTTCCCACTCCGCTTCGAAGTCCGTTTGCGGCGTGTCCGCAACGGTCTGTTTTACGTCGATGAAACGCACGGCTGGATAGTGAGCCGCCGCTATCTCCGCCTGTGCATTGTTGGAAATCGCAACGGACCACGCCATGTTTGACTGACCCGAACAGATCCACACTTCCCCGATGAGGACATCTTTGATGTGGACTGCAGCGTCGTCGCCCTGCACCACAAGTTCAAACGGCCCACCGGCGCGCATGGGTTTCAGTTTAGCTTGCCAGCGTCCGTCGGAACCCGCGCGGCCCGATACCGACTGGCGGCCCAGCGTCACCGTAATCTTTTCACCAGGATCCGCCCATCCCCAAACCGGTACCTTCGCGTCGCGCTGCATCACCATGTGATCGCCAAACACGGACGGTAGTTTGGGGTCCGCCGCGCTCAGGAAAGAAACAGACACCGCAACCAAGACCAGTAGCAGATTCACTTCAAAATTCGCTTTCATCCAAATTCCCTTTTTATCCGAGATTACCCATATGGACCCGTCGGCGACCGGAGCCAATGAGATTGAAGCA
>CAYNZS010000196.1:0-8102 GCA_964401695.1 uncultured Nitrospirales bacterium
GTAAGTGCTTGCAAAACAGCCGGTTAAGTTTTTCAACTGTAGAAGATGGGTTTGACCTTCTTGGGGTCAAAGGTGTTGATGGTCAGAAGTCGGGCAATTGGTTCGAGCTCGGCCGGGTCAATGCCGCCAAAAACAACTTTGTTGCGGGCGTTGGTCATGACGGCCGAATAGATGTCGCGTTCTTCGGCCGAATCGCTATTTTGCAGTTGCCCTGGGGCGTTGATGGGACAGAACCATTTGAAGTCCAAACCTCCGGGCTTCATCAAGCAAGGCAGGCAGGAGGAACCTTCTCGGTGAATTCCCACATCCAACCTCCTCCAAAGATATTCCTCTTGTAATTCCGCCGCGTCCCAGCTAGAATAAACGTGGTTCACAGGAGGAATACTGTTTCCGATGGCGGGTACATTCAACAAAACTCAGGCTTCGCTACTCATCGTCGCCATAGCCGCGCTCGCAGCCGCTCCCGCTTCCGATGCGTTTATCATCCGCGAGATCAAGAGCGCCCTAGGTATCGTGAAGAATACCGTCAAGGGCGTCGCGGGCGACGCCAAGAAGGCTACCCGCACCGTCAAAGAGGCCGTCGGCATCGAGACCGAACCGCGCAAGCGGGCCATCAACCGGCAGACGAAGGCGGCGCGCAGAGGGAAGCACCAGCAGATCCGCGCCACGCGCCGCATGAGCGAAAAAAGCCAACGGCAGTTCAAACGCGCCGTCGACAAACAAGCCAAAGACTTCTCCAAGTCCTACAAGAAACAGATGCGCGACGCCGAACGCTCCCACAAGCGACAGTACAAGAACGCCAAGAATTCCTTCTCTACCGAGAAAGAAGAAAAACGGCACAAGCGCGCCCAGCGCGCCTACAACCGCCGCTAGCCACCCCCGCACTCCATTCTTAATCCCGTTGCGCCCGCAGGCGGGTATATTCGGGCTAGCCATCATCTCCTTCCCACGCTCCGCCGGGGGAATGCGCAACCGCCTAAGACGCCGACGTTCCGCGCCATTGATTCCAAACCATGGGAATCAAGTGGGCTATCGACTTGCCCCGGCAGTATGTTATCTGGAACCAAAACCCGATTGCGGATATATCTGGAAACTATACAAACAGAGACCAGGCAAGGGAGGTACTTCGAAATGGGAGAATTCACTTTCGTTATCGGCTCTCTGGTGTTCCTGCTGGGTGGAATCTCCGGAGGATACTCCGCGGACGCTCTTGAGAAGCCCCAAGTCGGTTTTCTCGTCGAGCTTCAGGACGGATCGCGAATTCGGGGACGACGCATCTCGAGTCCATCGGTCAAGCCCTGTGGCAACATGATGAGATGTCTGCGGATGCAATCGCTGATGACGTCCGTTCAGGAATCTACTTTATCGCCAGGATGAGCGGTGAGCCCGTCGGAACGCTGAGGTACCAGCTTGAGGACACCTTGGTCTGGCCAGACATCGCTGCGGGCAGCTCGGCCTACGTTCATCGAATCGCTGTCAGACGTAGAGTGGCTGGCACGGGTGTCTCTTCGTATATGCTGAATTGGGCCAAACTTAGAACCAAGAGCATAGGAAGAAAGTTCTTGTGTTTGGATTGTGCCTTGCGCCCGAAACTTTGTGCGACCTACGAGAAGAACGGATTCACTAGACACAGTGAACGCAAAGTCGGTCCTTATCACGTTGCCAGAAATGAATGCTGCGTTGAAGACTGCGGGCAAGCGCATGTACCGACGCGCTGACGCGCATACCGTTAGGCTAGGCGAAGAACAAATAGGTGAGAATTCATGAGGTGTCGACCGTCCTCTTCTTGATTGGAAGAATGATCGAATGTGGGACCAAGAGCCTACCCCGCCGCTTGCGCCTTGATGAGGTTCAGCGCGCTGCCGGCCTTGAACCATTCGATCTGACCCGCGTTGTACGTGTGGTTGACCTCGAAGCTGTCCGGGCTTCCATCGGCGTGGTTGAGCACGACCGTCAGCGGCCGGCCCGGCGCGAAATCTTTCAAGCCCTGAATATCGATCGAGTCGTCTTCCTGCACCCTATCGTAGTCCGCCGGATCGGCGAAGGTAAGGCCGAGCATGCCCTGTTTCTTCAAGTTCGTCTCATGGATACGCGCGAAACTTTTCACCAACACCGCGCGAACGCCTAGATGACGGGGCTGCATGGCCGCGTGCTCGCGCGACGAGCCCTCGCCATAGTTGTCGTCGCCGACCACCACCGTGCCGATGCCGTTCGCCTTGTAGGCGCGTTGGACCTCGGGTACTTCGCCGTACACGCCTGTCAGCTGATTCTTGACGCTGTTTGCCGTGTCGTTGAACGCGTTGATCGCGCCGATGAAGGTATTGTTGGCAATGTTGTCGAGGTGCCCACGGAAGCGCAACCACGGCCCCGCCATCGAGATATGGTCCGTCGTGCATTTGCCCTTCGCCTTGATCAACAGTTTCAACCCCGAAAGATCCGTCCCTTCCCAAGGGGCAAAACCCGCGAGCAGTTGCAGGCGCTTCGAGTCGGGCGCGACAACCACTTCCACGCCGCTACCGTCCGCCGATGGCGCCTGATAACCGGAATCTTCACAATCGAAGCCCTTCTCCGGCAACTCGATGCCTTCCGGAGGATCCAGTTTCACCTGTTCCCCATCGGTGTTCGTTAGGGTATCCGTCAGCGGGTTAAAGCCAAGATCCCCCGCGATAGCCAGCGCCGTTACCATGCTCGGCGAAGTCACAAACGCGTGCGTCTTGGGATTGCCATCCGCCCGCTTCGAGAAATTGCGGTTAAAGGAATGCACGATCGAGTTCTTTCCCTGCTCGTCGCCGTCGCGATAGCGCGCCCACTGGCCGATGCACGGACCGCAGGCGTTCGCCAGCACGACGCCGCCGATATCTTCGAATTCCTTGAGCACACCGTCGCGCTCGACCGTATAGCGAACCTGCTCCGATCCGGGAGAAATCTTGAATTGCGCTTTGGCCGTGAGCTTCTTCTCTTCGGCTTGTTTCGCGATGGAAGCCGCGCGCGTCATGTCCTCATAAGAAGAATTCGTACACGACCCGATGAGGCCCACTTCGACCTCCAGGGGCCAATCGTTCTTCTTGGCCTCCTCCCGCATCTTGGGAACGGGCGTCGCACGGTCCGGGGTAAACGGGCCATTAAGATGGGGCTCTAACGTCGACAAGTCGATCTCGACCAACTCGTCATAGTACTCCGCCGGATTCTCATAGACTTCCGGATCGGACCGTAGATGCTCGCGCACTTTGGAAGCAGACGCCGCGATATCCGCACGGCCGGTCGACTCCAGATATCGGACCATCGAGTCGTCGAACGCAAAAGTCGAGGTGGTGGCGCCGACTTCCGCGCCCATATTGCAGATGGTGCCCTTGCCCGTGCACGAAAGGCTCTCGGCCCCTTCGCCGAAGTACTCGACGATGCAGCCGGTGCCGCCCTTTACCGTGAGGATGCCGGCCACCTTCAGAATGATGTCCTTCGCTTCCGCCCAGCCGTTCAGCTTGCCCGTCAGCTTGACGCCTATGAGCTTCGGAAACTTCAGTTCCCAGGCCATTCCCGCCATCACGTCAACCGCATCCGCGCCACCCACGCCGACGGCGATCATCCCGAGCCCGCCCGCGTTCACGGTATGCGAATCGGTGCCGATCATCATGCCGCCGGGAAACGCGTAGTTCTCGAGCACAACCTGATGAATGATCCCCGCACCCGGCTTCCAGAATCCAATTCCGTATCTATCTGACACCGACCCGAGAAAGTCGAAGACTTCCTTGTTGATCGTAATCGATTCGGACATGTCCTTATTTGCGCCGACGCGCGCCTGGATCAGGTGATCGCAATGAACGCTCGAAGGCACGGCCGTCTTCTCCCTGCCCGCCTGCATAAACTGCATAAGCGCCATCTGCGCCGTGGCGTCCTGCATGGCCACGCGGTCGGGCGCGAAATCAACATACGAGTCGCCTCGTTCAAAGGCAGAATCGGGTGCCGCGTCGAACAGATGGGCGTAGAGAATCTTTTCCGCAAAGGTCAACGGGCGTCCGGTAAGCGCCTGCGTCGCCGATACTTTAGCCGCGAGCCCGGCGTAAACCTTCTCAACCATATCTATATCAAAAGCCATTGGTGCAAGTCCTTTCAAGGTGTTGAATCGTGGCCGAAAAAGCGGTCCGCGGGAGTCCGGCTGGCACCTGGAATTGCGCTGCGCGGGAAAGAGAACAATATACACTTGGACGGGCCCAAAATCAACAGAGGCCAATAGTGACGGGCCTTTCGTGGCGTTGCCGTCGTCCGTCGGTTCCTGAAAGGCTTGGCGTGGTTGTGGTACATTTCTTGATATCTGGAATGCCATCGACGGGAGCAGCCATGGACAAGTTCGCTGTGTTAAGACGGTTTCGGGGTTGCCTGTTTTCATTCTGGCACGTCGGGTTACTCGCCGCCGGAATGCTCGCGGCGGGATGTCCGCCTCCTGACCCACGCCCCGGCCTTGTGTAGCCTGTCTCCGGAACAACCCAAGCGAACGCGCCGCTGTCTTCCACCTTTGCTCCCCGGCTAAAGGCCTCAGAGGATGACCGGTACGACTTTCACAGGGGAATCGACATTCCCGCGCCGACCAGATCGAATGTTCATGCGATTACGGCTGGTGAAGTTCGCATCGTAGGCGAGCATTCGTCCTACTCCGACACCATCGTTCAGATTCAGCATGAGCATGAAAACGGCGATCCGTATTACTCGAACTACATCCACCTCTCGCAGGTTCTGGTAGAGGAAGGGACGCTCGTGGAGCCGGGCGATGCGGTAGGGCGTTCCGGGGTTGGCGACAGCGGTTTTCCGCACCCCCATTTCGAGACGCGCGACGGCGGGTTGTTTCAGCGCCACGCGGTGAGCCCGTTTTCCTTCCTGCCCTACGCGGATGTGTCCGCTCCAGAAGTCGCGATCGACTCGGTCGATCTGAATGTGCCGGAAGCGCCAATCGTAGCGGCCACCGTTTCGTTACCACGCTCGAATATCGATGACGAACTGGATTTCAACGCGCTTACCGTGTCCGTATGGGAGGATACGGGTGGGGAACTGTCGCTCGTCGATGAGCATACCTTCGACATGCGCGACTGGAATCTCATGTTTACTCCCCTGCCGCCCGAAGACGAAAATGTGAACATGGACAACCCGGATTTCAACGGAGTGGCCGTAGATCCAGAACCCTTCGTGACGGCATCGGAACTTTACGTAGTGCATTTCACGTTTGGCGAGCTAAGCGGGCCCGCCGATCCGGCGACGACGGTCGTCACAGCGACGGCAGTCGATGTGATGGGCAACGCCTCGGAAGCCACTTGGAGCGCGCCGTGAGTCCGTTCCGGAGGGTGGATCTCAGGCGAGTTGTTGACTGTCAAGGCTGAATGTCTTACAGTGCCGCGATTGCGGTCTTGCGCCGCAGTCAGCCGATGCCGCAGCAAGCAGATGCGGCTACAGAATTACTTAAAGTGCTCTAGTGTGGAAATCGGAAAGTGCATCAAGGGAGAGTCCGACGATGAGACGAGTCACCGGAACACATGCGATGAAGGCCATGACCGCAGCCGCGTTGGCGCTCTGCCTTCTTTTCTCCGCGGCCCACGCGCAAGAAGAACTAGCGGGCGACTGGGATATCGAACTGGATATGGCGGGAAATATACTCCCCGGCAAGCTGACGATTTCGGTGGATGGAGACGCGATCAAAGGCACCTTGACCACGCAGATGGGGCCCTTCGCAATCGACAAGTTCAACTATGAAGGCGGGAAGATCACCTTCACGCAGACGGCTACCATCCTCGAGCAAGAGATGCAGGCCTCCTTTGAGGGCGCCCTTGACGGAGACTCATTCTCGGGCACACTCACGAGCGACTTGGGCCCCATGCCGGTTGTCGGCAGACGGGTAGCCGCGCCTCCGTCCATCGTGGGTAGCTGGTCATGCACCACGGTTGTGTCGAGTCAGGACCTAACTTTGACGCGTACACTCGAAATCAAGAAAGACCTGACCGGCCTCTACAAGGGCGACGGGAACGAATGGACAATTTCCGACCTCACCGCGGACGGCAACTCGGTGCGATTCGCGGTTACGATTCAGTTCAACGGACAAGATATGCCGCTCAACTTCAGTGGGACCGTGGACGGCGGGTCGTTGAAGGGCAGCTTCTTCCTCGACGGCACGGACGTGTCGCAGCTAACCGCGGTTCGCGCTTTCGATATCCGTTCAATCGCGGGCGCCTGGTCCGTCACCGTTACGGGAACACCATTGGGCGATTTCTCACACACGGCCGCGATCAACGCAGACGGAACCGGCACCTACACTTCCGAAAGCGAAGCGCCCATCAACAACCTCAAGATTGACGGCGACAAAGTAGCATTCCACGCCACGGTGAAGGCCAACGGCGAGAGCCACGAAGTGGATTTCGCAGGCGCTATCGCCGACGGCAAGATCGAAGGGAACGTCTACGCGGAAGGCGGCCCAACCGGCAAATTGCTCATGAGACAAGGCGGTGCCTGAAGCCAAAGCTTCACAAATCCCAGAGCGTCGCCCCCGACCCATGAGAGTTCTTCCTGTTCAGCCACGAATAAATACCCATGAACTCGAACGTCTTCACGATTCGTGTCCATTCGTGCTTCTTTTTCTTGACTCAACTATTGGCAATTATTGTATTATTTGATAGTATTTTCGATATTTTGAGAAATTCGTACGATAATACTATACGATGGATATCCGCGGCGGTGGCGCCTGGCCGGACCGCGGTTGCAGTCCGCGGCGGTATCTCTCATTCCACTCGGGGACCGCTGACAGGAGCAATGGAGGGGCGAGATGTCGATTCTGATTCGCGGTCTAAGAGAGAAGACTCTTTTTGAGAGCGAGGACGCGTCCAGTCTCTTCGGTTAGGCTCGCCTTCAACGGTAAGGAGGTAATCCTATGCGTATACGCATGAGGCAAATCTGCCTGGTTGCCCACGACCTGGATCAAGTCGAGTCGGATCTGACAGCCGTATTCGGAACGAGAGTCTGTCGCCGGGATCCCGGAGTCGGCAAGCATGGGCTGCACAACTTTCTTATGCCCTTCGGAAAGAATTTTCTCGAGGTCGTATCTCCTATCGAAGAGGGCACGACCGGCGGTCGATACCTGGACCGGCGAGGCGGTGACGGCGGCTACATGGTCATTATGCAGACCTCGGATATCAAGAATGCGCGCAAGCGCGTGAGTAACCTGGGTATCCGCCTTGTCGCCGATGGAGTCCTTGAAGACACCGACGGCATCCAGCTTCACCCAAAGGACCTGCCCGGCGCCATCGCCGAGCTGCGCTGGAACGAGGGCGACGACGACGACGCGGGCCCCTGGTGGCCGGCCGGCCCCGACTGGAAACCCGCCGTTCGAACCCACAAAATCAAGGCGTTGACCGCGGCGGAACTGCAATCGAACCATCCCGCGGCGCTGGCGGCCAGGTGGAGCGAAGCCCTGGATAAGCCCGTCGAGCGCGACGAGTCCGGCGCGCCGACCATCGCGTTGGCCGATGCGGCCTTGCGCTTCGTCGAGGATGAGGACGGACGCGGCCTGGGACTTGGCGGACTCGATGTGGCCTGCACGAATCGGGCCGCGGTTCTCGAAGCGGCCGAAGCGCTCGGCTGCCGCGAGTCCGATGAGCAGGTACGTGTCTGCGGAATGCGATTCCGGCTCGTGTGAACGCTAGCGTGAGCAAAGCCACTCCCCCGCGGTGCCGTGCGGGCCAATGCCGAAGCGATCCGAAAACCATGCGAGGCTATTGGATCCGATGGGCGATCATCCCGAATTGACCCCAGTGCGAGCTCGGCATCGTTTCGATGAAAGGCGCCTTGCCGAGTACCTGAGCCAGCAAATCGATCCTTCGTTCGCCGATCTGAAAGTTCTCCAGTTCGAAGGCGGTCAGTCCAACCCCACCTTCTCACTCACCCTCAAGATTTGATAATGCCTCACCGCCGTGTACACGAAATGGTCATGCTCTAACACCGGTTCCTGGAATCCCGATAATTCTGATCATCAATAGGCCTCTCACTGGCGATGCTGTACGTTCGATGGTTCCAATTCGTACGAATTACGGCTGGGCGCAGCGGGACAGCAGTGGATTGATTCTAGAGCG
>CAYNZS010000197.1:0-8087 GCA_964401695.1 uncultured Nitrospirales bacterium
AAAGACGGTGGGGTTGAGGTCTCAATCAAAACAAAAACGCTTTTGTCCAATGCTGGCTAGCCCTAACCGCAATTTCCTTAGAGCAGTTTAAGACAGCAGTGGGCAGGGAGGAAGTTTTGCCTCCTTCGCTTCGACTAACGCGGCTCCCCATACATGTCAAACCGATCATAGAGCAGCCACGAAGGATCGTAGCCCGAGTCTCGGTCGAACTTCTGCGGTGTCGCCCACGCCGCCTTGATCGTCGTGTCGTAATCCGACGGCAACTCGCCGGAAGTCCGCTTGGACAGCTCGTTATGCAGTGTCGCCATGACGCGGCCAAGCCCTGGCGAAAAGCTCTTCCCCGTTGGCTGCGTTAGCGCGATGGGACTCTTCTTCGTCTCCTCATCGGGGGCAAAAGCTGCCGCGCTGTACGTCGCCTTCTCCGCCTCATCCTCCTTCGTCATCGCGGCATCGAAGGTTCGCCCAACCGGCAGCACCGGCGTATATAACCCCTTCACAAAGTGATCGGCGGGCTCGAGTTCTTCTGGCATCGGAGCTACACCGACTGTGATCTCGCCACGGTTGCAGTACACCCAGAAGCCACCATCCGCTCCATCGGGAAAGGCATAGCCGGGCCCGTTAGTGAACTGCTCGTAGAACTTGAAGACGACATCCTGGATGCCGCTGGCGTACTCCGCCATCTTGGCCCGCGTCGAGACCACATGCCGGGCCGTGCTCACCCACTCGGGCGTCATGAAAATGAATCGCGCCATGGTTCGCACGGCCATCGTGTCTTGCACGGACCGAAGTACGGCTCCCAGCGCTTCATTCTCCGGCATACGGCCCTCGACCTCCCACCGGGAAAGCTTCTCAAGGCGCGCCTTGGCTACCGCAACGAGAGTGGGTTCGTTTCCGTGGCGCTGAATCCGGGCAAGGTTGCTCAATATCGAATGGTCGCCTTGAACTTTGAAGTCGCATTGCCCGGCGGGCAACTCGCCCGCGCGCGCTTCTACCTTCGCTCCATCGAACTTGACATGCCATGCCAGCGGCCCGCCAATACGGAGATAGGCCGGCGGGTTTTGGGCTACCACGCACAGCGTGAATTGACCGAGGTTCTCGAGGCCATCCGTGTGCGCTGCCGTCGCGGCCGCCAGCGCCGCCTGCGCCGCTTCCACCCACTCGGGCGACGCGTAGACCAGATCGCCAATTCCATCGGCCATGGCGTCCAATAGCAGCGCCGCTTTGGTGGCGGGCGTGTCCTCGGCCGAAGCGGCGCCAGAGCAGACAACAGTAAGAATCACGGCGGCAAGTAGAGTGAGATGACGATACATGGGACCTCCTTGGCAGAACGGTCTGATTCAAAGTATCTACACTATATGTCTGAACCGCTCATTTCAACTGAGGCGCACGGCAGCTTTGACGCGCATCGACGCCGCGACGATCTCGCTCAAGAGCGGCCTTAGCCGAGCGCCGCGACAGCGTTCATCTGGCCGCGGTGATAGGCATCGTGGGTGGCCATGGCGCGCACGGCGTATTGGACGGACTTGAATTTCTCCTTGATGGAATCCGGCGCGCCACCCCGGAGGTTCCCGGCGAGGGTCGCGTCATCCAGCGCGCGAATGCCCTCGACGCAGGCTCTGCCGACCTTGTTGTAATTATCGAGTACTTCGTCCCACGACGGATAGTCGTCCGCGTTGGCCGTGATCGGATTGCCTCCGCCAAAATCGGGGCCGAAGATCTTGTTGTATTCAGATGGAATCATCGACTCGCCGTCACAACACCATTGATGCAGGAGCAGGTTGTTCGCGTAGGCCATGTGGCCGATAAACCAGAGCGGGTGCGCCTTTCCCTCCTGTGCGGCCCGCAACCTGCCGCCCTCCGACACCTGCTCGGCCGCGGCGATTGTTGCGTCTAACGCCTCTTCAAGAAGTTCCGCATACACTTCAGCTTTAACGCTGCCCATGATTCGTCCTCCCGATTAGGTTCGCGATCGATACCCGCTTTCCGCTATGGCACACCCACGGCGGAACGGGCTACTTCGCATCAGATTTCGGTTTTGACCCTTCGGCGTGTTTGGAGAATACATCCTCCGTCGGCGCGGGGTCAGTCTCAACCACTTCGATACCGGTTGAGCTATTTGCCTCGATAGTGTCCGCAACGGCGGCCCCGGTTTTGTCGTCCAATGGGTCGGAGCAGGCTGCGAGCACTGCCGCGCTGGCGAGTGTGAGCAGGGACGCTAAAAAAAGTCGACTAAGCATGGCGCCTCCCGGATAGGTTCGCGGGGAAGTATTCCACGCAATCTATCATCGATCATGCTAGTACGATACCGCGTGGCGGCTTTCGCTGCAATAGGAACGCCGCCTGCCCGCTTTCTCTTCCATCTTTTCGGATATTTCCGGCTCGTCGAAAAGTCGGAGTAGGTTAGCGTCGTCAAGAATAGCCTGGAATTGCCCGCTTATCGAGTGCTAAAATAAGAATAATTTGCTTGTGAACTGTTCGAAGGGGATAGCGAAGATCCATTGGTGCCAGTCTCGGCCTCGCGCCCCTTTTGTAGTCCAGAAAACCGATCTCAACAGTGGAAGTGCAATGGCCGAAACCTTGGCAGTGCAGACAGCTCCTACGCCCGAAGACACGCTATCACGGATGAGAGCGCGGCTCAAAGGCATTGTTCCCGATGTGGAGATCCAGTTAAAAGCCGATCTCGTCTTCGAGATTAACTGCCTCAAAGCCGAGCGGAATGCGGTAATTCTTGGACACAACTACATGGAGCCGGCTCTATTCCACTCCGTGCCAGACTATAAAGGCGACTCACTTGAGTTGTCGCGGCAGTCCGCTGAAACCGAAGCGGATCTCATTCTATTCTGCGGCGTTCAGTTCATGGCTGAAACCGCGAAGATTCTCAGCCCGCACAAGACCGTGCTCATCCCATCGCAAAAGGCCGGATGTTCGCTCGCGGCTGGGATCGCCGCCGAAGATGTGCGGCGACTCAAGGAGTGGTACCCCGGCGCGCCCGTTGTTACCTATGTGAACACCTACGCCGACGTAAAAGCGGAATCCGACTATTGCTGCACGTCGGGCAACGCCGTCGCGGTCGTAAAACATCTGCTCGTGGAGGGGTATCGCCAGATCATCTTCCTGCCTGATGAATATCTCGCGCGGAATACGGCTGACGAGCTCGGAGTGGATTTCGTTCTGTCCCCCATCTTGCGCGGCGAAGAGCCCGTCATTGGCAAAGAGCCCACCCTCATCGGATGGCGCGCCCGTTGCGAAGTCCACGAGAAATTCCTTCCCGAAGATGTACGCCACGTCCGCGAGCAGTTCCCCGACGTCGCCGTCTTGGCCCATCCCGAATGCAGCCCGGAAGTCGTCGCCGAAAGCGACAGGAGCGGCAGCACGAAACAACTGATCCAGTTCGTGCGCGAACTGGACGCGCCGCGGTACCTTCTTTTGACCGAGTGCAGCATGGGCGACAATATCGCCGCGGAGAATTCGGATAAGCAAATGCTTGGCTTGTGCAGTTTTCGCTGCCAGTATATGAACGAGATTACCGTCGAAGACACACTTGACGCGTTGCGGAACATGCAATACGAAGTGAATCTCCCGCCCGACATCATCGAGCGCGCGAGGATTCCCATCGACCGGATGCTGCAAATCCGATAGCCAGGCACCGTCTCTCTGTAGGTTCCACAGGGAGTTTCGCAAATAGCGTCGGCCCTCTACCGATGACATCCCTGGCGACTTTTGTCGGTAGCCTCTTTGAAGGGGGAGCAAGGGGTATGTTGCGCTCGGTTCGCGTCTGCTTTTGGCAAATGCCCAAAGGCCTAGATTTCGCGGCCTCTTTTACGGGAGCGAACGTGCGAGGGCCTTCGCGATCCCGCGCACGCCTCAAACAACGTCAATCGGAAACAACTCACAGGTGTCTCCTGACCCGGCAATCTACTCCGCGCAGGGCTTCTGGGTCACAGGGCCGCGACGCCGGCTTGGGCTACCGCTAGGTCGTTCTCCGTGGACGATCCCGAAACGCCGATTGCGCCGATTATCACGCCGTCCGCATTTTGGATGGGAACACCGCCCGCGAAAGTAACGATCCCACCGTTCGTTTCCTGAATTCCGTAAACACTCCCGCCGGGTTGGCTGCCGGGGCCCATATTTCCCGAAGCGGTCTGGAAAAGAATCGACGCTTTCGCTTTCTTCATCGATACGTCGATGCTACCCAGATAAGCACCGTCCATCCGGGCGAAAGCCTTGAGATGTCCGCCCGCATCGAGAATCGTAACGTTCATTTTTGAGCTTTGCTCCGTGGATTTTGCCAGTGCCGCATTTAGAATCCGCTGCGCAGAAGCCAGATCCAGATCTTCGCCGGCATATCCCCCTTGCGCGGACACCGTCCGGAACGTTGGCACGGCAACAGTGGCCATCAGGAGGGCGAGAGCGCTTAACACAGCGATTTTCGATTTCATGGTCCTAGTCCTTCTTGGGTTGAGGGTTCTGACTGTTCTGGGAAAATTGGGAATTCAATGCGCGGACAGTTCTGCATTGGCTCCACAGGCTAGAGCACTTTAAGTGATTCTGTAGCCACATCTGCTTGCTGCGGCATCGGCTGACTGCGGCGCAAGACCTTGTCCTCGATGGCGCAGCCGCGGCCACAGAATTATTTGAAGTGCTCTGAGTAAGCACGATTCTATACATCCTCCATCCTATTTCGCACATTTTTGCTCCGGTTGCCCGCTATCAACCTCTACATATGCGTCTTCCCACTCGTGTATACTTTCGCCGTGCCGCGCTGAGGCGGACTTGGAGAAATGAATGAAATTCCTTGCGTCTTGGGGTTGCGGACTGACGATTTGCGGAGCGATGGGCCTGGGATCCGCCGCTTGCGCCGAAGATTATCTCGTCTGGGCATTGCGGGACCATTACTCTTTCTCGTCAGACCACGCCACTTTGAGTTACGATGTGAAGCGGGCGGAATGGAAGGTCGACGTGCCGGGGCTCGGGGTGGTGGTGAAGGATGTAAAGGCGGAGGTCGTATTCACGGACGGCGCCCGCGTTTTCCTCTCGGATCTGGAGCCGGACATAGACACGCGCGACGAATTCTCCGGTCCGCTCGGCACAGGAAAGGTCTTTACCTCGACTTTCAAGAAGCATAAGGGCTTGGCCATATCGTGTTCCGTCAGGCGCTTCGACGAACGGCCCTTCCTGCTGATGCGGATCGAAGCGAAAAACACCGGCGGCGAGATCATCGGAATTGAGCGTATTCGACCGGCCGTGGTAGCGCCAGGCGGGATCGGTAATTTCTCTACTATGCCGAAAGTGACGGCCATCAATATGGACCAACGGGCCAAGTATCCCGTACCCCATCGCGAGCAGCGTGCGAGCCTGGTCAGCTTTGAACTCGCCGGACGCAAGACCACGATTGCCGTGGGAATCCTCCAATCGGGCCACATGGATTCCAGTATCCGGCTTGACCCGTCCGGAGGGAGTTGGCAGGGGAGCGTCGAGTGCGTGTTCGATCCTCCACTTCTGTTGCAGCCGGGCGAAACGGTACAAGCCGATCCCGTGTGGGTTTCATTCGGCACCCCCGATCTTGCGCGCGTGCTCCAGTTTTTCTCTTGGTCAAAAAGCGTACAGCCTAGCCCGTCTCAAGGCGACGCCATTCCAGACAGTTGGGTCACGGTGGAGAAAGGCGACAACGCGGACACGCTCTACGGCGTGGCCCGCGACTGGACACGGAGCGGAGTGCGGCACGCGCTGGTACCGTCCATGTGGGAAGGGCGTCCCGGCTCGCTCAAGGGAGCCGTCCCCAATTATCCGAGGGACATGGGCCAGGTCGCGGACACGCTTAGCGGCATCGGTATGAAACCCGGCATCACGGTGGATCCGCTCAAGATTGCCCGTGGCGCCGCCGAGTGGACCGCCCTTACGGACGACGGCGCGCGCTGGCTCAATCCATCGATTCCGAAAGGACGCGAGGCCGCCATTGAACGGTTAAAGGGGCTGGTGGCCATGGGCTACAAGTTCTTCGTCGTCGAACGGTCGCTCATTCCCAATGAGGTCTTGCGCCACTTCAACATGACTCGCGCGGAAGCGGATCTCCTTGCCTTCGACATGATGGCGGGCGCGGCAGCTGGGCGGCCTGTCCTTCCCTCCTCAGCATTGCGGTTGCGCCATGACGATGCGCACTGGACCAGCATGGCGGCTTCCACGGCCTGGCTCGAAGAATATCAAGTGGCCGCGGGACCGGTGCGGATCGTGACGGATGGCATGAAGGAGGTTTCGCCCACCCTAGCCGACGCGCTACGCGAATTCGCGGGACCAGTCGAGATTGTCGGCTCGCCAAAATCAAGATTGCGCAATCAGCTCGGCGAAATTCTCAGCGCCCCCGCCAAGACGCATGCCGGTTCGTGATCCCGAGCCGCTATCCAGGGCTATCTGCTACCGTTCTTACGCGAAATTGAATCTGTATCTCGATGTGTTGGAGCGGCGCGCCGACGGTTATCACGATATCGAAACTATCTTTCAGACGGTCAGCTTGGCGGATACGCTGACCGTATTGCCCGCGGTCGAGGACATCACCCTCGCTTGTTCGGATGCGGCGGCGGGCCCCACGGGAGAAAACCTTATCTATCGGTCCGCGATGCTGCTGCAAGAACGATGCGGAGCCCGGTCTGGCGCGCGCATGGTCCTTGACAAGCGCATTCCGGTAGCCGCCGGACTCGCGGGCGGATCGGGTAACGCCGCGGCCGCTCTCACGGCGTTGAACGAACTATGGGAACTCGGGCTGACACCAACGGAACTCGCCGCGCTCGGGCTCGAGCTGGGCTCCGATGTGCCATATTGCTTGACCGGAGGCGCCGTGGCCGCGACGGGGAGAGGCGAAATCCTTCGGGCCCTTGAGCCGCTCGCTCCTAGCTGGTTCCTCTTGCTCCATCCCGAATTGCGCGTGAGCGCAGGCGAAGTCTATGGCCATCCCAAACTCATAAGGACTCCTGCCGCTGTCATTTCCCGCAGGTTCGAAGACGCGCAGAATGCCCTGGCTAGCCGCCGATGGGAAGCCGTCCTGTACAACGCCATGGAACGCCCCGTATTCGGCGACCATCCAGAATTGAAAGGATGGAAAGAGACACTGCTTCGCGAAGACAGCCGGGGAGCGCTCATGAGTGGAAGCGGGCCTACCTTGTTCGGAGTCTTCGATACAGAAGCCGGCGCACGCGCGGTAGCCTCCCACCTCGTGGGCATTCAGGCATCGGTTGTGCGCGGCGTCGACGTGGGAGTGGAGAAGGTCCAGGCCGGATAGCCGCGGCCGACTTCGCCCTCCTCGCGGATTACGGCCGAGCCAGCCGAAGATCTTTTTTGTTCTGCCTCCGAGAATTGTAACCGCTACTGCCCTCTTGTGAAGCGGCCAAGAACGCGGCGAATATCCGGCCCCCTCGAGTGTACTCACTACAGTGCCGCAAGTGAGCACCAGGTTCGCAAAGGCGTGTCGAGAGGCCATCGTGCTTCGCAGAGGACCCCTTTCACGCGTCTCCAAGCTAGGCCGGACCTGATTGAGCGAATAGACGGAGGGGAACAGCATGGATGCTGAAACGCTCGTGTGGGTCGGACTGGTAGTGCTGAATCTTCTTGCGTTCTATTATATGCGCCGTCTCTTCTTTCGGAGTTGCTCAGACTTCGGGGAGGCGGTTCGTTATTGGTTTACACCCGACATGTGGTCGTGGTTCGACGGTGATTTGGCCCACGACATGTGGGCTGAGTTCAAGCTCGGTCTCTACGCCACCTCATGCGCGGCGCTGGCAGGCGCCGAGTCTCTCCTGTTCATGCCGCTGATAGGGAAGTTCTCTTAAAGTCGGCGAAACTCTCCCTCAGAAACATTGAATCCACTTTGCATTCTCACGGCGTAGCGCTCTGAGGCTTCCCGGCGCCGGCTGCGCTGGACTGGAAACGATGCGGGCTCGGGCCTTGCGCGAGGCAGATTAGCGCGCTAGAGTTAAGCGTCCGCTTTCGTCACGAACGCAGGATGCCCTGCCGATGCGAAACCGTGGGTTTACCCTTGTTGAACTAGTGTAGAGTTTTGCGGTTTCTCTACCGTATTTTGTTGCAAATGGTGGGCC
>CAYNZS010000198.1:0-8065 GCA_964401695.1 uncultured Nitrospirales bacterium
GCATCGAATCGGAAGAAACTCAAACTATTGGGTTACGAGATTCTCGTCGTGTGGGGCGAGAACTCCTCGACTCCGGCGTTCTTGATGACGGTCTTAAACGCCTGCTCGAAATGGACTCGGTATTTGGTCGGGTCTTTTTTGTCGGCGTAATCTGGGTAGACGATATAGCCAGCGCCGGGTTCTTGCTGATTGAGGATGCTGCGAAGGCGATCATGGAATGGAATCACCCGGTTCCTGCCGCTCTTGGTCTTGAACTCATCGTCGGACTGGACAAGGATTCGACCGCCCTTCTTGAAGTCAATCCAGGACCACTTCGCACTGATGATTTCGTTCTTCCGCATCCCTGAGAATATGCCAAGCGCGAAAACGAGATAGATGTCCCGGCTATGCTCCTTCGCTGCGGCGAGGGTAGCTTCGATTTCGTCTCGCCCCAGGTAGCGCGGGTACGGCGGCTCATTTTTCGAGGTGAGTTTGATTCCTATCACAGGGTTCGGCCCGTCGAAAACGCGCATCTCCTTGATTGCGAATGTGAAGACGGAAGAGAAGTTTCTCAGGATGTTATTGGTCGTACTTTCGGCGAGCCCGCGGTCTTCGAGCAGGTAGTCCCTGTACCCCTCAAGGTCATCGGCCCGAACGTCGCTCAACTTGAGAGGGCCCGCCCATGAGATAAATCTATCCCACTCGTATATCTGCCGTTTCACCGTGTGGGGGCGTTTTCCACTGACCGGGAGTCTCTTCTTGAATTTCGGAGTTAACTCAGAGATCGCTATATTCGAGACTTGACCCGTGGGACGTCCCGATTCGATGGCTACCTCGATATCTCGGAGCTTCGCGGTGGCGCGCTCCTTACTACCCGTCTTCAACGATACTCGCTTCATTCGACGATTTTCGGTATACTTTGCATACCAAACATAGCCTTTGAGAAATCGCTTGGACTTGGTTTTTCGTTTGTAAAGGCTCGCCATACCGAAACTCCTAGCAATACACACTTTAGTACACTCTCTGAATCATAGAGATATCGCTGTAACTTGTCAGCTACTGTAAACAAAGGACATTATTGTTTTTCTTGGCCGTTAGACAGAATACTCAAAAATCATCAGCGCATTATCTAACCTATCATCCGCGCGAGACACCCCGAATCTTTGGGCAAATGAGGAGGCCTAACCATGAAGAGGCGGGCAAAACGGGACATTGGGCTTTTGCTCGGCGCCGTTGTGATTATCGCGGTGATCGGGTTGGCGAATGGCCAAATAAAACGGCGAACTTTGGTCAACGAGAAGGACAACGAGCGCAACAAGGCCATCGAGCAGCGTGTGGACGCGGGCATGGAAATCCTCGAATGGAACGTGCTCCGCAAAACGAGAGGAACTCTGCGCAAGGGCGGAAAGTTCCATCCCGACTTGGAGAAGCGCGATCGACAGGAAGTGAACATTATCGGTTACATGGTTCCATACGAGACGTTCCGCGATGTTACCGAGTTCATGCTGTTGCGGTTGCCTATCGAGTGCTACTTCTGCGGAATTCCTCCTGAGCGCGATGTAATGTACATCGAGTTGATGGATGGCGAGAGCGAGGATATCTACGACCAGCCGGTTCTCATTCAGGGCGATCTCACTCTGAACCGGGGCGCCAACCAGCAGTTCTTTTACACTATCGACACGGCCGTTCTCGAATCCGGGATAGAGGGCGAGGCCCTGAAACGACGCACCCTAAGGCCCGAACATTTGATCCCCAAACACACAGCCCCAGAGCTGCGCGCGCCGGTGACTACACTAAACTCAGACTAACCCGGTTCGATAGCCATTTGTATCGGAGCGCCACCTCGCGTACGGGCTAAAGTCGCACGATCCTCCGCCAAGCTGTTACTATCTGGACAAGAAGGAGCGACTGTCCATGGCCGTTGTGCCCAAGAAAGCCGCAACATGCATTCTCGTCCGCGAAAGGGACGAGATGGAAATCTTGCTTGCTAAGCGGAACGATTCGCTGCGTTTCATGGGAGGCCACCATGTCTTCCCTGGCGGGCGCGTCGACGATTCCGAGGGACGCCGCCATGTCGAAGGTATTGATGACCCGGATATGGCGTCGTGGATCCACACGGCCGCCCGCGAAGCCTTCGAAGAAACCTGCATCCTCGCTGTGGTTGGCGAGATTCCGCCGGAGGCGGCGCGTCGAGAGCTTCAGGCGGACTTGCTCGAGGAAAAGATCACTTTCGACGAGATCCTCGAACGCTATTCTTTGCATATCGACGGGAGGCGATTCGAATTTGGGGGACACTGGATCACGCCCGAATCCTCGCCGATTCGTTTCGACACGCGCTATTTCATTTACCGGATCGACGTGGACCAAAGCGAACACTACGTTCATGGGGAAATCGTCGGGCTTGAATGGCTCAACCCAGTGAAGTCGCGGCGCCTGTGGCAGCTGGGCGAGATCGATCTTTCACCTCCCGTGGCCTTCACGCTGCGGCAACTCAGCGCGGCATCGCACAGCGCGCGCCTCGATCTGATCAGACGGGTGCCTGACGTTGTGGAAGGAGGCGATCACACACTCGTCGAATCTCGGTCAGGCGTCTTCATCACGGCTTTGAAGACGCCCACGCTTCCGCCGGCCACGCATACCAACTGCGTGTTGGTGGGGCACGAGGGCTTGTTCGTCATCGATCCCGGCTCGGATGACGAAGAGGAACTGGCCCGTTTGCGAAAGCATATCGACCACCTCATGGAACTTGGGGCGTCGGTGCAAGCCGTTCTGCTCACGCACAGCCACCGCGATCATACCGGCGGGGCGCAGTTTGTCCGCGAGACTTACAGTGTGCCCGTTTGGGCGCACGAAAAGACGGCGGCCCAAGTGAATTTTCCCATAGACCGCCATATCGGGCACGGCGAGATTCTGGAAAGCCCAGGCGATCCCGGTTGGCCGTTGAGGGTTCTCCACACCCCCGGCCACGACCCCGGCCACCTATGCTTCTTTGAGGAATCGACGCAAACGCTCATCTGCGGAGACATGGTCGCGAACCCAGGGAGCATTGTGGTTTCTCAGGCAAGTGGCGGCGACATGGCCGTGTTCATCGAGAGCCTGGAAAGCCTACTCGCCGTGAACAGCCGCCTGCTTATTCCGGCTCACGGCCAAGCGTTCGCCGAACCCAACAACGCCCTGCAAGAACACATCGATCACCGCTTGTGGCGCGAGAACAAGGTCAAGGAAGCTTACGAGTCGGGCCACACCACGATGGATGCCCTCCTCACCGCCTCCTACGATGACGCCCCGAAGCAAGTCCTGCCCCTAGCGCTCCACTCGCTAAAATCGCATCTAGCGAAACTCGGCATTGTTGTGCCGGATTAGCGGCGCCGGGCTAGGGCGCGTCATCGCATTCAACACTCGGGTAGAGTTTCTTTACGCAGTCGGGGCAGATTCCATGGCTAAACTGCGCGTCTGATCGATCGCGGATGTACACTTCGATCTGATTCCAATATCCGGTATCGTCTCTTACTTTCTTACACGACGCGTAGATTGGGATGAATCCGCTCAATGTTTTGATTTCGGTCAGCGCCGTTTCCAAACGTTCGTTGGAACGCTGAAGGTCTGCCGAACGTTCCTCGACGCACGACTCCAATTCGTCATGCGCCTTCCCTAACCCGGCGTAGCCGGAACCAAGAGTACTTAGAAGTGGACCCCGAATCTTGGACAGTGCGTTAAGTGGATCTCCTTGAGTATTCTATGGAAAAAGGAGATCGAACGATGCGACGACCTCGACCTCTTCCGCATTATCACCCGCTCGGCAAAAACGCCGGCAAAATCTCGCGCATGATCAAACGGCTGCGCAAACACGGCCTCATCAAAAAAATCAGAAACTGCTGCAAGTACTATCTCACCGCTCTCGGACGACGCATCACCGCCACCGCACTCAAGCTGCGCGAGATGTTCATCATCCCATCGCTTCGAGGACTCATCTATGAAGATTGATTTTCACGGCCACTTTGAACCAAACTCAACCCTAAGGGACTAAACCAGGGAGAGGGATTGATCGTTCAACTCCGACCCCCGCTAGCCAAAGAGTTCTTCCGCCGCCTTGTTAACGAACTTGATTTCCCCTTGCGCGTTCCACGATGGCCTCGTATCGCCCCGCGCGGCGCCGGTTCCACCGGAGTAGGATGTCTATAACGAAGAGAGCGCAGAGAGCGGCGACCAACATGAATATCGCAATGGGAAAGGGAAGCACGCCGTTGCGTATCTGCGATCCCGCGACAAAGGCGAGAATGGCCGAGGCGCCCAAAACGCAGTAGACCAGCCAAACTTGGCGTCTATACGGTTTGTCAGCCATCGCTTATTCCATCCGTGCGTCTGCACAGTGAACCTCTGCCGCCTGGTCGCGGAAATCGTCGAAACAAGGCTCGTCTGCCGGACCAACAGCGCCATGAGGTGACGCTTTGACATATTTCGATCTTATATATCACACGCGCCGTTACGATTCGGACCTGGCCTTCCCCCTTCGTCCCGTCGTGAATTGGGCGAAGGCTCCCATGACAGCAAGAATCGACCACGCGATCAGCAAGGCCCACTCGATTTGGTCCGGGTTCAGAGGCGAGTTTTCCTGAGCGAGATACTCCGTCGCAAGGGCAAAACGCGCTCCAACCGAGACGAGCAGCCACGAACCGATCGCCGCCGTCGCCAGGATAACGACCGGGCGCTCGACGACGAGCGAGATAACCCCGCCCACAACCCCGCTCCCGGCGACCGCCAAAGGCACCCAGGCTTCGGGACGGACGGGCAAAACATTGTGAGCTATCAGGGCGACGGCCAGGAATCCTATCAAGAATATACCCAGCCGGTACAGGAAAAGAAGGGCCATCGCCCCCGCAATGCCGCCTACGAGAAATCCGATGCCCACGGACACGAGGTGTCCATCCGTGAGCAGGCCGACGAGCGCCGAAGCCACGGCCCCCGCAACGAGAAACCCTGTCAGCCCGATAACGAGCTTGAGGGCTCGGTGGCCCAGGAAACAGTAGATCGTTCCGATAGCGACGAGCGCTGCCGCGGCGGCATCGACTTGGCCGGCCCCCAGTTCGTCGAGCCGTAGACTGAAAAACGTATCCAAGAGAAAAGGACCTTTCGGCCCGCGATCATCCCTATATCTATGTCGCAAGTCAATAATCTGTTCCGGTCGAATCCAAGAATCTGCTCGCGCTGCCGGTGACCCTGTTTACGCAAACAGACTGAGACGCTTTCCTATCTCAGTTATCTCGGCGCTGCATTGGAGCAGCCAGTGGCGAGTATTGACATCGAGTTCATGTTTCATCGGTAGCGTGGGCAACACCTCCGCAAGAGGAAATGCGGACGCCCCATCATGTTGGAATGCCGAGAGCTCCTTGCCCGCGCCGAGGTCCATCGTGCCTTGCTCATAGGGGATCGCCGCGGCCAACTACTCTTGCGTGGCGCTCGTATTGCCGCTGCTTTGAAACAGATTCTCTATCCAAGCTGGAGGTTCCGCCGACACACCTTCGCAATGACATCTTGGGAGAGTTCTAGACTTTTGCCGGGGCCATCCTACAGGCGTGATTCGCCCGGACATCTTATCTCCGCCCTTTCCACTATCTTCTCGGAATGTTTGCTGATAAACTCTCGTATGCGCTGGACACAATTGGATGCGGAAATCTGTCGGAAGCACGAATGGACGGACGATCTTGAATTCGTTAG
Source organism: uncultured Nitrospirales bacterium (assembly GCA_964401695.1). Lineage (GTDB taxonomy): Bacteria > Hydrogenedentota > Hydrogenedentia > Hydrogenedentales > JAPYPO01. The sequence goes on from CAYNZS010000198.1 coordinate 5,695, forward strand.
AGAACCAGGTGGTGTGGATTACGGGGCCGGGACGGGCATCGGCGAGGGCGTGGCGCGAGCGATGGCCGCCCAGGGAGCGGCCGTCGTGTTGTCGGGACGGCGCGAGGGGAAGTTGGAGCAGGTGCGTGACGCCATCCGCGCCGATGGGGGAAACCGCGTCTTCTGTCCCCCTCGACATCGCGGACTCCAAAGCGGTCGACATGGCGGTCTAACAGATTCGGGAGGAGTTCGGCCTGATCGATGCCCTCGTTCACAGCGCGGGAATGAACATTCGCAATCGGAACTGGGCGGAGGGAAGCTCTGAGGAATTCGAGAAGCTGATAGGCGTGAATGTAAGCGGCGCATTTCATTGCTGCCGCGCCGTGCTCCCCACGATGCGAGATAATGGCGGGGCTTGGTCATCGCGGTCTCGTCATGAGCTGGACATCAGACTACTCCGTCTCCGGCGTCGCCTATTCGGCCTCGAAGCTCGCGTTGAACGCCCTGTGCGCAACGATTAATATGGAGGAATGTAAGCACTATATCCTGGCAACGGCCCTCTGTCCTGGCGAAGTCGCGACCGATATCCTGAACGAGCGCCCGCACCCGCCATCGCGGGAGGAGCGCGCTAAGATGTTGTAGTCCGAGGAACTAAGAGTGGTCTGTGCGTTCCTGGCGCAACTGTCCGCGCATGTGTGCATCAACGGCCTGCTCATCTAGCCAACCTGGAATCGAGCGTACATCCGAAAATAGCGGGCCAATGCTGACCCACTGCAACACGAGAGTACAATGAAACAACTGAAACATCTCTTCGACAGAAACTTGGCGTGGGCGAATGCGATGAAGGAAGAAGACCCCGAGTTCTTCTCGCGCTCGTCTAAACGGCAGGCCCCCCGCTATCTCTGGATTGGCTGTTCAGACAGCCGGGTTCCCGCGAATCAGATAGTCGATCTTCCCCCCGGCGACATTTTCGTTCATCGCAACATCGCGAATCTGGTCGTTCATGCGGACATGAATTGTCTTTCTGTTCTTCAATTCGCCGTTGAAGTGCTCCAAGTAGAGCATGTCATAGTCTGTGGCCACTATGGGTGCGGCGGTATAAAGGCGGCAATGGAAGACCAAGCCCACGGCGTCATGGACGACTGGTTGCGTCATATTAAAGATGTGAGCCGTTTCAATGCCGAAAAGCTGGAAAGGCTGGCGTATGAGGAAGAATTCAAGCTGCTCTGCGAACTTAATGTAAGAGAACAAGTCACGAACGTGTGCAACACAACAATCATGAAACACGCGTGGCAAAAGGGGGCGGAGATTGCCGTCCATGGATGGGTCTATGACATCGAAAGCGGGATTCTGAAGGACCTGAATACTAGTGTTGCATCAAGTGGACAATAAGAATAAGACATCAACTTGGCACTTGTGTATTACTTTATGCCATTTCCATCTTATCCATCATGCTGAGTGAAGCGAAGTATCTCTCCATTTCATTCGGCTTTCGGCATGTCGGGATCCTTTACTTCGTTCAAGATGACAGAAGACATGCGCTTCGCGTTGCTTTCAAAAGTTGTATCAATTGTGAGTCACTTTACTAGAATACTAAAGTTATAAATACAACCTTCAACCGTATTTGCTAGGGGGCGACAGCGACTGCGGCAATCTTCTCCGGTCGCCAAAGTCGCTCTCCTTCCGTCAGGCGTGACAAGTTGTTGGCAGCAGATTGCTTCGTCGTTCCTCCTTGTATGAAGAAGTCGACCCCGGATCTTGGAAAGTGCGTTAAGTGGATCTCCTTGAGTATTCTTTGGGAAAAAGAGATCGAACGATGCGACGAAAACGACGGAATCATGCGCCTGGATTCAAGGCGAAGGTAGCGCTGGCGGCCTTGTCCGAAGAGGGGACGCTGGCGGAGTTGACACGGCCGCAAAGTGTTGGGCTGGCGGCTGTCCAACACGCTGGATGCGAGCTTTTGCGTCGCGGCGCTGAACGAGGCGCTGGCCAAGTACGGCAATACACGAAACTCCGTCGCTGTCAGCTCAAGGGGCTCCCCATCCTTCAGAACTTCATGACGCTCCGGGTGAATAACCAAGTTATTGCCCTTATCGCTTCGTCTTCTGCCGCGGCAGTCCGACCCGCGCGACGCAAGGCCGCCCGAACTCTGGCGATCAACACCTCAGGACTAAACGGCTTGGCTATGTAGTCGTCCGCGCCGACTTCCAGCCCCGCGACGATGTCGGACTCCTCGCCTCTCGCCGTAACCATCACGATTGGGATTCCACTCCCCCATCCTCCGCCGTAATGCGCGTGCAGACCTCCAGGGCGTCCATGTCGGGCAACAAAAGATCGAGCAGAATAATGTCGGGGACGCGCTAGCGGGCAAGCTCAAGACCCTCCTCACCTA
>CAYNZS010000199.1:0-7992 GCA_964401695.1 uncultured Nitrospirales bacterium
ACTTGCGAAAAACACCCTCTGAGGGGTTGGTTTTTGACCACACTGTCTCGCAAAGAGGGCGGGGTCGAGGTCTTAATCAAAACAAGAACGCTTTTGTCCAATGCTGCTAACCCTAACCGCAATTCCCTTGGAGCGGTTTAGGATAACAGTGATCTTCCCACTTGCGTGTGAGCTACGAATCGCCTGCAAATGTTGAGTCTTCCGGTCGAGGTGAAGGAGCTCTCTACGCCAAGAGCCCAATGAAATAGAGATACTTCGCTTCGCCCAGCATGACCGATAGGATGGATACGGCATCAATCAAGACACTAGAGTCGCTATTCTCTATTCCTACCGCCTCTGCGCCTAGGTGTCTTCGCGTGAGATTCATTCTGTCTCGCTCAGTTTTCGGCTGGAACCCCGGCTGCCGCCCCCGCTACACTACCCCGCATGGCCCATGCACCCATCGAGTCGGATTCTGTGTCCTCGCCGCCGATTCGGTTGGTAGATTTGGTGGGCGTTTTGGCTGGGGTTGGGCCTAAGCGGGCGGAGGCGTTGGCGGGGGTTGGGGTGCGGACGGTGGAGGAGTTGCTGCGCTATTTTCCGCGAGCGTATTCGGACCGGCGTTCGATGACGCGGATTGCGGATTTGGCCGAAGGGAATGTGGTGACGGTGGAGGGGCCGGTGGTGAAGAGTCGCCATATCCGGCTGCGCGGCCGCATGTCGATTGCGGAGATTACGGTTGGCGACGGATCGGGGGAACTGAAGGCTACTTTTTTTGGCCGGGGCTTTCTGGCGCGCGCGTTTCCGGAGGGCACGCGGGTGGTGTTGAGTGGCACGGTTTCGCAATACCAGGGCCTCGCCATCAAGAATCCGGAGTATGAGATCCTCAGCTCCGATGCGAGGGAAGACCGGCTGAACACGGGGCGTATCGTCCCCATCTATCCCCTCGCCGAAGGGGTCACGCAGCGCTATTTGCGCCGTTGGATTCGCGCGGCACTGGACGCGGTGTCTGGCGATCTCGTAGACCCTATCCCGGAAGCGTTGCGTGGCGAACGCGGCCTTCCTCCGTTGAGCGACGCGCTGCGAGCCATCCACTTTCCCCAATCCGCCGAGGAAGCCGACATGGCACGGCGCCGCGCGATCTACGAGGAGTTGCTTGCCATCCAGTTGAAGGTGTTGAAGGCCCGCGCGCGAAGGCGAGCCGAGTCGAAGCGGAGCCGGCATGTGGTGGATGGTCCGACGCTGAACGAATTCGCGCGGTCGCTGCCTTTCGCGCTTACGCGGGCTCAACAGCGGGCCGTCAAAGAGGTCCTCGGCGATCTGGAATCGCCGTGGCCCATGGCGCGGCTCGTGCAGGGCGATGTGGGTTGCGGCAAGACGGTGGTCGCGGTTCACGCCATCGCCGCGGCGCGCGACGGCGGGTTGCAGTCGGCGGTGATGGCGCCTACGGAGATTCTCGCGGAGCAACATCACCGCACGATGAAGGAGTGGCTCGACCCGCTCGGCATTCGCGTGGCCTTGCTGACGGGTTCGACGAAGGACGCGGCCACTTTGCGTGGCTCGATCTCGAAGGGCGAAGTCGATCTCATCATCGGCACCCATGCCCTGATCCAGGAGGCTACCGGATTCCAGCGTCTCGGCTTGGTCATCGTGGACGAACAACACCGATTCGGCGTGGCGCAGCGCCTCGCGCTCACGCGTAAGGGCGCCATGCCGGACATCCTTCATATGACGGCCACACCCATCCCCCGCAGCCTCGCGCTCACGGTGTATGGCGCGATGGATTTAACGTTGATTGGCGAGCTTCCGCCTAGCCGCAAACCCGTATCGACGCGCCGGGTGACTCCGTCGAAAGAGATGTCGGTTTACAGACATATCAAGAAATCGACCGGGCAAGGTTTCCAAGCCTATGTCGTATGCCCGCTCGTCGAAGAGTCGGAAACGAAAAGCCTGCGCGCGGCGACGGTCCACTTCGAGGAACTCGCGGCAGGACCCCTCGCGGGGCTGCGCGTCGGGCTGCTCCATGGCCGGATGCCGGGTCCGTCAAAAGATGAGATCATGAACCGTTTCAAGGCGGGCGATATCCAGGTGCTCCTCAGCACAACGGTTATCGAAGTCGGCGTCGATGTCCCTAACGCGACCACCATGGTCATCGAAGATGCCGGGCAATTCGGCCTGACCCAACTCCACCAGCTTCGCGGGCGCGTAGGCCGCGGACCGGGCGAAAGCCGTTGCTATTTGCTCGGAAAAACGAAGACGTCCGAAGGGAAAAAGCGCCTGGAAGTCTTGTGCAAGACGAATGACGGGTTCGTTATCGCGGAGGAGGATCTGAAAATCCGCGGATCGGGCGAGGTCTATGGCTGGAAGCAATCGGGACTCGGCGACTTGCACACGGCCGACTTGACCCGGGATGCGAGATTGCTGGCGCTGGCCCGGGAGGACGCCGAGGCCATGTTGCGCGATGAGCCGAGCTGACGCGGGATGTCCCGAACCAGCGCCATTCGACCGACGTGCCGCAGCAACCTTTTCCGCCTTACCGCTACGAGAGCCGGACATTTATTGGGGCCGGCCTGGACACGAAATCGTTCGTCACGAAAACTCAGCAACAAGTAGTTCTTGACAAAGCATTCGTGCTTCCTGCATAATTATTCTGCTTTGTAGAAAAGCCACCAAGAGGGGTTGCGATTCGTCCTTATCTACACTGATCGTCACCAAGGAAAGATCCTATGCGAGAAATGTCAATGTGCCTGAAACTCCTGGCTGTTGCCTCGTGTCTGACGCTGCTAGGCTGCCCGCGTGCCGCGCGGCTGAGCGTTTCCGAAACGTCTCACAATTTTGGAACGGCCGGCACGACCTTCCAGTTTACGGTGTCCAACTCCGGCTCCCGGGGCACCACGCTCGTCTTCGATGTGGCTGCGGATCGGGCGTGGCTTGAATTGGATGTAACAGGCGGAGAGAGCACCGGCGAAGACGACCCGGTAATGGTCACCGTCACGCTGAACCGCGATCCGGCCGCGTCGAAGATCGACTTCAACACGGGCACGGTAACGGTAACTTCAAGTGTCGGCGACAAGGAGATTTCCATAACGGCCACGCCCGACTATTTCACGGAGGTCTTCGAAGGGGATTTTGATCTAGAGAATACGACGCTCATCTTCACGGAAGATTCCCGCTTCGATCCCGATCCAGCGTTGAATTTCTACGATGCAATGCATGCGGATGCCGCTGAATTTGTCACGGATCCCGAGGGAGGCACTATCATCGACTTTGATGGCAATGCCAACGGCGATCCCGCTACGGTTCCCCTCTTATTCAACGAAACGCTCGATTTCTATGGTGTGGTCTACGACACGGTGTATGTGGGAAGCGGCGGTTATGTCGCTTTCGACAATGGGACCGCTCCGGAAACGGCGGGCACTCTTGAGGAACACTTCGCCGCGCCGGAGGTTTCCGCGCTCGGGACCGGCCTCGATCCCGCGCAAGGCACGGTGTCTGTCTTGCAGTCGGCTGATCGTCTCGCCGTCACCTACGAAGACATGGTGGAAGTGGGTTTAGACAGCGTAAGTAACTTCCAGATCGAATTGTTCTTCGAAGGCGGCGTCCAGGTCACCTATCTCGATGTCGGCGCGACGGACGCGATTGCCGGACTTTCCATCGGCGAAGGCCTGCCGACGGACTTTGTCGAAACGGATTTCAATTCCGATACGATTCATACCACGGAATCTCTAAGGTCACAGTTGTAGAACCTCTTCATCGTATAATTTCGTAGCGTCTCGCCATGCCGCGCTGGATCACTGCCCAGCGCGGCATGGCCTCGTTTAGTCACGGCAGGCGCTTCCAGCTTGGTTGCCGGAGTTACTCGTCGGCAAATTCACCCGTCCAGTTGGGCTTCCGTTTTTCGGCAAAAGCGCGGGGGCCTTCGGCGGCATCGGGGCTGCTCTGCCTTCTCTTATCCCATTGGTATTCCCTCTCGAAGGCTTCATGCAACGGATGGTCGAGTCCTCGCATAACCATCTCTTTGGTTGCGCGGACGGACAGAGGCGCGCAGGCAAGTATGTCCTTGATGTAGCCCGCGACGGTTTCATCGAGCTTATCGTAGGGAACCACGTCATTAACGAGCCCCAACTCGTACGCCCGGCGTACAGGCATGTGTCGACCGGTCAACAAATATCCCATGGCCGCCTTGAGTCCGATCTGGCGCGGCAGTCGGTGTACGCCACCGGCCCCCGCGACGAGTCCGCGCGTCGGCTCGGGCAGGCCTAGTTCCGCGTGCTCCGCGGCGACGACGATGTCGCAGGCGAGGGCAAGTTCGAGGCCGCCGCCCATGGCGTAGCCGTTGACTCTGGCGATGGCTGGCTTCGGGAAGTACCAACGCGAAATGAAGCTTCTGGTTTCCTCTCGTTTCTTGGCAAGATCCTCCATTTCTTCATCGCACATCTGTGCCATGACCTGATGAAATTTGAGATCCATGCCGGCGGAAAAGGCCTTCTCGCCCGCGCCGGTCACTACGGCAATCCAGATGCCGTCGTTTCGCTCCACCTCATCGAAGTGCTGGCTCAGTTCCCAGGAGACGAAGGGGCTAAGACAATTGAGAACTTTCGGACGATTGATCGTGATGTAAGCTACTTTGTCTCGGACTTCAAAACTGGTGTACGTCTGATTATCCATGGGCTTGTTTTCCACTTTTCCTGTAGTCTGAGTTTGAGAATGGTGACTTACGATGGCGTTTCGCGATTGTAATTACAGCCCCGGCGCCGCGGTAGAAATCTGGTGAGCGATGCGGGTTAGGCGCGCGGATCGATGTGGACTTTGATGGACTTGCTCGACTTGTCGAAGGCGGTGTCGAAGGCGTCGTTGACATCGTCGAGAGCGAACTGGTGGGTTACAAGCGAACGCGCCCGATCGGCGTGGTCGGCCAGCACCTCGAGGGCTATGTCGTACTCGGCCCGTCCGTTCGGGGCGCCGTACATCAGCGTTCCGATGATCTCCTTCTCCTCGACCGCCAGCCGCAAAGGCGCGATGTCGGCCCTTTCCCGCGTAAATATGCCCAGCAGGAGCACCCGCCCGCGGCGGCGCACGGCATGTTGCGCCTGGATAATGGTATCGGCGTGGCCACCGACCGTTTCGACGGCCAAGTCGATAGCGTGCTCCTTAGCCAATTCGGCGAGCCGTATGCGGCCGGTATCGTCATCGCCGATTACCTCGTCGGCGCCAAGCCGGCGGGCCGCCTCCTGCTGATGGGGGTAGCGGGCGATGACCAGCGTGTGGGCGCCGATAGCCTTCGCTGCCAGCACCGCCGTCAGCCCGATGGTGCCCGCGCCGACGACCAGCACGGTCTCATCCGAAATCAGACGCGCCTTTTCGAAACCGTGGACCGAACAAGCCAGCGGCTCGGCCAAAGCGACTAATTGGGCATCCACGTCCGGCGGCGCCACGAACACCGTGTTCGACGGTACAAGGGCCAGTTCGCTCATGCCGCCATTGGCGGCCTCGCCAACCAGGCCCCGCTCGAGGCACATGTTGTATTCGCCAACCGCGCAGAACCGGCACTTGCCGCAGCGAATGATCGGTTCGATGCCAACCAAATCCCCCTCTCGCACATGGTCGACCCCCTTGCCGACCGCGCTGACCAAGCCGCCAAACTCGTGTCCGGGCACAAGGCCGACCCGCGGCGAGAAGTCGCCACCACGGAAGCAATGAAGATCGGAGCCACAAATCCCCGAGCTTTGCACCGCCACCTGCACTTGGCCTTCGCCAGGGTCGGCTACGTCGGTGCCGACAACCTCCAACTCGCGCGCCTCCGTCCAACACGCCGCCCGGACTTCTGTCATGGGATTCTCCTTGCTGAGAATACAGGAACCACTCGGGTATCGAAATCGCTCATAGCTTATCTTCGAGAATTTTCAGGACTCGATTGAAACTTGGGAGGTGTTTCTTTAACGTGTCGGGGTTGAGCTGCCCCAGCCCTTCGAAGGAATTCCTTCCTTTTGTATAGGGACTCGTGTGGTCCTTCATAGCCGCTTTCAATGCGCCGAAAACAACTTTTTGATCTTGATCTTCAAGGCTGTGCAGAGAAGGCAGTTTCGCCTCAGTTAGTTTGGCCCCATAGTGCCTGCGCAGAGTTTCTTGATCGGCGACGACCCAAGTTTCCATCGAGGTGGTCATCAAAAGAACTTGCTGGTCGTCTGCAGAAACCGGTCTATCCCAATTATCGCGATTTTTCAGATGGTCCCACGTCTTCTCAATATTCACTACCGGGTCTTCGCTGTCGACGAGCATAGCGATAAACATCTTGCTTGACGCGTTGTTACTATAGGCCGTTTTGAAATCGGAATAAGCGTGTCCGCGGCTTCCGCTAGTGACGAGCTTCGGCATGCGGCCGCTGAACTGGCATCGTTCGAACAACTTTCGAAAGGCTCTGCGGTAGATCACATCGAGCGCTTTGCCCCTTCCACCCTCAATGTATATGCGACTGCTCACCACCGGTTGCCCCCCAGCTCGCCCTTCGTCCATAATTCGCCGAGCGTCGTATAGTCCTCCAGCCAGGATTTCAGTTTTTCCACCTCTAGGTGACGCATTTCAGTCTTTCCCTCATGCTTCTCGCACACCACCACAGCTTCGACATGTTCTGTCATCGCATCGACCAGAACGTCCGAGTGCGTCGTTACGATTAACTGCGTCCGTTCCGATGTCGCCCGTAAATGCTCGGCTGGCTTGGGCAAAATGTCAAGATGTAGGCCCAACTCCGGTTCTTCGATGCAGACTAGAGGCGGCGGGTCGGGGTCGCATGGGATGACGAGTAAACATAGATATCGCAGCGTGCCGTCCGAAAGCCGCGTCGCCGGGATTGTGAAATCATGCTCAGTAATGAATACTTGGACCGATCCACCTTCAACAAAGACATTATAATCACCGAAGTCGGCGTAGAAATCGCTCATCCCTTCAAGAATCATTCTTTTTTGCAGCCGGCTGTCTGCACAGGTGGCTGAGAACCAGCCCTAAGTTTGAGAAATACTCACTCAACCGAGTGTTCGGCATGTCTGACGGCTGAGGTGCCCGGAAGATCGAGTTTCGGCCAAAGGCTCACTCGCGGTAGATGGTGATCTTGAAGTAGGTATTGCCGAGATACGTGATTTTAGGATTTGAAATTTACATCATGTTGTTCTACAGGAAGTTGATAACCTTCACATTCGAAAGGATAAGCAAGTACACCGCTGGAGAATTCTGCATCAGGACTATAACACTTCCAATAAAAGAATGAACCAGGCTGAACCCAGTGAAGATAGCGGTTTCCTTTTTGAACTGTTGGATTTTCTGACGTATAGGAGACTTTGAACTGAAAAGAGGCCATAGAATGAGTGCCAACACTACCCGCAAAACCAATCAATTCCCCACGTTTTATCAAATGTCCAATGAGAGCTTCACACGAATTTGCATTACTGCTTTCTTGAATAATATCACTAAACTCATAGTATATACGTCCCTGGACTTGATCAATACTTCCCCATTCTTCAACTTCAGTACAATTGGGATCTTGATTGTGGCCAAGCAATAGTGGGGAACTCGATAAATGATAAACACCTATAATCATTTCTGGCCAATCAGGACTTAGAGATTCGAAATATAGATGTAAATCATTGTAGGGAGCTTGTTTTTGTCCGTCTGAGAGAATCCTATATTCAGCATTTAGATTTTCAAAGCCTATCAACATCATATCAATAGGCGCAAATATGGGCACTCCATGACTAAGTTCGAACTCCATACTAGTCTTACTGGAATAGGGTTCCCAACCTAGATGGCCACCAACTTTTGGACCTAACGTGATAATATTAGGATCAGCACCTGTACCGTACATTTCTGTATGAGTATTGATACCCACCATACTATGGGGTGGTGAAGTTATTGCAGATACGCTCGTACCAGGTACGCCAATTGGCATTTCTGAAGTTGGTGATAATACGAACAGAGTACTGTAAACCACCAGTACTAACATCAAGACTACGATTAGTAGGA
>CAYNZS010000200.1:0-7805 GCA_964401695.1 uncultured Nitrospirales bacterium
GCTTCGTCGTTCCTCCTCGCAAAGACGGTGGGGTTGAGGTCTCAATCAAAACAAAAACGCTTTTGCCCAATGTTGCTAACCTTAACCGCAATTTCCTTAGAATGGTTTAGGACAACAGTGAGAGTTTATCGTAAGCGCTCAGGCCAACGGAAGCCCGCAAACACTGGGCTTATTGCTGCGAGACGCAAGAAAAGGGACAGACACGTATCCGCTCGTGCCTTGCTGCGCTTGCGTCTACTTTTGAAAATGCCCCAAAGTCCCTTTTTTGCTCAGTCTCTTGTGTCTTTTCTGGGTAGGAATGGCGTGTTAGCGCTTCAGAATTTATCCTGGGCGGGGCACGGGCTTCGCTTGGACACGACGGATAGGAGAAATATCTCTAATGGAACGGACAGTAATCGTAGGCGGCGTTCGTACGCCGATCGGAAGGTACGGGGGCTCGCTTTGTGAAGTGCCCGTGTACAAACTGGCGGCAGCAGCGCTCGATGGGGCGGTCAAGAAGGCCGGAATCGACCCTGGGCAAGTCAATGAGGTCATCATGGGGCAAGCCTACCAGAATGGCGAGTGCTCGAACGGCGCGCGCATGGGGCTGCTTGAGGCTGGCTGGCCGGAGCACGTCACCGGCATGTCTATTGATCGCCGGTGTTGTTCGGGCTTGGATAGTGTCGCGCTCGGCGCGATGAAGATTCAGGTCGGCAATGCGGATATCGTTGTCAGCGGCGGCATGGAAAGCATGAGCCAGGCGGAGATGTACTTCCCCGGCGGCATCCGATGGGGGATCGGCGGCAAGACGGACGAGAAGTTCGGTTTCATGCCGAGAGGCCACGGGGCGATGCCTATGTGGGGCATGCCTCTTTTCGACCGGATTCAGCGCGGCCGTGTCATGTCCCAACCCATCGAGCGTTACGGCGAACTGAATTCGATGATGACGTGGGCCGAGGAAGCGGCCAAGCGGGAGGGAATCTCTCGTGAGGAGACTGACGCGTGGGCTTGCCGAAGCCACGAGAATGCGATAGCGGCTATTGATGAGGGTAGATTCAAGGATGAAGTGGTCGCGATTTCGGTTCCTCAGAAGAAGGGCGATCCGGTGTTGTTTGATACTGATGAAACTCCGCGAAGGGATACGAAATTGGAGAAGCTGGCGAAGCTGCGGCCGGTCTATCCCGATGGCGTATGCACGGCGGGAAACTCTTCGAGCGAAAACGACGGCGCGGCCGCGGTCGTGCTTATGTCGGAGAGCAAGGCCAAGGAACTTGGCGTTTCTCCGCTTGGATATTTTGTTGCCTCCGCCGTTGCCGGTGACGACCCGATGCTGACCTATCCCGCGGTGCCCGCCGCGGCCAATAAGGCGCTCGACAATGCCGGCCTTAAGATGGATCAGATCGAGTTGATCGAGATTCAGGAGGCTTTTGCCGTTCAAGCGTTGGCCGATGCAAAGTTAATGGGAATTAAGCCTGAAGATTATGATGCCAAGATCAACGTGAACGGATCGGGCATCTCGCTCGGGCATCCCGTCGGCGCGACCGGGACGATGCGGCTCGTCACGCTGCTTCACGAGATGAAGCGACGCGGCAGCCGACACGGACTCGTCGCGATCTGCGGCGGGGGCGGACACGGGATAGCGGGCATCGTGGAAGCGGTATAGAGAACGAACGGAAGGACGGAGCGCAGGCCGGGCTAAAGCGGAGTCACACGCGGTCAATCGTCCGAAGACATTCGGCATGAATGATGCCGTTCGTCGCCAGGATGCCGCGCTCCGTATCGAACAGGTTTACCTGGGAGCCGTCGAGGCGCGTGACCTTGCCGCCCGCTCCTTCGACGATCAAGGCCGCGGCCGCGTAATCCCAGGGATTTAGGTCGACCTGGAAATAGCCATCCGCGTTGTCGGATGCTACGGAGCATAGGCCGAAAACCGCCGCGCAGTGGCACCGCACTTGGCCGGCGCCTACAAGAATCCGGCTGAATCGTTCGAGGGTGAGTTGGCGGATGAGGGGGTTTCCGAAGTCGATTTCGGCCCGGGTAGTGGACAGCGATGGTACTGTGGATACGCGCAATCGTTCGCCATTTCGATAGGCGCCCAAACCGCGTTCCGCCAAGTAGGTATCGCCGACGACGGGCATGGACACGCCCCCAGCTTGGGCGATTCCGTTTTCGCTAAACGCGACCGAGATGCCGAAAATGGGAAACAGGCCCCGGACGAAATTCTGTGTGCCGTCGATGGGATCGATGAACCAGCAACGGCCTTTCCGGTCCGCTGGGAGTTCGCCCATATCCAACTCTTCGCCCACGATGGCATCGCCCGGATGGGCCGCTTCGATGATGGCCGCCAGGCGGCGCTGGGCCTCTTCGTCGACCTCCGTGACCAAGTCGTTGGCTTCGGCTTTGTTCGATATATTCAGCGACCCGCGCGCCGCGTACTTCTCGAGGACATACGGGGATACGCTGGCCAGGGCGGTTTGAATCGTTCTTGCTTCGAGTGAAGTCATGTGCGATCGCCTTGTGTTGTTTTGGCGCATTTTCGAGACCTACCCTCGCTTCCCGAAACGAAGCCGCGCCCTAAACCCATAAGCGGCGTTAAGGATTGGCGAGGGAAGCACGCGAATCAAGGAGGCGCCAGCGATAACTCCAAGCGCGAAGGGGCGCTGCCAGAGCGGGTAGAGAGGCAGTGCGTCGAGTTTGTTGGCCAAGTCCATGTAGAGTCGTTTCGCGCCGCGCCGCCGAGACATGAATTCGCTATCCACGCGAAACTCGACCAAGAACTCTGGCTGGTTGACGAGTTCATATCCCGCCTTCATCAGGTCGATCCACAGGCGATAATCTTCGCCGTAGCGGTAGGGCTCGTAGTAGCGATTTTCTTTGAAGACCGCCGCGCGGGCGATTACAGTCGAATTGGCGACGGGGTTGAACGCGCATGAGTATCGTTGAATCGACGCGGAGTCGGCAGGAACTTCGTGCTTGCCGATGATTTCGCCCGCGCCGTCTATTCTGAAGTAGAAACTCCCCGCCAGATCCGCACCGGTTTCATCGAGGTAGGCGAGTTGGCGCTCAAGCCGTTCCGGACGCGCCCGGTCGTCGGCATCGAGCACGGCGATGAATTCTCCGTCCGCTTTTTCGATCGCCCGGTTTCGCGCGAACGCCTGACCCCTGTTCTCGCGCAGCGGCAGTAACCGGATCCGCGCATCCGCGGCCGCGAAGTCTTCGAGGAGGCCCCGCGCCTCTTCGCCCACGGGGCCGTCGAGGGCAACGATCAGTTCCCATTCCCGGTGTGTCTGCGCGAGGACACTCTCGATGGCCTCCCGCAGATGGCCGAGATTGCTCCTGGCATACGCCGCCATGACGATAGACACCAGGTGGCCGGTATTTGTATGTGGCGTCGAGTTTGCGGGCAAGGGCGCGGTCCGGTATGGTCATGCGGCTAGATTGATGCCTTAGAGTACACCCTTTGGAGATGCTACCGGAAGTGCCCCCGCCCCCTTTCGTCAGCGTGGTCATCGCGACATTCAACCGCCGTGCGCTGCTGCTCGAGAACATCGAGTCTGTGTTGGCGCAGGACTATCCGTCGTTCGAGGTTATCTACGTGGACGACGCGTCCGGCGACGGCACAGTCGATTTTCTGAAAGAATGCGCGTCGAAGGATTCGCGGTTGCGATATGTCGCCGTGCCGCACGGCGGGATGGGGCTGGCGCGCAACGCGGGTGTGGCCGCCGCGAAGGGAATGTTCATTTTGTTTTCTGACGACGACGTAGTAGTTCTGCCGGATTGGGTCGCGCAAATGGTGGCGTTGCGCGAACGCCATGGCTGCGACGCGCTATCCGGTGGATTTACCCCTTACTCTATGGACACGCCGGTCGAGCGGTACCTCCATTACCGCACCGCGATCCTCTTCGGATCGAAGACGAAGCTGGTCACGGCCGCGCCTATGATGAGCTTCCTCTTGCCCAAGTCTCTTTTCGAAGAGGTGGGCGGCTTCCAGGCCGCGCCGATTGAAGACTGGGTATTCTGCCGTGCGCTCGCGCGCCTCGGGAAGTCCATCGTGTACGACCCCTCGGTGAAAGCCGTCCATCACTACCAGGCGGAATGGGCGCCCGCCGCGCATCGAATCCGGGTTCCCGCTATCGGGGGCCTCTACGACCAACTCGATCGCGGCCAACCGGGTTACGTCTACATGGCGTACTCTCTCGCGAAGTTTCTGACGAGCCCGGTGTGGAGCTTGTGGAGATATCCGCTGGATTTGTACGTCATGTCGCTGCGCATCGAGAGTATTTTCTTCTTCGCTCGGCTTAAGGCTTATGCGCTGACGTTCTTGAATCGACGTTTGCCGACGCCGCATTGATGTGCGTATGGCTAAGATTGCGGGGTGGTTTCCACACACGCGCGGTAAACCGATCCCAGTTCGTCTCGGAGCCGATCGAGAGAGAACTTCTTCTTCCAGATTTCGCTGGCGCGTTGTCCCATGCGAAGCCTGTTGGGTTTGTCTTTCATCGCGTTGAGCGAGGCGGCCAGAGATGCGGAATCGCCGTACTCCGAGAACAGTCCGTTCTCCCCTTGCTCGACGATCTCGGGAATTCCGCCGACGCGCGTCACGATCGCGGGTACTCCGTGGGCGGCCGCTTCGATCAGGCACATGGGCAAGGCTTCCATTTTCGAGGGCAGTGCGACGACATCGGCGCTGGCGAAGTACGGCCCTGGTTCCGCAACGATTCCTGGGAATACGGCGTTGACGCCTAACTCGTTCGCGAGCGATTCGAGTTGCCCGCGCAGGGGCCCGCCGCCCACGAATATCACTGTGCAACTGCCTTCGATGGCTACGGCTCCGAGGAGCGTCTCCAAGCCCTTCCCCGGCGCCAGCCTGCCCACGTAGAGGACGACGAGCGAGTCTTCGTCCGATTTCAATCGACGTTGTTCTCCTTGGCTAGGGCTCGCGCACGCGTTGTGAACGACCCGCACCCGGTCGGGCGAGACACCCTGCTTTGCAAGCTGACCGCGCGCGAATTCGGAACAGGCGATGGGCGCCGGTTGCCGACGCAAGTTGAGCCGTTCCAGCCACTGCCAAAAGCGCAAACGAAGCGTCGGCTCGACGATGACGCCGTGGAAGGTTGTGACCAGCCGGGCGGGGAGGCGGCCCGCTGCACACAGCAGCGTCGCGCGGTAGTTGTGCGCATGCACGATATCGATTTTGTGATTGGCGACGTACTTCCGAAGCCGTCGCAACACTCTTGGGTCGAAGGCCCAAGGCATGGGTAAGACATCGACTGCGTAACCTCGCGCCGCCGCAGCCGTGTGGAGTGTAGCGTCGCCGGTTCGTCCGGGAAAGGTGGCGAGGCGAACGTCAAACGCATTCTCTTCGCTGAACGCGTCCATGACTGACAGTAGATGGGAAGTGATTCCTCCGACATAGGGGCTTTCGGCGAGCAGGAGTACACGTATCGGCTTCATCGCGTTTCCTCTTGTTGCCAAAGAGTCAATCCTGTTGGCTGATGCGGGCTGCTATCGAGGTGTCCAATGTCAACGCTCGACCTTCTCGCCCTCGACGAGAATCACCGTGCTCAGCGCCCACGGCACGATGCGCGCGTCGAGCCACGCGAGGGCCGCGAAGGCGCGATTGGCCCACTTGAAGGACGGGGCTATCGCGAGCGTCGCGCGCGAAGGCTTCCCCGAGCCGCCGCGGGTCCCCATGATGCCCTGCATAGTGGAGAAGGCGATGACGGTTGATAACATAGCGATCTTCTCAAGGGGGCCTAGGACTTTTGCGGTGCGCCTGGTTCGGAGGCCGGCGGCGCTGATCTTGTCCAGAATGTCGCTGTCTTCGTAGCGGCGGAAGTGGCTGACGAAACGGTCGTCGGTGGCGAAATAGAACTGCCGGTGCGGGACGGTGAGACACACGAGGCCGCCGAGTTCGAGGATGCGGCTCAATTCGTTGAGTGCCGCTTGGTCGTCTTCGACATGTTCCAACACTTCCGAGCAGACGGCATGGCTGAACGCGGCGTCCTTGAAGGGGAGCCGCGTGCCGTCAGCCACTACATGCATACCCCGGGCATGTTGCCGCTTGAGCGCCGCCAGCGCCCGGTGAGACAGTTCGGAATAGACTACTTCGTTTCGGTCTGTAATCATGGGGGAGAGGCCGCTGCCCACTTCCAGTGCGAGGCGCGGTATTTCGCGGTCGAGAATCTTCTGGATAGCCCGCTTTCGGAGCAAGTAGTTATAGAGGTAATTCTTGAGGACGACATACTTGTCTTCCTCGAAGAAATCCTCGAATCGCTTCTTGTTGGGATGCTTCATTGCCGATTGGAGAACCGCCTCATTCGGAGGAGGCCCATCTTGCACAGCCGGTAGCAGGCCGCGGTGTGCAGGCAGCCCAACCCGTATACGATGCTGCGCCGCAGATTGATGCTTGACGCTTCAGTGAAGTATTTCGTGGGACAGGAGACCTCGGCGATGGTGTAGCCATGCCAGAGGATCTGCGCGAGCATCTGGTTGTCGAAAACGAAGTCGTCCGAATTCTCGCCGAGCGGAAGGGTTTCCAGCAGTTTGCGGGAGAAGGCGCGGTATCCTGTGTGGTATTCGGACAGTTTTGCGCCGACCAGAAAATTTTCGGCAAGCGTAAGAAATCGGTTTGCCACGTACTTCCACAGCGGCATGCCGCCGGACAGCGCCTGTCCGCCCAGGATTCGCGAGCCCAGAACGCAGTGGCAAAGCCCGTTTCCGATCATGCCGGCCATCGCGGGAATCAAGAGCGGCGTGTACTGGTAATCCGGATGGACCATGATGACGATGTCCGCCTCCTTATCGAGGGCGAGGCGGTAACAGGATTTTTGGTTTCCGCCGTAGCCTGTGTTGTTTTCGTGGGTGAACACCGTCGTGTGCGCGAGCGTCTTGGCGATGGCGGTGGTTTCATCCGGGCTGGCGTCGTCCACAAGGATGACGTGATCCACGACCTCTTGAGACATTACTTCATCGTGGGTTTTGCGGATGGTCTCGGCAGCATTGTACGCCGGCATCACGACGACGACTTTCTTATCTCGAAACATGCGGCATCCGATCTTCGGGCGAAACGATTGGAGCGCAGAATAGCATGGACTTGAGAGCGCACAAAAACGTCATGCGGACATGTGGCTTGTGCGACTAGTCGGAATTTTTTTGGCGAGACGGCGATAGAACCGGGCAAGAGTCGAGAACGGGCGGTTGAACGCGGATTCGCGCGAACAACCGCCCGAGGCAAGGCCTTGCTTCAGATTCTATTGCGCGGCCGACTCGTCGAGCATGCCGCGCTTATCCTCTACATCTTTGAAATCCTCGGCTTCCGGGGAGGGATCCTTGCTCTGTTCGAGCGGGGGCCAGTCCGGCGCGAGCCGTGCGTTGAGTTCAATGAACTCTTGCCATTTCTCGGGCACTTCCTCGTCGGGGAAGATGGCCGAAACGGGGCACTCATCGACGCAGACGCCGCAGTCGATACACTCCTCGGGATCGATCACGAGCATGTTTGCGCCCTCTTTGAAGCAGGCGACAGGGCAGACACTAACGCAGTCTGTATACTTGCATTTGATACACGGTTCGGTGACAACGAATGTCATAGAATTACCCCTCCGATCTCGCAACGGCCCTTTGCCGATTCAAGAAAATTAGGCGCCCCGGAACGGGATCGCTCGTGTCTGGGTTGCCCGCCGGTACCCCAAGGATTCCGAACGGTCTGAGGATTCTAGCAAGGCGGCGCCCAGCCGTTCAACCTCAGGGCTAACGCACCTCTTCGCCTGGCTTCAAGCTCTAAGTGCAACACGGTGTTCCTCTCGTTGTTCTAGAAAGACTTCCTA
>CAYNZS010000201.1:0-7802 GCA_964401695.1 uncultured Nitrospirales bacterium
AATTCGCTGGCCACGAAACAATGGCCGGAGC
Organism: uncultured Nitrospirales bacterium; assembly: GCA_964401695.1. Taxonomy (GTDB): domain Bacteria; phylum Hydrogenedentota; class Hydrogenedentia; order Hydrogenedentales; genus JAPYPO01. Next base: position 32 of record CAYNZS010000201.1, read on the forward strand.
ACTCCCGGCATCCATCTATTTCGCTGCTCCCTACTCCTCCTACCAGCGGGGCACCAACGAGAATAGCAATGGACTCATTCGCCGCTACCTGCCCAAAGGCACACCCTTCCGAGGCCTGACCGACCAGCAGATACATCAAATATAGGAGGACCTAAACAACCGGCCAAGAAAAATACTCGGATACCAGACATCATAGGAAGTCTTTCTAGAACAACGAGAGGAACACCGTGTTGCACTTAGAGCTTGAATCCAGGCTCTAGAACTCCGAAACAGAGGGAAACGCGAGCGTTGACCCGGTGTTGCGCAAGTGCCTATGATAGAGAAGAGCGCGTTATTCTTCGGCCGCGTGAATCGTGCGGTCCAACCGAATCGACCGGAGAAGTAGTTGATTGGTGATATTCGAGGGGCGAAAGTCCCCTTTGAGGGGGGATGTCGCGGTTCCCTCTTTCTTCGCCTATTTGGAATCAGGCTTCCCTCTCCAGTTTCCCGCAGAGCGGACCCGAACCTGCAAGGGAGTTCTACGCCAATTAAGTATCACCAGTAGCCCGAATCGTTCGCTACAGCTCGCAACGAGATGGGTCCAGTCAAGACAACCGTCCCTCAATTGGGCAGGGACGAAGGGAGTACTCGCATGGCAATCGTGCAAACCGAGTTCGGTGGCATTGAAGGAGTGGAAGAAAATGGGCTATCGGTGTTTAAGGGCATTCCCTTCGCTCAGCCACCTACCGGCTCCCTGCGATTCCGTCCCCCCGAACCACCCCAGCCTTGGACAGGAACCTTCCCCGCGACGGAGTTCGGGGCCGCGCCGCCACAACTGGCCGGCGAGAGTTCTGGTGAATCGGGCGCTGGGATTTCCGAGGATTGCCTCACGGTAAATGTATGGACGCCCGGCTGCGACGCCACCGCACGTCCTGTCATGGTATGGATCTATGGCGGATCTTTTGTGATGGGCTCGAACAGCAGCGACGTCAGCGATGGCGCCACGCTTGCAGCGAATGGAGACGTGGTCGTCGTGAGTCTCAACTACCGCGTGGGCGCGTTTGGATTTCTCCATCTCACCGACATTGCCGGCGAGGACTTCGCGTCGTCGTGCAACCTCGGCCTGCTCGATCAGATCGCGGCGCTCCAATGGGTACAGCAGAACATTTCGGCCTTCGGTGGCGATTCGGACAATGTCACGGTGTTCGGGGTGTCCGCTGGCGGAATCAGCATCAGCGCGCTGCTGGCCATGCCCGCGGCCAAAGGACTGTTTCACAAAGCGATAACGCAGAGCGGCGCGGCGAATCAGGTGCGGTCGGAAGCGAGCGCGGCCACGGCCTCGCGGTATGTCAGGAAGTTTGCCGGCGCGCGGACGCTTGAGGATCTCCAGGCGCTCTCGATGGAAGAAATCCTGAAAGCCCAGAAGAAGGCCCTCAGGACATCGCCTAAACCGGATGCGTTTTTTGGCCCCGTCGTGGACGGGACATTGCTGCCGGAGCCTCCCCTGCATGCGATTCGCGGTGGCCGCTCGGCGGATGTCCCTCTGATGACGGGTACGAACCTTGACGAGATGCGCTTTTGGCTCACCCACAGTCCCGAAGTGGCCAAGCCGGATCCGGCGCGCCTGATGCGCGCGGTCGAAAAGATGCTTGGCGGGAGCGCGGACGCGTTGGTAAAGGCCTATGAATCTCGGTTTCCCGAGGCGACCGAGACCGACCGTCGAATTTCGATCCTCAGTGACCTGACTTTTACAATCCCCGCCATCCGAATGCTCGAGGCCCACGAGGAGCGCCAATCGAAGGTGTGGCTCTACCTCTTCACCTGGGAGAGTCCGGCATATGACGGGATGTTGGGTTCGCCGCACGCGATCGAGCAGCCTTTCGTATTCGGCACACTGGAATCGTCATTCGCCACGACCTACGGAGTCAACGGGGCCGAATGCCTTGAACTTTCACGGCGTGTGCAAGATGCCTGGATCGCATTCGCGCGGCACGGGGACCCCTCCCACGATGGCCTGCCTTCCTGGCCGGACTATAGTCACGGCGCGCGGAAGGTGATGGTGTTCGATACGCAATGCGAGTGCAAGGACGATCCGCACGGGGCCGTGCGGCCTGCGTGGGACGCGGTGCCTTTCGACGGAATACAGCCTCCCGTAGGGGTTCGGCCGATGCCGGCCGAGGGTTAGCCTTCAGGCTATTCTTGTCCAGAAAAAACGTAAAAAACTGAGCAAGAAAGGGTCTGAGGCAAGCGCAGCGAGGCACGAGCGGAGACGTGTCTGTCCCTTTTCTTGCGTCTCGCGGCCAAGAGTCCTGTGTTTGCGGGCTTCTGTTGGCCTAAACGCTCGCACTCAATCCTTTCAAGCTTGACGTTCGGCATTCATCAAGATATCCGCGAATTGATCTCTGAGCGCCCGCTTCTGGATCTTGCCGGTCGGGTTCTTGGGTAATTCATCCAGAAAGACCACGCGCGCGGGGATCTTGAATTTCGTGACGTACTCGGTCAGGTGCTCCTGGAGTTCGGCCTCGTCTAATGTCGCGCCGTGCCGCAACACCACGGCTGCCACCAGGTTTTCTCCGAACTTCGCGTCGGCAACGCCGAACACGGTCGCTTCCGAAACGGCGGGATGGGCGTAGATCCCCTCCTCGATCTCCTTGGGGGAGACGTTCTCGGCGCCCTTGATGACCAGATCCTTCTTTCGATCAGTTATGAAAATGTAGCCGTCCCCATCGATATGGCCGATATCGCCGGTGTGCAGCCATCCATCGACGAGCGCTTCGCGGGTCGCCTGTTCTTTGTTCAAATAACCGTGCATGATTTGGGGGCCGCGCGCGCATATCTCGCCCGATTCTCCCGCTGGTACCGGCTGGTTGTCGTTGTCCAGGATACACGCTTCGACGCCAGCCACCGCGCGGCCTACCGACCCCACGCGATACGGCTCATCTATCCTATAGCCCGACAACACGGCCGCGGTCTCGGACAGCCCATACCCTTGTTTCACCGTGCAGTCGAAGGCTTTTTCAAACTCGGCGCGCACGGCCTCGGGGATCGGAGCGCCACCGGAGCCCACATGCGTTAACGAGGACACGTCGTACTGATCGCGCTCCTTGAAATTGAGCATATAGTTCAACATGGTCGGCACGACCGAAAGCCGGTTCACCCTTAACTCTTGAATCGCCTCGAACACGGCGCGCGTGTCCCACCCCTGCAAGATCCGTACGCGCGAGCCGAGCCGAAGCCCGATGTTCATCACGATCACGCCATAGATATGCGAAAGGGGCAAGGACGAGACCGAGCGCACGTCTTTGAGTGACTGGACGTTCGAGAAAGCCATATCGGTCGAGGAGACCAGGTTCTTGTGGGAGAGGATGACGCCCTTCGGGTCGCCCGTTGTGCCCGATGTGTACAGCAACATCGCCATGTCGTCAGGCGCGGCGTCAAGCATCGGTTCGCGTGGCGGCGCGGCCTCGATTTCCTCGGCGATATTGATCGCCCTCGACACATCCGAGTCGCCGACGACGAGCAAATTGCGAACGGAATCGAGGCCCTCCGATGCCTCTTCAAGACGGGAAGCGAGTTCGGGAGAGGTGATTATGGTCTGGGCACCCGAATCTTCAAGCAGGTAACGGACCTCGTGCGCGGTCCACATCGGGGTTACCGGAATGATCGCCGCGCCAATCTTCCAAGTTGCGGTGAACGCGCTCATCACGACGGGGGAATTGAGCATGATGACGACAACGCGATCGCCTTTCGATACGCCACGATTCAACAGCACCGTAGCGAGCTTGCAGGCATTTGTATATTGCTGTACGTTCGTTATGGACTCATCGTTAAATAGTGTAGCTTCATACTCGCCAAATTCCTTGATGTTGTCCAGCGAAAACTGTGCAATGTTCATCTCACCCATCCCTTGCGTTCATGATTACAGATTGGCCGCCTCTCGAATGGCGGACTATCTTCTCAGGATAACTGTCCATGCCCCTGAGAGCAAGAATTTGCTTTCGGCAACCTGGCCGCGGGCGGCGGTTTACTTTTCGTTATGGCGCCGCCCTTGCCGGCGAGAATTCAACTGGTCCTGCCGTATCGGTGTCGTAGTTTTGCAGGTTCAACAGGGACTGCCCCAAGTAGTGCTGCCCTTTCTGTGATAACATCCCCCTTGATCCCCTTTAAAGACACCACCGGCATAAGTCGAAAATCTCGATAAAGACACGATATCGTTATTCTGGACGAAGTAAAGAATCTCTTCTCCGCCAACGACTTACGCACGAAAGAGATCCTTCGCATTCGCTCAGGATGACAGCCCTGGCGACTTTTGCCGGTAGCGTCTTCAAAGGGAAACTTTCGGCTCTTGATGCGATCGACAGGCGTCTTCTAGGGGCCTTCCTCAGGCCACCGGCTCTGCTGGTAGTTACTGACTCCCTCTTCCTTTCTGAGGGAGGTGTTGGGCGCATCGGCATTTGCCCCCGCTGTCGTTCATGCGCATAATGTTTGCCTTCACTGCAAGACCTTTCTTACTCTCGAAGGAGTTACTATGAGTTTTATTGCTACACGCATGTCCAGTATCGACGCGAGCGGAATCCGAAAAGTATTCGCGCTGGCGGCGAAGATGAAGGATCCCATCAATCTGAGCATCGGCCAGCCAGACTACGATGTCGATGAAGTCGTGAAGAAAGCGGCCATCCAGAAGATCCACGAGGGCGCGAATTCGTACACGCAGACGTGGGGGATCGAAGGGTTGCGCGAGGCCTGTTCGGATTATTACGAAAGGCGTTTCGGGTTTCCGCTCTCGAACGCGATGATCACTTCGGGCGTTTCGGGCGGCCTCTTCTTGGCTCTGATGACGACCGTGAATCCTGGCGATGAGGTGATCTTCGGCGACCCGTATTTCGTTATGTACAAGCACCTTGTCAATGTGCTTGGCGGGGTGAGCGTGCCGGTAAGCACCTATCCGGATTTCAAGTTGAGAGCGGACGCGGTTGAAGCGGCTATCACGGAGAAGTCCAAGATCCTTATCCTGAATTCTCCATCGAACCCGACGGGCGTCACTCTGGATCGGGAGGAGTTGGAGGCGCTGGCGGCCGTGGCGAAGCGTCACGGGCTGTTAGTGTTTACCGATGAGATCTACGAGCGGCTCCAATTCGAAGGAGAAGCGGTAAGCATCGCGGGCATGTATGAAAACACGATTGTGTTGAACGGTTTCTCGAAGATGGCGGCGATGACGGGCTGGCGTGTGGGCTTTGCAGCGGGACCGGAGGAAGTCATCGAGCAGATGAATACCTTGCAGCAGTATTCGTTTGTGTGCGCACCCTCGTTCGCGCAGCACGCTGCGATCGTGGCGCTCGGGGAGGATACTTCGGACAAGGTGGCGGCGTATCGGGAGAAGCGTGACATCGTCTACGAGGGGTTGCGCGAGAGTTTCTCGGTGGAGAGGCCATCCGGCGCGTTCTACATCTTTCCCGAAGCGCCGGGCGGGGATGGGGAGGCCTTTGTTGCGCGGGCAATCGAGAAGAACGTGTTGATCATTCCGGGCAGTGTGTTCAGCGAGCAGAATACGCATCTGCGGATCAGTTTTGCGGCGACGAACGACACGCTGCGGCGGGGACTGGAAGTCTTGGATGGGTTGGCCGCGGAGATGTAGGCGGAGGGCTGCGTTTGGGCGTGAGGCTTGTTTCGTTCTCGTCGGATCCTTGCGACGGGAGTTGGTAGACGGCTTGATCTTCTCCAGCACCTCCCTGGGAGGGAGGGGGAGTCGCGTGTCAGTCCTTTGCTGGCTCGATCGAGAACCAAGTCTTGCCTAGAAGCAGTACGATTCGGTTGTGCCGCTCGATGTCTTCGCGCGCCGCGGGGTGGGCCTCAAGGAGATCGTCGAGCGCGTCACTCCCTCGCTCGACGCGTGTCAGTTCTTGATTTGCGTATCCTGCCTGGTAATGAATGCCATCGCGCTCTTCGAAAACCCGCGCGGCCTCCTTCGCTTTCGCGACGCTTGCCGCTGGAGGGGCGCGCATGGGTTCCGCGTCGGCCACAGCCACAGTACCTCGCTTGCTGAGCGGCTTTGCGAGGGCTGTCTCGGGAGCTGCCTGATCCCCCACAAACTCTTCCTCGCTCTCCAAGTGCACGTCTAACTCGAAGGCGGCAGCCGAACTTTCTCTCGCGTTCGATTCGGCCGAGGCTTCCGGCCCCGACTCAAGTCTTGCCACGTGCGTGGGCGCATATACGTTCACGCCAACGGTGGCGGCTAGTCCGCCCGCCATGAGAAGAACTGCCGCAGCCGCGGCAAACATGTGCACGTACGGACGTTTCAGCCGCATCGGCGGTTCCGCCTGGGGCCGCAGAACCTCGCGCACGGCGTCTTCCAGGCGACCGGGCGCGTCGACGGCTGGCAGCGCTTGAAAGAGGCAATCCACCTTCTGGAACCCGTCCAACGCGCGCAGGCACTCGCTGCATTGGGACAAGTGATTCTCGATGGCTTCGCGATCTTCGGCGGATAGTTCGCCGTCGAGAAGGGCCGAAAAGTCCTCGCGAAAGCTGTCGTATTTTTCGGAGGCAGTCACGTTTCGTTCTTCATTCATATCAGGGCCAGCTCCTTGAGCCGGTCTCGAAGAAGCGTACGGGCTTGATTGAGTCTGGATTTCACGGTGCCCAGCGGACAGTCCATGGTGTCAGCGATTTCCTCGTAGGTCAGCCCGTCAAAGGTGCGCAGCACGAACGCCATTCGGTAATGCTCCGGCAGTTCGCCGAGGCATCTCTGCAACGCGTCGTCCAATTCGCTCTTTTGCGCCATCTCGTCCGGCGCGGGCCCGTCATCGGCGAAGGGATCGTGAGCCGGCTTCTCCGCAAGCGCTTTGATGGATGTTTCTTTGTTACCTTCCCTTCGGTGCGAATCTCGGAGCCGGTTCTTGGCGAGGTTGCCGGCTATGCTGTGAAGCCAAGTGCTCACTTTCGCAGCGCCCTTGAAACTTTGAATCCCCTTGTACGCGCGGATGAAAGTTTCCTGTGCCACGTCTTGTGCGTCTTCATGATTTCCGAGAAAGCGATAGGCCACGTTGTAAACCCGATTCTTATAGCGGTGGACAAGTTCATCGAATGCGGCTGCATCTCCGTCCTGGCACTTTTCGACAAGACGGAGGTCGGGCCGGTCTTCGGTTTCTTTCAATAGTTCCACGAGATTGCCAATCTCCGCCGGTCCGATGGTGGGCCTGCGTTTCGATTCTTTTAGACACCAAGCGCGCCCGTGGAGTTCGAATACGATTCGCCGGGCCACCCCCTATTGTACTCCGGCAGGAATTTGATTGGGAAACCGGGCGCAACGGCCGAGAGGGGCTTTGCGGAATCGGGCATTTGGTGTACAGTGAGCCTCGCGACCAATCTGGAGGTGACAAATGAACGTAAGACGCACCTGTACTGCCGCCGCCTGTTCGGCCTTAACCCTTGCAGCCGCGTTGTTTGCCTGTACGACTACTTCGAGTGGGGGGGCGCCCGCCCGGGGCAATGCAGGCGAGACCGTCGAAGCCTGGGGGGCCGCCCTTGCCGCGGGAGATGTCAACGGCTTGGTCTCTCTGTGCTCGGAGGATTTCGAACATCCTGAATGGGGTGACAGGGAGGGGCTGAGAGCCTTCTTTATGGATGCGAAGGCGAAGGATTTCTTTGAAGGCGGCGCGATGAGCCCCGAGTATATTCGCCTCCGGAACCATGTAGGGGCCGCCGTCGCCTATCCGGTCGAATACGAATCGAGCTTGGGGCCTGTGGTTTTTGAATTGACTCTGCATCCAGAGCGGGATGCGTGGAAGATCTTTCG
>CAYNZS010000202.1:0-7743 GCA_964401695.1 uncultured Nitrospirales bacterium
AACGACGTACGGCCTTTCTACGTCAGCCGATTATGAAACTGGGGATCGTTGAGGCTTTTCACGCATCGCATTGACAAACGCCTCCAAAGCGCCGTAGGCTATACGGTGCCTATTTCGTATCGCTCACAATATTTCTACTGCGACGGCGGATGGGGCCGCTCCGACGAGACTTTTCTCGATCTTTGACCCCGGCGCGATCCGAAGCAGAAGAGCCTCCGGCATCGGATAGGCGGTTGCACGATTCACGCTGAGCCAGAACATATCTGGCATGACCAATCGAATACGGGAGCCTGCGATGATACACAACCAAATTCCTCGTGCCTATTCCTGGCGGAAAAGTAGAATCTTGTCCCTTGTTGTCGCGGGTCTGGTTCTGTGTACCCTGATGCCCACGGAGGCATCGGCTTGTACGGTCCCGGTCTTCCGCTACGCTTTGGAGCACTGGCCGGCCTCCCCTTACCGGCTCGCGGTGCTGCATCGCGGGGAACTGAGTCTGGAGCAGAAAGAAGCCCTGGGGTCGCTCTTACCGACGGGTGTGCGCAGCCTGGACATCGAGACATATGACGTCAGCGAAGAACTGCCCGAAGGCGCCGCCAGGGACCAGTGGGAAGCGGCGCCGCACAGCGACAGCCTTCCATACGGCCTGCTCTTCCTGCCAACCGATATGCGGGTAAAGCAGCCGCTTGTTTGGCAAGGAGCGCTGAACGAAGAAGGGCTTGCGGAACTGAAAAGCCTGGTGTACTCGCCACTGATGCGCCAGACTTGCCGCGCCCTGGCCACCGGTGACAGCGCGGCCTGGCTCATCCTCAAGGGGCAAGATGAAGAAGTTAACAAGCAAACCCGCACGTTGCTTGACGACGCATTGGCGGAGATGCAAGACAATTTGAAACTGCCCCATGAACTGGACCCGTCGGACTCGACATACTCTCGGCAGCCGGCCCCCGGTGTGCCGCTCAAAAAGCACTTTAGCGTTCATGAAGCGGATCTCGATGCCCCCAAGAATGAAATACTTCGACAGATTCTGATTGCCCTGGCCCCCGATTCGGAGTTGCCATCCGGGCCGATGGTCATGCCTATGTTCGGACGCGGACGGGCGCTCGCGCTGTTGACGGGCGGGGACATCAGCGAGCGCGTCTTCTGGGAGATTAACAGTTTCCTGGTGGGTCCGTGCTCGTGCAAAGTCAAACAATTGAACCCCGGGTTCGATTTGCTGGCGCCTTTTCCCTGGGATGAAATCCTGTATATGGAGACCGGCGTCGAACAGGCCATAGCCAATCTGCCGGGGACGCCTCGGGAAGAGCCATTGCAGGACGCCGCGTCACTGAAGTCAGAGGATTAGGGATAGCTCGGTATTTATGATGGGCACACTGACGCTATTTGTACGCGAGTTGCGCTTCCGTTGGGGCACCTTCCTGCTCGGAATTGTTGGCGTAGCCGCCGCGGTCGGTTGCCTGACGGGCGCCCAGGCTTTCCTATTGGCCCATGACTCCCAGACAGCGGAACTGGTGGGCGCGTTGAAAGAACGTTCGACTGAGCGTATGGCCGAGCTGCGGGAAGAAGCGCGCAAGTTCTCCAAGAACCTGGGCTTCAACACCATGCTGCTGCCATCCGGCCAGCATCTGAGCGAACTCTACGCCGAGGATCGCAGCTCCCATTTCATTACCGAGAAGCAGGTCGAAGCGCTGGCCTCCGCTAAATTGGAATCCCTCAACCATCTGCGCCCCATCCTGCGCCAGGGGATCGTTTGGCCGGAACAGGAGCGCAAGATCATCCTTGTCGGCGTTCGCGGCGAGGTCTACATCAAAGCCCCGCGCTGGCAGAAACCGATTGAAGAGGCGGTCGCCCCGGGCGGGGTCCACGTGGGCAGCGCGTTGGCCGAAGATCTTAAACTCGAAGCGGGGAACACGTTCACGCTGCGTGGCCGCAGTTTTACCGTCAAGCATGTCATGCCGGAAACCGGTGGAAACGATGATATATCGATACGCGTCGATCTGAAGACAGCTCAGGAGATTCTCGGAAATCCGGGCAAGGTTAGCGCCATCCTGGCATTAACCTGCGCTTGCGCCGACGCCGACCCTAGCATGGTCGGGCGCGAGATTGGTGGAATCGTGCCGGGCATCCAGGCGATTAATTTCACGGCCCGTGCCCAGGCCCGCAGCACGGCCCGCAGGGTTATTAACGCGGGGGCCACGGCCGAGATCGAGGATATCGAAAAGAGCCGTGCCGATCTGCGCGCTCAAATTGCGGATTTCGCGAGGGTCTTGGTGGGCCTGGTCGCTTTGGGCACCGTTCTGTTGCTGGGGGCGCTTACCTTGAATAACGCCCAGGATCGCCGTCCGGAGATTGCGATATTGCGGGCCCTCGGTGTTCGGACCCGAGGCATCGTGGGGATGTTCCTGCTCAAAGCACTGGCGGTAGGCGCTGTCGGCGGCATTGTGGGATCCATTCTGGGCGAATGGGGCGCCGGGCTGATTGCGGGACCCGGCCCTTCGGTGCCAATCGGCTACGTGCTGATCGCGTGTGCCGCGGCGATGATTACCGCTGTCTTGGCATCGCTTCTGCCGGCTGCCTGGGCTGCCAAGCAGGATCCCGCCGGCATCCTCAACCAGGAATAGCGAACAATGCTTGAGTTGCGTCAAATCTCCAAAGCTTACAGAGGGGGGAATGGTAGCCCTTTAACGGTGCTGTGCGATGTCGATTTGCAAGTTGAGGCCGGTACTTTTGTGTCCATTTCCGGCCCAAGCGGCAGTGGCAAGAGCACGCTGCTGCTGATTGCGGGCAGCCTGCTGCGTCCGGACGTCGGGCAGGTGCTCCTCGACGGACAGAATCTTACCGCCATGGCCGGCGACCAACAAGCCGGAGAACGCGCCAAGAGCATCGGGTTTGTGTTCCAGCGTTTTCACCTTCTTCCTTACCTGACCGTGCGCGAAAACATCGTGGCGGCTACGGTTGCTCACGCGCGCTCCGAACACGGGGCTGAATCGCGGGCGGACGAACTGATGCAGCGCCTCGATATTGCCCATCGGGCCGGCCACGTTCCGGGGCGTCTCAGCGTAGGCGAAATGCAGCGCACCGCGCTGGCGCGCGCTCTCTACAATCGTCCCAAGGTTATTCTGGCCGACGAACCCATGGGCAATCTCGATCCGGATAACGCCGAACTCGCGCTTCAATGCTTCTCAGAGTTCGCGGCCGCGGGCGGCGCAGTGCTGATGGTAACCCACAGCCCGGAGGGCGCCGCACGCACCGATGTGACTTGGTGGCTGCGCGACGGCAAACTCGCCCAGAGCTAGCAACCCAGATAAACGCGCCTATTCGAAGCAGCTTCAGCAACGGATATCGATCCTGACTCAGCACTCCGTCCGCCGACAACTTTCTGTGAGGGCGCTGCTCGTCGTGGCCGGCGAGACCCAAGTCCCTGACGAGGAGATAGCGAGAGCGCCGAGAGTCACGTTCCACAGGGCTGCCCCCGTTCCTGTCTGCCGGGCTAGCCGAGGCCATGGGAAAGTGGTGGGCTTGCTAGCGACGGCTCAGTGCTATTACACTGCCCTAACAAGTTAACTCACGGCCTGGGGTCCGCATCCTCGGGCCCGGGGCAATGGGTAGCGCAGGCCATCGGGCACAAAATGTGAAGACTACCATGGTTCACACGCATGTCTTGAACCGAGGTGGTGTGGGCGTGAAAAGCCCCATGGACTGCCCATAAGGAAAGATGTGTTGCGTGTTATGCGGAAACCATATGAGACGTCGACCTTCGGCAATACTTGCGCTAAACCGTTGAAATTAAATTAATTATGAAGATCTGGCGGCGGCGTGTTATCTGAAAGCAAGGACCGAAAGCGGGTATATCTGGAAAACCACATATTCAGACGTTAGCAGACAATTGCCGTTTGAGGAGCAATCATGAGAATCGCCATCGTCACAGGAGCGCCGTCTGTTGGAAAAACATCAGTGGGCGTGCGGGCCCTGTCTGAAATGGCCGAACCTTGTGCTTTTCTCGATGGCGATTCGCTAGTAGTGTACCTGCCTGTGGACCTGCTCGACAGGTCCATCATCATCCAGGACAACATCTGCGCATGTGCGGCGAACTACGCTGCCTCGGGCGTGAGCCTGCTGGTTGCGTCTCACGTGTTCTTTCCACAGTGCATCGAGCGCATTCGGGACAGACTGTATTCTCAGGTCCCCAGCGCTGCCCTATCCTCCGGACGGGTTACAATCACCATACCACACACCATCAGCCCGGCCTAGCCGGAAACAAAAACAGGGAGATTCTCTCATTGCAGATGGCTCAAAGAATGGGGGCTTGAGAGCCTATCGAAAGACTATTCGGCGGACTCGATCAACTTTCGCGAGGCGATGACGTGCCGCACTTTGCCGACGGCTTCGGCGTTAGCGCTCGTGTCTTGGATGCCTCCCCGGCCGTCGGCGATGCCGATCACCCGGGTGGGCCGAGAGATGTTGTCGACCACGATGTCGCCTTCGTCGCCGATGAGGCCGCCGGCTACGACGGGGACGCCGCCCCATATTTCGCGGCCCATGTTCTCCTCGACGATGCGTCGGACGTGGATGAGCTCGAGCGCGGTCGCGGCGAGGGCGGGCCGCAGATCGACGCGCACGACACGCGCGCCATTGCGCAGGGCTACGGCCATCGCCTCGGGGGAGAGCGATCCTATGCCTCCGTCGTATAGGAGCGCGCCTGGGCGCATTCGCGTGGCGGCCTCGGGACTCACGGCGGCGGCTCTTGGAGCAAGGGCCACAAGTGCGTCCACGATAGCCGCGGTTTCCTCGAGCGACCCGGTCCGATGGTTCGCGCCAGGGATAGAGCCGTCCGTTTGTTCCATGCCACGAATCGAACTGACAAAGACCTCGACGCCACGGGCTATGAGTTGATTCGCGACGCCACGGACTAAGCCGTCGTCGCCCACAAGGGAAACTTTCTTTTCGCTAAGACTGCCTTCGAGCAGTTGCACGACATGGTTCACAACGGCGCGCGCCCACATTTCCGAATCGGAGTACGTCAGAAGGCTTGTCTTCGCGAGGGTTGCCTGGCCGATTCCTCCGGCGGGTCCGGCAGCGCCGGGATGGTCGAGAAGAATGTAATCGACAACGCCATCGACTGCGCGAAAGATATCGGCAAGTGATTCACCGTCCTCGAGCATGACATTGGAAAGGGCACAGCCGAAGGCCATCTCGACAAACGGGGACACGTGCGTGGGCTCGAAAGCCGCCACGACCACGTTGAGAACGGATGGTATGTTGAGCTTATGCCCCTTCTCCTTCAATTCCGCCGCTCGCCGGCGAACTTGTTCGAGGAGCGGGGCCCGGCCTCCATCGCGATTCGGGGGAATGGAGAAGCGTACCGGCGGTTTTGGATCCGTCTCGGCGACTTCCGCCGCAACTCGGTTGACGAGTTCGCCCGGCGCTTCGATTTGATCGAACTCGCACAAGCGCAAGATGAGATCCCTGGGATCGACCGCGGCAGCCTTTGCCGCCTCCATGACCCTTCCAAGAAAAGAGGAATGGAATTTCGCGCGGCCCGAAGTGATGCCGAGGCTCGAGAAGCCCTTGTTGCGCAGCAAGGGCCGGACGAACGCGCCCGACGCATCGAGCAGCGCGTTCACATCGATGTGTTCGAGAAGGCCGCGCTTTTGCAGAATGGCCACCGTAGCTTCGGTAGCCGCGTTCCCCTCGGATCGGCCCATGCCTTGTAGTGATGTGTCGAGGATAGTCGCTCCCGCGTCGTACGCCGCGACGGTGTTGGCCACCGCCATGGACAGGTTGTTGTGGCCATGGAAATCGAGCCGAAGTCCGCAGGCGGCGCGCGCCGCGCACAAGTATTCGGCGACATCCTCGGGGAGCATTCCTCCCGCGGAGTCGACCAGGCAGAGAACGTCGGTCCCGCAGTCCTCGGCGCGCTTTCCGCACGCCCCAAATTCTTCGGCGGGCACGGCGTAGGACTTCATGAGATTCGAGAAGACGGTAAACCCAAGTTTCTTGGCGGCTTCGATGAGCGGCGCGGCCTCATCGAGGGCATTCACGTTGCATCCGATGCGAACGAAGTGAACGCCGCAATCAGCCGCGAGCCGCAAGTCGTCTTCCGTGCCAATGCCCGGAATAAAGAAGGCTCCGAAGCGGGCGCTTTTGAGCGCGTTGGCGGCCGCCGTCAGGTACTCCTCATCCGATGCCGGCTGCTCGCCCTTCCCCTCGCGCGCCGCGCCAAGGCCCAGCCCGTGGCCCACCTCGATGAGGCCAACCCCCGCGGATTCCAGTGTGGACGCGATGAGCGAGGTGTCTTCGGCGGTGAATTGGAAGTCGATGACGTAGGAGCCGTCGCGCAACGTGGCGTCGAGTATTTCGAGGGGCTCGCCAGACATTGAAGATCGGTGCCGCCTTTCATTAGGCTTCGTTCATGAACGCGGCCATTATACCGGGAACCGAGCAGGCATGTCCCGGCGTACCGCGGCCGAACAACCATGACGAATGGGGAGAGGCACGAGCCTATGTCCGAGGAAGCGCGCAGGCGCGAAGTCTATGATCGGCTGCATGAAGAAAGCGAGTTGCGTTTCCCGCTGGAAGATTACGCTCCTTTCTTCGAGCTGCTGAACGTGCCCCGCGATGGGGAAGGGCTTTGCCTTCTGGATATCGCGTGCGGCCAAGGCTTCTTCCTCGAACAGGCCGAAGCGCTAAGCCCCCGCCTGGCGACACACGGACTGGATTTCTCGCCAAAGGGCCTCGCGCTCGCCGAACCGCGCCTCAGCCGCACCGAATTAAAAGAGGGTTACGCATGCGAATTGCCCTACGCCGAAGGCCGCTTCGACTACTGCGTAAACTTAGGCAGCTTGGAGCACTTCGACAAGCCCGCCGATGCCCTGAGCGAAATGGCCCGCGTGTTGAAGCCGACGGGAAAGGCGCTGGTCATCGTCCCGAACCAATACTACGCGGGCAGTATATGGCGCATGATGGCCTACGGCGAAGAGGACGAGCAGGGGCAAGAAGGCGTCACGCAATTCCGAACCATACAGAGTTGGAAACGATTGTTCGGCGAAGCGTCGCTCGACGTGACCGGCGTCGAAGGCTACAACGGCTACCACCACATCGCGTGGCATTTTCGGCGGGAGAATGGCGTAATCACGGAGCAAGAAAAGTCATGGCGGGGAATCCTCGACACCTTCGTAAAACCCATCATCCCGCTCAACCTGTCACAGTGCTTCGTGTTTACCCTCCGCAGGCAGGTCTGAACGGAAGGGATTCATCGACCGAATGAACACGGGCGACCGGCGGATTTCTTCGCGCCTTGCTTGTCTTCCGCCGTGAACGGCAAACGCGCGAAGCCCCCTCCCAATACACACCCGCGAACTGCGGAGTTCTTGACTCCCACCGCGCCCCTCGCCTATACTCGACGACCCAAACACCTGTGCGTGTTCGTGCGTACAAACCCGATTACAGGTGCCCCCGCCGGGGTAGCTCAGTTGGTTAGAGCGCTTGGTTGTGGTCCAAGAAGTCGACGGTTCAAATCCGTCCCCCGGTACCATATAAATCATTATATGCCAATGGCTTATCTTACTAAGCCATTGGCTATCTTTTTGCCTACTTGATAAATTGTGTCCGTTTTGTGTAAACGGCGGTTGAGAAGTGAAGCGGTGGTGGGGGCGGTCGAGAAGTGAAGCACCCTTGATAGACTTTCGTGGTACCGAGGCATAGGGTCTCGAAGTACTGCGGGAGGAGACGAGGAGTGTTTCGCGATAT
>CAYNZS010000203.1:0-7709 GCA_964401695.1 uncultured Nitrospirales bacterium
GAGGGGTATTTTTTTTCGTGCGGATATACGACATCTCAATCGTGAAGCGCTCTAGTGAGGGGGATTGATCGCTCGATTCGTTTCAATTAGACGCGCGAACGTGCCAGTATATTGACTCATGTTCTTCATCCCAATTTCCAGCGAAACGAGTCCTACAGAACGATCTCGCGCAACGCGTCGAGCAACGCGTCCGTCTCGCCATCGGTGCCCACCGATATCCGCAAACAATCATCGAGCCCCCGCGCCTTGAAATAACGGACTAGGATGTTACGGCCGCGAAGCGCTTCGAAAATCCCTTCCGCGCCTGGCCGCCCTTGCCACCGAGCCAAAACGAAGTTCGCCTGCGAATCCCGAACCGCGAAACCCAATCCGCGCAGCTCGCCGGTCAGCCGAGCCCGAGTAGCCTTGACCTTCCGGACCGTCGCGTCAAAATGATCGCGATCCTCAAGCGCGGCAATACCGGCTGCCTGCGTAAACGCATTCAGGTTATACGAGTCCTTAGTCTTCAGGAACTCCGCAATCAGGTCCGGATTTGCGACCGCCGCGCCGAGCCGGATCCCGGCCAAGCTATAGGATTTCGAAAAAGTGCGCGCCACGATAACGTTGTCGAACCGCTTCGGGAAATCCACACACGAATCTTCGGCGAAGTCCACGTAGGCCTCGTCGATCAGCACGATCCCGTCGAATTCCGCGCACAGGCGCTCGACTTCTTCCGTGGGCGAAGCCACCCCCGTTGGCGCGTTCGGTCTCGGCAGTAAACACAGGCGCGCCTCCCGCTCGAAGAAGGAGTCGGAAAGCTGATTCGACTCGTCCAAGTCGTCCTCCACATATACAGCTCCGTGCAACTTCGCGAGCACTTCATACAGGCTATACGTGGGATAGGGCGTTAGCACTGCGTCCCCTGGATCGACAAAGGTCCGCAGCGCCAGCGCCAGAATTTCGTCCATCCCATTCCCCGCGACGACCCACTCCTCGCCGGGGTAGCCGTACAGCTTCGCGCACGCCGCCCGAAGCTTCAAGGCCACTGGGTCCGGGTACACGCGCAACGCATCCGGCCCAAACGCGAACAGCGCCTCAAGCACAGTCGGGGACGGCGCATAGGGATTCTCATTCGTGTTCAGTTTGACGACATCGGCCGCCTTCGGTTGTTCGCCGGGAACGTACCCCTCGACGTCGCCAAGCATAACGCGCGCATATTTCATCGGGCCAAGCCCTTCCATTGCCGCAAGTGCGCCGCCTTCGCGTGGGCGCTGAGCCCTTCCGCCGTAGCCAGCTTCACCACATCTTCGCCAGCCTGAGCCGCGCGCGCCGCGGAAAACGAGATAACGCTCGATACCTTCCGGAAATCCTCCGTCGAGAGCGGTGAAGAAAACCGGGCCTGGCGTCCCGTCGGCAGAATGTGATTCGGACCCGCGAAATAATCGCCGTGCGCAACCGTCGTCATCTCGCCAACCATGATCGCCCCCGCGTTTTCGATGCTCTCGAGAACCTGGCCGGGCGCCTCCGTGTAGATCGCAAGATGTTCTGGCGCGATCAGATTCGTAAGGCCCACCGCTTCATCCAAATCGCGAACGACAACAATAGCGCCGCGACTCTCCAGCGAAGCTCGAATAATTTCAGAACGGGACAGCGTCGCGCTTTCCTCTCTCAGAATCTTAGCCACCTCCTCCGCCAACGCTTCAGAGGTCGTGAGCAAAAAGGAACTGGCTTCTTCGTCATGCTCGGCCTGCGCAAACATCTCGAACGCAGCGAAACGCGGATTCGCGCCACCGTCCGCGATCACCGTTACTTCCGACGGACCGGCCTCCGTATCGATGTCGCAAACCGAACGCACCAGCGCTTTCGCGGCGGTCACATACGCGTTGCCCGGCCCCGTAATCTTGAGCACCTTCGGCACCGACTCCGTGCCATACGCCAGCGCGGCCACGGCCTGAGCGCCGCCCACACGAAACACACGGTCGGCCCCGGCCAGCTTCGCTGCCGCCAATACCGCGGGATGGATACTGCCCTCGTGCGACGGCGGCGATACCATAACAATCTCGCGAACGCCCGCCACGCGCGCCGGCACAATGTTCATCAGCACCGAAGAGGGGTAAAACGCTTTTCCACCCGGCACATAAACGCCGACGCTCTCGATAGGCGTAATCCGTTGCCCGACTAGGCTCCCGTCATCCGACACCTCCTCCCACGATTCGCGCAAGTGCTTCGAATGAAAAAGGCGAATATTGCCGTGAGCCCTCTCGAGCGCCGCCAGCAACTCCCGGTCGATACCCGCGGCCGCTTCTTCCAACGCATCCGGACCCAACTCGAATTCGCCGGGAGAAAGCGATACCCCGTCGAAGCGTTCGGTATATTCGGCCAACGCGCCGTCGCCTCGTTCGCGGACCGCATCGACAATAGCTCGCGCCGCATCCATCTTGTCCGCCAAAACATTATCCATGCCCTGGCCCGCGCCGCCACACAAGCGCCGGACAACCGCGTCGAAGTCGGCATCGCTATCTACAGTCTTCCGATACATACCTTCCGATCTCTCAACTACCCCCCGTTCCCAACGCTGGAACATGGGATAAAGAGGAAATCTTCGTGCACTTCGCGTCCTTCGTGGAAATACCAGATCAGGGATCGCGGCGAATATCCGCGCCAAGGCTCGCCAACCGCTCCTCGATACGCTCATAGCCCCGGTCGATATGGTAGACGCACGAGATAGCCGTTTCGCCATTCTCGGCAGTTAGCCCCGCGATAATCAGCGCCGCGCTCGCCCGCAAATCAGAGGCCATCACCGGCGCGCCACTCAGCTTCGCCACGCCCCGCACAACAGCCGCGTTCCCATCCACTTCGATATCCGCGCCCATGCGCGAAAGCTCGGCAACCTGCATAAACCGGTTCTCGAACACATTCTCCTTAATAATCGTCGTGCCCTCAGCGACGCACGCCAAGGCCATCGTCTGCGCCTGCAAGTCCGTCGGAAAACCTGGGTAAGGCTGCGTAGACACATCGACACCCTTGAGCCCATTCGTCGCCGCCGCGCGAATCTTCGAACCGTGCACCTCGACCTCCGCCCCCATCTCCCGCAACTTATCCACAAAATTCGGCAAGTGTTCAGCCGTCGCATTCAACACCGTCACGTCGCCTCCCGTCGCGATGCCCGCAATCAAGAACGTGCCAGCCTCGATCCGATCCGGGATGACCGTATGCTCAGCGCCCCCGAGTTCATCCACCCCGAGAACCGTAATCCGATCCGTCCCCGCCCCCGAGATTTGCGCGCCAAGGCTATTCAAAAACGAAGCTAAATCCGCGATCTCAGGTTCACGCGCCACATTCGTCAGCCGCGTGACTCCCTTCGCCCGCGAAGCCGCCATCATCAAATTCTCCGTCGCGCCGACACTCGGGAAATCCATCGAAATATCCGCGCCGACGGGACGCCCCTCCGCCACCACATACCCATCCTCTATGCGTATTTTCGCGCCCAACGCTTCCAGGCCCTTAAGATGGATATCAACAGGACGCGTTCCGATGGCACAGCCGCCGGGCAACGAAACCCGGGCCTGTCCAAAATGACCCAAAAGCGGACCCAGCACAAAGAACGATGCCCGCATCTTTCGGACCAACTCGTAAGGCGCTTCCTGAGATGCAACATTCTTCGGGTCAAGCGTCATCGAGCGCCCAGTAAAATCAACCGCCATCCCCATCTCGCTGACAATTTTGTCCATAGCGAAAACGTCATGAAGACAGGGCACATTGTGAAGGACACACTCGTTTTCCGCCAAGAGGGTCGCCGCCATCAGAGGCAACGTCGAATTCTTCGCGCCCCGGACCTGAACGCTTCCCTGGAGCGGATACCCACCCCGAACGATTATTCTGTCCACACGCCCTCCCTCGATTCACCGGACCTGATCGAAAAAGGCCCAAAGCGGCAGAAGCGCTATGGGCCTTGGAATACCACGCAAAATGAGCTACGGAGCGTCCGGCGATTCAGCGCCTTCGCCCTCCTCCGCAGAGTCAGCCGCAGCCCCTGTCGACAACTCATCCAAATCCGCATCTTCCGAAACTTCCGCATCCGATTCCGCCGGGGCTGCCTCTTCATCCGCTCCGTCATCGCCATCCGAAGTGTCGATGCCGGCAACAGTGCTTAGCCTTCCCATGCCCAGATCGGCCAGACCGGTCGACGTGGCCAAATCCGCCTCACTCACCTCCATAAGCTCGGGCACCTGTCCTTTGCCCACTTTCCCGGCCACGATAGACATGATCAGCGCAATAACCATGAACGTCGCGGCGGCAATATAAGTCAACTTGACCGGAAGACTCTGACTCGACTTTGGACCGAACACCGTGTCCGCGCCACCGGCTCCCATGCCGAACGCGCCAGCAAACCCAGTGCCTTTGCCCTTCTGCAAGAGCACAATCGTTATAAGCCCGATGCAAGCCGGCACATACAATATGATCAGAATGTACCAAAACGTGTCCCAACTAAGAATGACGTCTAGCATGTGACTCTTAAAGCTCCTAGTATTCACGGCGGGCGCGACGCGCCATCCACCGTCGATGCGGTTCCACTCTAACGAGCGGCGTTTACAATAGCCGCGAAATCATCCGCTTGAAGCGAAGCGCCACCTACCAGCGCGCCGTCCACATTATCTTTAGCCAGCAATTCAGCCGCATTGCCCGGCTTCACGCTACCGCCATACTGAATACGCAAAGCCGCCGCTACGGTTCCACCAAATTCATCCGCCACAAGCCCACGCACAAAAGCGTGCGCCTCCTCCGCCTGCTCCGGGCTCGCCGTAACGCCCGTTCCAATCGCCCAGACCGGCTCATACGCCACCACAACCCGGACGAAGTCCTCGCTCTTCAATCCCTTCAGGCCATCCACAACCTGACGGCGCAACACATCATTCATCGCGCCCGACTCCCGTTCCTCCAGAGTCTCTCCGACACAGAACATCACCTTCAACCCAGACGCCAACGCGTAATGCAGCTTCTTATTAAGCAACGCATCCGACTCATCAAAAATCTGACGACGCTCACTATGCCCGACAATCGTCCAGGCGCAACCCGCATCCAGCAGCATCTGAGGAGAAACCTCGCCAGTAAACGCGCCCGATTCCTTCACATAACAATTCTGGCCACCCACTTCGACAGGCTCGCCCGCCAACGCATCCGCGACAGAACCAAGAACAGTAAACACCGGACACACCACCACATCCACACCCGTAGCCCCGTCCAGCGCCGACCCAACCCCACGCGCCAACGCCACCGCGTCATCACGCAACAAATTCATCTTCCAATTACCGACGATGATAGGAGTTCTCAAGGCAACACCCAGCAAATTCATTTCAACTGCGGTCTACAACGTCCAATCCCGCCCATCGAGGAAGAAAACAAGCGCTCATGGGAACGCTAAACAGTAGCATTTTGAGCCATAGCACCGCAAATCATAGCCGCGCGCACCGAAGAAAAAACCAATTCCGCTC
The DNA here is from genome assembly GCA_964401695.1 of uncultured Nitrospirales bacterium. Lineage (GTDB taxonomy): Bacteria > Hydrogenedentota > Hydrogenedentia > Hydrogenedentales > JAPYPO01. The sequence continues at coordinate 5,472 of CAYNZS010000203.1, forward strand.
GCGCCCTTCGCCATACACAGCTCGGAAATCTCTTCCACCAAGAACGCAACAATCGATCCTTCAGGCCCCACCCTTTCGCCCTGACACCCGAGCCAAATCCAGCGCTCAATCCCCCACCCTGGTTTAGGGAGGGGGGTTAGGTTTGGCACTTTCGCGGAGTTACCGGTGTATTGATTCATGCTGTTTCCAACTTACCCGTCATGCTGAGCGAAGCAAAGTATCTCTCCATTTCATTGAGCCTCCGGCGTATCGAGATCCTTCACTTCGTTCAAGATGACAGAAAACGTGCGCTTTGCCTTGCTTTCAAGCGTTCGTTTTCAGAAACTTTGAGAGCCCGTTCACTCCGAAACTGCTGCAAAATGCCGAATCGAGATTGCGCGACGTACGAAGCCTCGTTAGTTGTTCCGATTGCGCCTAGCGGGTAGGATGGGAGTCGATAGCGTCTAGCCAAGGACCCCCAATCGGAGCCTGAGGAATCCCCAGTGGCGAGCACGTTCGTGAAGCGCGCGGCATGACTGGCGTTCAGACCGGAAGTCGTGAAGCGGACAATGGAAGACTCCCAACCGTCGCGGTCGCGCTTCTCTTTTGGTTCGGCGCTATGGCGTTTGTCGCGCTGCTCTCCCAAAACACGCTGAAGCTGGACGCCGTGTTCACGCCGGATTCCGTCTTCTACATCGATAGCGCGCGGAATCTGCTTAAGGGTAATGGCCTCGTGAATTCCATGGCCGAGTTGCACGGCCTGGCCGAAACGGACAGCAAGCTCCCCCAGCCCATGACGCAATGGGCGCCGCTCTACCCCGCGCTCATCGCGGGCACCTCCCTATTTGGAGGAACCGAACCGCTCCGTGCGCTCCTTCTCTCGACGGCCTTCTTGTTCGCTGTGCTCCTGATGGCCTACTTCCTGGTTGCCCGGCTTTACGACCCGTGGACGGCCTTGGTGTCCACCGCGCTCTTGCTGCACACGCCGCCACTACTGCTGGCATCACGAGCAGCCTGGAGTGAAACGACAGGGATCGCGCTCGCGCTCGCGTCGCTTTGGGTTATGTGCTGGGCGAGAGATCGGAACGAAGGCGGAAGGCGAGCGTTCCTAACCGCGGGGCTGGCTTCGGGGCTCGTGGCAGGGCTTGCGGTGACGGCGCGTTACGCGTTGACGCCTTTGGCCGCGGTCGGGCTGCTATTCTGTCTAGACTCAAAATCGAAGGAGGTGACGCTTGCGCGAGCCACGGGTTTTACCCTGGGATTTTCCTTGTTAGCCGGACCCGTGTTCGGGCGAAATCTCTATTACTCGGGCCGTCTCGGAGGCACGCCTTGGGGGTCGGGAGGCGCCGAGATATTCGAGGGCCTTGGCCGCCTGCCCCAAGCGCTAATGGCCATGGCGCTGCCGGAACATTTTCTCGCGCGCGCAACTTATCTCATTTTGATCGCTACGCTCGTCGGCGTAGCGGGATTTCGTGCGCTGCGAGGAGGTGTCGCAGAGTCGGTCAAGCGCGCGGACCTTCGTGGAAATCGCGGCCTGTTGCTCCTATGGCCCGCGGCCTACACCGTTTTCCTCGTCTACGCCCAGGCGCGTGTGCGAATCGACCCCATCGATGCGCGTCTGATTCTGCCCGCGTCAATCGTGTTGTTTGCGCTACTGGTGGCGAGCGCCCTACGGTTCTTGACGGATCGCCGGAGTGTGCTCGCGCCAGTCGCGTTCCTTGTCTTGGCCGCGGCGATACACTCCGAAGCGAGCGCGTACAGCCTGACGCGGGGGTTGTCCAAACTTGTCCCAATCCATGACTTCAACACGAAACGGGTCCGCTCCGAAACACTTGACTGGCTGAATGAGAACCGCGGCGAAAACGCGTTGCTCGTCGTGGAAAGAGGCATAGACTATCCACTCTACCTCGGCACGACGCACGTCGCCTTCTTCTCCAAACTGAGGACCCCCGGCAAGGCGCTCGACTACAACACGCTCAAACGATTTCTAACGGCCGGAAATCGTTGCGCCGCCTACGGAAAGATCCTCCTAGTCATACCCGCGCGCGGACACGATGTCTTCGAACGCTCCGAAGAGTCCGGCCAATTCGTTGCTGACCTCGCTGGGGCAAACCTCGCGGCGTATCCGGCAATTGCCTCCGTGGCCCAACTCGAAGACGGAGCCGTCTACGAGATCGCCTGCGAACAACTCGTCGATTCCGCACCTTAGTCCCTTAGGGGTTGAGTTTGGTTCAAAGTGGCGTGAAAATCAATCTTCAT
>CAYNZS010000204.1:0-7705 GCA_964401695.1 uncultured Nitrospirales bacterium
TTGACTGATTACCCAAGTCGTGTAGCCGGACCGGTAAAAGGGCGGGTAAGCAGTGGAGTTTCTCGGCAGGCGACTCGGTCGAATTCTTCGTGTGTGGCTCCAACATTATCATGAGCAAAGGCCACGTCGCGGTGTCGGGCGGGACAACACAGTCCCGGACGAACACTTTATTCCGAAATCGGAAGGTGTTGTCCGCTGCAAGTCTGAGCTCGGCGGACTCATCAAGTCCTACTATCGCGAGGCCGCCTAAACTCGTCGCATCATCAATTACGAAACGAATCGTTTCGCAACCCAAATTGAACAGAGGCCATTCGCACTTCCTACAGAAAGAGCTCTCTCGTTTCACCATCGAGATTATTGGGTTCATAGCAATCCAAAGTCTCGGTTGAACTTCTTCAAGGAATCTGCTTTACTCAGACAATCATCATGCTCAATGCTATGATGAAACTTCGAGGCTACAATTTTGCGTCCCTCAAATGTCATCCATGTCTTTTGAACGAATCCATCGCAAGCTTCGGTCTGGCGCGATGGTCTTGGTGGGCTTTTGGGGCTTGGGCATGGTGGGTGAAACTGCCTTGGCGCAGGTCCGCACCGCTGAGTCCGCACCCCATATCGTGATTGTCGCCGGCGACGCAGAATATGGCTCGCGGAGGTCCATGGCGGCCCTTGCGCGCGATTTGCGGGAGAAGTATAACTTCAAGGTCACCTTCATCGAGAGCATGGTAGGCGTCCTCGAGAACTCTGATAACCCAGACAAGACGATCCCGAATCTTGAGGCGCTAGACGAAGCGGACCTGCTGGTAATGTATATCCGGATGCGTATTCCTCCGCAGGAGCAGCTCGATAAGCTGGACGCCTATTTCAAATCCGGAAAACCCGCCATCGGTCTCCGTACGACGACTCACGCGTTCACCAATGACCGCGGATGGAATCCGCGCTATTTCGGAGGACACTATTGGTTGCATGTCGGGGAGAGCACAGAAACTTTCGCGTTGCCCCACGTGATGGACCACCCGGTCCTCCGAGGAGTCCCGCGCCACGAAGCCAACCAGTCGACACTGTATATTAGCAACCCCCTGTCGGATACCGCGCAGGCGCTAGTGATGGGCCGGTTCAGTGATACTGCGCCTCCTCAACCCTTCGCATGGGTAAACGAATACGTGGAGGGTAGCCGACAGTTCTTCCTCGCGGCCGGACATCCGCGAGACATCGCGCTGCCGGGGAACCAGGCCTTGTTGCACAATGCCGTGTTCTGGACGCTGGGCATGGACGTACCGCCTCAGGGTGTGCTGAATCCCCAGGGAGAAGCGACACCGATAGCCGCGATACCCGCGTATCCGGCACCGCCGAAATCTTCCGCGGCGAAATCGGTGACCTATTTGTTCGACGGGACCGATCTGTCGGCCTGGGATACGTCGTTCGGCGCGAAGGAACCTCAGATTTTTGGCCTTGATGGGCGGGCTCACAGCGGGGCCGGATTACCCGAGTTTAAGGGAGCGCGCTGGCCAGTGACCGATGGGTATGTAGAAGCGAAGCCAGGGTATGGCGATATCGTATCCCGCGAAGAGTTTGGCGATATGCACCTTCGTCTTGACTTCATGATTCCCACGTCGGGGGGAGACGTGAAACGGATCTGGAGGGGTAACAGCGGGGTCTTCGTGAATGGTCGCCATGAGATTCAGATACTTGATTCACAGGCCGAGACGAAAGTCGACCAGAACAGTTGTGGTGCCATCAACGGTCGCATCGCACCGAGCACAAATGCTTCCAAAGCGACCGGGGAATGGCAAAGCTTGGACGTGTTATTTCGAGCGGCTCGCTATGCCTTCGGCGACAAGACCGACAACGCGCGAATGACGGTGCTCCTCAACGGCACGATGATCCACGACAACGTCGAACTCGGCGGGCCTACCGCTTGGGGATTCCCGGAAGACGGTGTTGACGGTCCGCGTAGCGGTCCTGTGCGCCTTCAGGCCGATAGTGCCCCGGTACGTTTCGCGAATGTGTGGGTGCAGACTCTTTCGCCCAGCCAGATCGCCACACGTCTGCCCATTCCGCCCCGCCTCACGGGAAAGAAGTGGGCCGACATCGATTTTGGACCGTCAAAGAACTTCTCCCTTCAGGTATCGGACAATAATATCGCTTACAAGGGTATTGCCGTCCGTCTCGACGAGGGTCTTGGCGGTATTTCGAGCGGCAGGGAATTCATGGTGTTTGACACCGATACCCTTCGCTGGGCCGGAGGCTGGAGCGGCTACGGATTTAACGATTGGCGCAGCATCGCCCTGAACGGCCAGCACGAGATTCATCCGTCCATCGTGGGCGACCTTCTTTTCACCAACCCCGTGGCACCGGGTTGGGGGCGTCCGTCGGACGGCAGCTTCGCGGACGAACGGGTCTTGGGGCGCGACGGTCTTCGTTACGGCCCGCTTGCGCGGGAGTGGGGGCATTGGAACGGGCACTACATCCATGGCGACAAGGTGGTGCTGTCGTATTCTGTAGGCGGAACGGAAATCCTCGAAATGCCAAGTGCGGAAGGCCCCTCTTCGAGCCGCATGATGACCCGCACGCTCAACCTTGGTCCGCGTAGCCAACCGCTCACGTTGCAGGTGGCTCGGGAAGAAGGCACGATGATCGCACTGGAAGATGTGGGTGGTCTAAGAACCGCTCGATTTGTCATTCCCGAGCGCGGCAGCGCGGCCGCATCCCAAGGCCGGGTCGCTTTCCGCGGCAGAACGAGTCTGGAAATCGATGACTTCAACGAATCCGTGCAAGGCGATTTTTCCATTTACGCCCGTATCAAGACCAAGAAGGGCGGCACGATTTTCTCCTACGCGGCACAATCGGGTTCGTGGGCCAAAAACAGTTGGGCCTTGTTCGTTCGAGACAACCATCTCGTCTTCGATAGGGGGTGGGTCGGCGAGGTCGAATCGCGACGAGAAGTGGGAGCGGACGGCGACTGGCACGATGTCCTCATGACCTACGACGCGGACCTAGGCGACGCCCGTCTCTACATTGACGGTCGGCTCAACGGCAAGAGTCGCCTCAAGCCCACTGGCCATGTTGAGGATCATATCGCCCGAATCGGATTGGCCGCAGACGACTTTCCCGTACCGCAGCGCTTCTTTCAAGGCGCGATTTCCGAAGTGCGGTTTTATAGCAAGCGGATCGAGCCGGATGACGTGCCCGATCTCCCGGACTCCTCTCGAAAAACAAGATTGGCGGGGCGGTGGATCATGGCCGAACAACGCGGGAAGGTCATTCCGAATAGCGTCGGTGGGAGCCATGATGCGCGCATCGTGGGCAGTGCCGGAGCGCCCCTCGCCGAACTTGTAGCGGCGGTTCGCGAAGGGGGCGCGGGCTCGAGATTCGTGAGCGTTGAAGGAGAAGGCGGCGTATCCGATTTGCGATTGACGGTCCCGGCGGGCGACGATCCCCTCCGGCTTTCGCTTTGCCTAGGTCGGGTGCCTCGGAAGAAAGCACTTGACTCGTTTGCCGAGGTCGTTCGGTCATCGGAGAATGCAGTCGACCTGACTTCGTTTACGAAGGGCGGTCCGGCTCACTGGACCGAGAAACTCGTCACACAGGGCAAACGCGGAAATGACGACGGCGCATACGCCATCGATATTATTGAACATCCGGCCGACAACCCCTACCGTTCCTGGCTGCGATTTGGTGGTTTCAATTTCTTCGAGGATGATAGCCGTGTCGCCATCTGCACCTGGAGCGGCGACGTATGGATCGTTGAGGGCATCAACGAGTCCCTCGACAAACTCACCTGGCAGCGAATCGCCAGCGGAATGTTCCAGCCCCTTGGCATCGCTATTGTCGACGGCGATATCTATGTGCTCTGCCGCGATCAAATCACAGTCCTGCGCGATCTAAACGGGGACGGCGAAACGGATTTTTACGAGAATTTCAACAACGATCATCAGGTAACCGAACACTTCCACGAATTCGCCCTCGATCTTAAGTATGCGATCGATGGAAACTTCTACTACACCAAAGGTGGGCGCCACGGTGCCGATTCCATCACGCCCAATCATGGCACCCTCATTCGTGTTTCACGCGATGGAACGAAGAGCGAGTTTGTCGCCAACGGATTCCGCGCACCGAACGGCCTGGGGCTGGGCCCGGCGGGCGAGTTTCTCATCGCCGATAACGAGGGCCATTGGACTCCCGCCAATCGGATTAACTGGGTTAAGCCCGGCGGATTCTATGGCTATATGTGGGGCTATCATGAAGGGCAGACGATTAACGGTTTTGACGAACCCCTTTGCTGGATTCACCCTTCCATTGACCGGTCTCCGGGTACCTTCGCATGGGTGCCCGATTACCGCTGGGGACCGCTTCGAGGCCGTATCATTTCGGCGTCCTACGGCATGGGACAGATTTTTCACGTGCTTCATGAGGAAATCGACGGCGTCCACCAAGGCGGGGTAGTGAAATTTCCACTCGAATTCGATACGGGCGTTACCCGCGCCAAGTTTCGCAAGCGCGACGGCCAGTTGTACATCGCCGGCCTTTTCGGTTGGTCGAGTAACAAGACCCGCCCTGGCGCGTTCTATCGCGTTCGGTATACGGGCAAGAACGTTTACATGCCGGAAGAACTCCACATCGCGTCCGACGGTGTGACCCTCACGTTCACCGACCCGCTCGATCCGGATTCCGCCACCGATCCTGGAAATTATGGCATCAGTCACTGGAACTACAAATGGCGGCAAGAGTACGGAAGTCCCGAATACAAAATGAACGGCAAGGAGGGGCGCGACAAACTCCAGGCCACATGGGCGGCCGTGTCCACTGATCGGCGCACGGTCTACCTGGAAATTCCTGGAATCCGGGAGGTGATGCAGATGCAGATCCTGGTCAATATCGAAGCCGCCGACGGCGCGGAAGTGCGCCACAATGTCCATCACACCGTGCACAAGCTAGGGCACCGATCGGTTCGAGACCTCTCCGGTCTGAAGGCGGTATCCAGTAGCCGAACACCGGCTTCCTCGCCGGGCACCACAACGCAGGGACTCGCGCAAACGATCAAGTCCCGATCAACGGACACACAGGATACGCGTGAGGCGAGACTCGCATCCCTATTTGTAACCGAGGGAGACTCCCCCTGCCCTTTTGTGCCTCCGGGGCCGTTCACATCGACGTGGACAGGCTCCATCAAGGTGGATCTTAATGAGTCCTATCGGTTTAGTGCGGAAGGCAACGGCCAATCGGAGCTAACCGTAAACGGTAAGCCGGCTCTGTATGGGACTGAGATCGAGTTACGGCAAGGACTGAATCCGGTCGTTCTGACCTATCGATCGCCTCAGCGTGGGGAGTCAGAATTCCGTTTATATTGGGAGTCTCGATGGCTGGGGCGTGAACCCGTGCCGCCCACCGCGTTCGCGCGACCGGACTCTATTCCCGAACTTGATGAAGGCACCCGCAACCGAAGCGCGCGAACCCTCGTGGCACGCTATCGATGTCTTCATTGTCACGCCGCCGACCCCAACACGTTGGAACACGGAATGCCTGAACTGCGCGCCGACGCGCCGGCGCTCGACCGCGCGGGCGAGAAATACAATGAACCGTGGCTTGTTCAGCATGTCCTTGATCCAACATCCCAAAGGTCCGACTCCGTTATGCCTCGTGTATTTCATGGGCCGGACGAGACGAATTATCGCGAAGATGCCGCACACATTGCTAAGTACCTTATGACCCTTTCGAGACCTTCGGAAAAGGTTTCGCTATCGGACGCGCTTCGCGACAAGGGTGAGGCCGTGTACAACGATCTCGGTTGTCTTACTTGTCACCGATTGTCGGCAGAGGATAGCCTCGACGAAGGCCAATCACGAATGTCACTCGAAGGAATCCGAGATAAGTGGCGCGCCGGCTCCCTGGTTGGATATCTCCTCGAACCGCACCGGGATTATGCCCATAACCCTATGCCGGATTTTCGACTGTCCAAGGATGAAGCACAGGCCCTTGCCCACTATTTGCTTTCTTCAGCGGGTGCTCGCGTGGATACGTCCGCAGCGATCCTGGCGGAGTCGGGTGACGCCAATTTGGGCCGCGAATTGCTTGAGAGTCGGGGTTGTCTGAATTGCCACTCCATTGAGGGTCATTCTACTACGCTAACCACGCCACCCCTCGCAGCACTCCGCGATAGCACGATGGAAGAGGGCTGTCTGGCGGAAACAGCCGGACAAAGGGGCGGCGCCCCGGAATTCACTCTTACCGAGCAGAATCGAAATGCGTTGCGATCCTTTATCGCCACGAAGTCGGACTCGCTTTTTCGCTTTGACCCATCGGAGTATGCGGAGCGTCAAATGGAGGCCCTCGATTGTCTAGCGTGCCACGCCCGAGACGGAGCGGGAGACCGGTGGTCGCTCCTCGTGCCGGATGAGGTGGAGACTGAAGAGCTGGACCCGTCTGAAGACAACTTTTGGGATCCTGAAGATGATACCGTGACCATTCATCTACGGCGCCCTAATCTGGATTTCGCGGGCGAGAAACTTCGCGCACCATGGATGAACGATTTTCTGGCGGGAAGGCTGGACTACAAACCACGTCCCGGTATGGCGGCGCGTATGCCCGCCTTTCCCGCTCATGCGGAGGGCATTGCCCGAGGGCTTGCCGCCCAGCATGGGTACTCTCCACTAAACGTGCATAGGTCGCCGGTTGATACGGTCTTGGCAGCCGTGGGACGGGAACTCGCTTTATCTGAGGATCTGTTCCGGTGCAATTCGTGCCACAGCGTCGGCGCACAGGGGCCCCTCGCGGGCAACGACACGGAGACGATTAACTTCGTACACATTCCCAACCGTCTGCGCCGAGGTTACTTCGACCGGTTTACGCTTGCGCCACAACGAATTCTCCCGGGCACCCAAATGCCCCGATTCGCCGACGAAGACGGGAGCAGCAGCATCCCGCACATTCTCGATGGCGACATGAGCAGACAATTCGCGGCACTCTGGCACTTCATGCGCTCGCTGGACAACCTAAATGGTCCGAATTAAAATTGCCGCGGCAGGCGAAATTTATTGCGAGAATCAGGCGGGGAACACCATGGTGGACCGCGAGGGTCGTGCTGTCACTGCGGCTTGGCGCGGGCGCACCGGGGCCGGGGGCATACTCGCTGCTTCAAATGTGTAGCCCCACCATCGAATCGCGGCGATTCTTCTACATGAAGATCTGGCCCAAGATTCTGACAAGCAAGGCGCTCGAAGAACAGGTGACGGTTCTCGATTTCCCCCCGTGGCGATAATCGACATCCTTCCCGACCTCGAAAGAATGTCGAGATAGGCACAGAGTTACGGTCAACGCTAGGATGGTTATACGTAGTGATTATGTTCTGCGAGTTGACACCACGATGAAGCATTACGCGGGTCTCTTGACCTATGACGATGACATAGAGAACTTCTAAGCGCTTTCCCCGTTCCCATGGCATCGACACCGCCCAAACGCCGTGCCGTCCACAGTTTGCTTACTAATGCGCCGATTCGCGGGCAAGGCTCATTGAGGCTCCCCGGCAAAGCCAAACGCCGGCCGCGCCAGCGCTGTCTCGATTGCGGCGAGCCGTCCTTCCAGATCCTCCTTTCGTCTGCCCACGGCCACTATCCCAAACCCCAATAGACTTCGGCAACCCGCCGATCTGTACCTTAGGTCAAGAGACCCGCGTAATGCTTCATGGTGATGACAACTCGCAGGAAATTAT
>CAYNZS010000205.1:0-7705 GCA_964401695.1 uncultured Nitrospirales bacterium
GCGACCTCATGCGTGACAGGCATGCGTTCTAACCAACTGAACTACGCCCCCGAAGGCGTTACGTGTTGGCGGGGGACCCCGCCAACTGAGGGCACAATTTAGCATAGTGGGGACATTGCTTGCAAATGAACCGACGATAACATTGCGGCTGATGACAATGGACCGACGATGAGGGCTGTGCCAGAGTGGCGTACTGCCTGGCCTGGGAAGCATCGTCGCCGTGGGAGCGAATCGCGTTCGAGTATTGAACTTTAGGGTGTGCCGCCGGAGGCGGTTCCACAATGGCCCGGCGTCGATTGCGCCCTGGCTTGCGCGAATGCCCGGACGAGGCGATCAGCCATGGTTTGGGTCCGCCAATTCGTTGTGGATTCTCCGGGCTTGCTTCTCGAATCGCCGAAGGACGCCGGTGATGGAGAATCGTTTCTTGCCGTTGAGGTAGGAATGGATGCTGTTGTTGAAGTTGGTGTGCCAGTGTGCCGGAATGCCTTTCTTCCCAACCACGGCCCCTACGATGCTGCCGACCGTTGCCGCGGTACAGTCGTTGTCCATTCCCATGGCGACCGTTTCTCCGATAACACGGGTGAAATCGGTTCGGCCAATTGTGATGCCCCACACGCTGAGGCAGGCGTTGTTGATGGTATGGACGGGGCTCATTCCCTTGAATTTCGCGCGCACGGCCGCGCGCGCCTGTCTGTAATCTTTGATCTCGGGCGCGACCCGCAAAGCCCATCGAAGCGCCTTGGCCAGGGCGCAATGGCGAGGTATCTCGGATAGGCCGACCCGGAGCGCATCAACGGGATCGTCTACCTCAAAGGCGCCCGCTATGGCCGCCGCGAAGAACATCGAGCCGTAGATTCCTTGTCGCCGATGGCTGATGTACGCGTCCCTATACGCCATCTCAGCCGCCCGTTCCGGCCAACCGGGTGCCAGGTATCCCCAAGGGTCCGCACGTATGTCCGCGCCGATCCACTCGCAGTAAGGGTTGTTCGTATTGCCTGCGCGGCTGGCGGGGATTCCTTTGCGAAGGTTCTCCAGGGCGACCTCCTCGGCTGTATAGGCATACGGTACGTATTTCAACCACGCCTCGCCTACATCCTCGGTCGTGAATCCAGCGCCATGGTCTTCGAGGATAAGCAGTCCGAGGAGGGTGTAGGCGATATCGTCATCCACCGGGACGCCCGCGAGTCCGCTTCTGGTGTACTCCTCGCGGCGGTTCATCCGATAGCGTGTTTGCTTGGGTTCGGGAACGTAGCTCCAGTAATCTATCGGCGGGAAATCGTCGCCGTTCTCCTTGGCAAGCGCTTCCATCTTGGATATCCTCCAGAACTCGACCGGCGCGCCGAGAATGTTTCCGGCCATCCTCCCAAGCAGCGCCCCCTCGAGCCGGTCGCGATAGACCTCTGTATCGAGACGCCCCCACAGACGCCGTTGGCCCTTGGGACGCAAGGCCCTGATTTCTTCTAGCCCGTTCGGCTCATTGGCCGCAAGCGCTTTGTCGACCGGAAGACGTTTGAGTTCAGCCAACGAGGAGAGCAGCGCCTTTCGGATATCTGAGAGGACCTCGCCGACACCATCAGCGCCATATTCGGCCTTGAGTTGCGCGTATAGGCCAATCTTATCGAGTAACGGATTGAGATCCTTTGTCTTCGAGTATTTCTTTGTCATTCTTCTTCCCCACAGTCGCGCGTCGCCCAATCAGAGCCGCTTCGCACCGTATCTGGAAGGTTAAAGCGACTCTCTCAATGTATGAAACAATCTATCATGTCGAAGGGCCTGTTTTCTTGTGCATCCCCGTAGAGGCCGCCGAGCGGAGAGGAGCGGTTTCCGCCGGAGAAGGTTGACGAAGAGCGGTTTGCCTCCGAGTCTTTTCGATGTTAGCATGACGACCCACCATCGTATCCATAGGGGTCGGCTAGCCCGAATGCCGCAAAAGGAGAGAATTGGAATGTCCGAGAATAGCAATGTCCTGTTCGAGAAGAAAAGGGATGTAGGGATCCTTACCCTCAACCGGCCCGAACGTCTAAATGCCTTGTCAGGGGGTATCGTTGAAGGATCTCTCGATATCATTGGCGAGCTATCGCGCGACCGATCCGTCCGTGCGCTCATTATCACCGGCGCTGGCCGGGGATTCTGCGCCGGCGCGGACATCAAAAGCGACGGACTCCTCAAGAGCGGCGAATCGGGTTCTGGTTCGGACTCCGTCTCGCTTGGCGAAGCTGTGAAGGGGGGGGTCAACAAACTCATCATGGCCATCTGCGACGCTCCGTTCCCGGTCGTGTCGGCCGTCAACGGTCCGGCGGCCGGCGCCGGAGTCGGCATCGCCCTCGCCCCCGATTTCTTGGTTGCGTCTGAATCGATGCGCCTTCTGTTGACCTTCTCCAGAATCGGGATGGGGTTGGATGGGGGAACCTCCTGGTTTCTCGCTCATCTCCTGGGGCAAAAGAGGGCCGCCGCCATTTCGATGTTGGTCGAACCCATCGACGCGCAACGAGCGATGGAGTGGGGAATAGCCTGGTCGGTCGCCTCGGACGAGAATCTGATGGCCGAAGCGATAAGTTTGGCGACGCGCCTGTCCGAGGGCGCGACCCTCGCCTACGCCGCTCAGAAGAAACAACTCCGCACAGCCCTGAGCATGACGCTACAGGAGGCGCTCGAGCACGAGGCGGACGTTCAGGACGTGCTCGTCAGATCTGACGATCTCAGGGAAGGCATCATGGCTTTTCGAGAAGGACGGCCAGGCAATTACACGGGGACGTGAGGTCGCGCCGCTCTAGCCCGGATATCTCCTAATCCAGCATAGCCGGAGCCAAGGGAAGTCGGAGCCCTTTTCCATGGACCGGGCGCGCGTCCTCCCACTCGTCTTTGCGAGTCAGAAGCCATTTTACGGAAAATTGGGATAGGGACAGGGGAACAATGTGGCATGGGCGTCCCGCCCATGAATCACGGGCAGGATGCCCGTGCCACAAAGTTAGACTGCTCTAAAGAGACACGACTCCGCATCTCGCCCGGGTGACGTCTTAAAACTTGTTAGACGTCAGATGATTCTAGAGAAGATCCTACTTGCCGTTCCGGTTGCATGGCTTGGTTCGTTGGCAAGCCCTTGGAATGTGGCGCATTTCCGCGGGCCCGCGAGAAGCGGTGAACTTTGCTCGGAATCTACCCGCCGACCTGAACCTCAACACCTGCCGAAGCGACGATATCCTTAAGATATTCCATGTAGTCGTCATCGGGCGATTCGACGTCTTCAATGGGATATTCCTTGCCCAGATGATCGTACCGGTGCGTCCCGAGTTTGTGGTATGGAAGCAGTTCTATTCGCTGCACATTCTCGCCAAGGTCATGGACGAATTCGGCGGTAGCGCGGATGTTCTCCTCGGAGTCGTTGTGGCCGGGGACGACGGGAATGCGGACGATCATCTCGCACAGTTCCGATGCCCTTTTGGCGTTACTCAGGATCAACCGGTTCGAGACGCCCGTAATCTCGCGGTGGGTTGCATCGTCCATGTGTTTCAGATCCATGTACAGTAGGTCTACATTATCTAGAACGCTCTCCCATCTCGATCTGCTCGTGTAAGCGCATGTTTCCAATACGGTGTGAACATAGGCCTGCTTGCACCTCGCCAGGAAGGCGGCAACGAACTCCGCCTGCATGGTCGCCTCGCCGCCGCCCACGGTAACGCCGCCGCCCGAGCGCCGGTAAAATGAGCTATCCTTCTCGACTTCCTTGAACAACTCTTCTACCGTCACCTGCCTGCCCGTGAGTTCCCGCGCCTGGCCGGGGCAAAAATCGGCGCATTGGCCGCACCCAGCGCACAATTCGCGGTTTATGATAATTCCGTCGATCTTGGAAAATTCGACTGCCTCTTCAGGACAATTCTCGACGCACAGCCCACAGGACTGACAGCGCGTGCCATTGTGGAAAATCTCCGGCGTGGTCTTCTGCGTATGAGGAGACGAACACCAGCGACATCTCAGGGGACAGCCTTTGAAGAAGACAAGGGTCCGGATCCCCGGACCGTCGTGAATGGCGAAGCGTTCCATGTTGCAGATTATCGCCTGCAGCTCTTCCATTGATCAGAAACTCCGTGTTTGCATTACTGAGGTTTACTCCGTGGGCTCTTCCGCCTCGCGGCTCAAGCCCCGATTGTTTTTGCCTAGGCCAAACCCGCCTCGCGCAAGACCTTGTCGCACGCTTCACTTGCGGTCCGCGCCGCGTCCGCCGGAGCCATCGCATTCAGTTTCTCGCTGAACGGTTCAGGAGTGAGAGGGCCATCGTAGCCGATATCGTTGAGAATGCGCAGAATCTCAGGCAACGGTATTATACCCGTTTCTCCGGGAAGAGCGCGAACCGAGTCGATTTGGTCGTGAATCTCTATCCCTTCCGGGGCGTCGTTAATATGCACGTAGCGCACGTCATCTTTGGACAGTTTCTTCATGTCATCCAGCGTCGTATGCGCCGTATAGCAGTGCCAAGCATCGAATAGCACACCGACATTCTCCGCGCCAACCGCCGCGCACAACGAAAGCATCCCATCCATTGTATAGAGGAATCCATATTTGTGAGGAGCCCGGCTTGTTCGCGGTCCAATGAACTCCATGGCAAGAGAGTGCCCATAATCGTTGAGAATCTCAGCGGGCGGACGCAGCCGCTTCACATGATAGTCCCAATTCTCTCTGAAAGGGCGGTCATTGTCCCATGCCATTACCACCGTCGAGCAATGTGTACAGCCAAGATCGGCCGCCAGTTTGGCTCTTTCGGGTAGTTTCGCCATATGTTTGTGGTAGTCGGCATCCTCGCCGCGCCAGTTCACCGGCAGAGACCAGCCGCCCGGTATCACGCCGGCTTCATCGAAAAGCGCTTTCACATGCCCTGTCGATGTCTCCTGAGCCAGTCGTCCGGCCTCACCGATGCCGATCTCCAATCCCGCATACCCCGCGTTCTTGGCTAGTTCCACACCCTCCGGGATCGTGGCCTTAATTCCGAGTGCGCCTAGGTTCAAATTCTTGAACATCCAACTGCCCCTCCTTTATTCCCATGATGGCTTAGCCCACGCTCTGATCTGAATACGTTCTACCTTTTGATCGACAAATATCCTGATAAGGTCCGCCATCCTTTTGAAGCCTTCTTCGTTCTCGAAGGCTGCCGGGTCCAATTTCATGTTGAGTGTCTGCGATGAGTGGTGACACAACGCACGACATTGTAGACGCATCGATGGGTTCAGGCAAACAACCCGTCCGTAAAAGCGATGAGAAGGGGAGGGAGGACATTTTACCCGCCATATACCGCCGCCTTTCGTGCCAAGCGCGCTTCCGATCCTCGGGGCTACATAGCAGACAAATCCTTGGCGACATCCGTCTGGTAGGCCTGCCACGCGGGGACGATGCCGGCCAGAAGACCGATTCCCGCTACGATGGAGAAGAAGTAGAGTTCGTCGGGTCCCGTGCTGGTTCCGGTGATAGAGAAGCCGTAGACACGGCCCATGTAGACGCCCAGGGTCATGGCAGTGACTTTTCCCAGGGCCCAACCCGACAGAATCCCGAGGATCGTCACCAGGAAGGCTTCGATCATGACGGCGCCGAATATCTCAGCAGCGGATGCGCCCAACGCGCGCATGATGGCGAGGTCGCGCTTTCGCTGGATGATCGAGAGGTAGAGGCCGATGAGGATGGTGATGGCGGAGATGACAACGACCACGTAGCCGATGGCCTTGAGAATGGCAATCGCAGGGCCGAGGAATTGGTCAAACAGTTTCCTGATTTCGTCGATCGGGCGGACCGCTTGCACAAGCATGACTTCGGGGAGGTCACGCCGTAGCGTGAAGACCGCGCCCCCTCGCGCATCGACGAGGATCGCGCTGACTTCCAATTCTTCGTCTTCGTCCGGCCCGTCCCCCTCGTCATAGTCGGCGTGGGAGGCCCAAATGGAATCCAAACTAACGAAGATGGCGCGGTCGTTGGATGTCCCCGAGGCCTCAAGCACCCCAACCACCGTATAAGGTGTTTCGCTGTGATCTAGACCTTCCGCGCTGCTGCCGTGGAGTCCCACAAAGGTCTCCCCCACCTTCAGGCCCGTCCTTCTCGCGGCGAGATATCCGACCACAGCCTGCATGGGGCCGTCGAAGAACTTGCCGTCGCCACGGAGCTGAAAAGGATTTCTCACCTCGCCGCGCGGCGTCTTCCAAGGAAAATCGAACAGATCGCGTTCGGTGCCCACGATGCGGAAGCCTCGGTACACATCGCCCAAGGCTACGGGAAACACGTTTTCAACGGCGTCCTCGAATTCCGCTCCTCGAATCTGCTCGACGAGCGAGTATTTCATCGAACCGACCGCCTGGTCCAGGAAGTAGACGGAACTCAACACCAATTGCAGCGGGCTTCCGGCTGGACCCACGACAAGTTCGTACGCGTTCGTCTCGTCGACAAAGCGCCTGTTCGTTTCGTCGCGAATGGTGAGCACCGCGGAGATGAGGCCCACAGCCAGCGCAACCGAGAGAATGGTCAGGCCGGTAGTCAGTTTACGGCTCCACAGATAGCTCCACGCGATGTGCCACAAGCTCATGCACCCACCTCGCGCACAAGGCCCGTGCAGTCGAAACGCTTGGGGAGGGCGTCGGCGAGTTTTTCGTCGTGGGTTACCATGAGCATCGTTACCTCTTCCTCTCGGCACAACTCGAGCAGCAATTCCATAATGCTCTTGGCCGTCTTGGGGTCGAGGCTGCCCGTCGGTTCGTCCGCCACGACGATTCGCTGCTTATTGGCGAGAGCGCGCGCGATGGCGACGCGCTGCCGCTCGCCTACGCTCATCGTGGCCGTCTTGCTTTGGAGCCGGTGCGACAGGCCCACGCGTTCGAGCAGTTCCATGGCGCGGGGCTTCCACTCCTTCTCGGGCCGGGTGTCGCTGAACCGCATCCCCAGCATGACATTCTGCAAGGCGGTGAAAGGCTGGAGGAGGTTGAAGGTCTGAAACACAAATCCGAAGCGTTCCCCGCGAAACCGGTCGAGTTGGCCTTCGGACATGTCCTGAATCTCTACGCTGTCTACGCGGACGCGGCCGGAATCGGGGCGCAGCAGGCCAGAGACGAGATTGAGCATCGTACTCTTGCCACAACCGCTCGGCCCCCAGAGTGCTATGTGGTCTCCGGCGCCCGCTTCAAACTTCTCGCAGTAGAACTCAACCCCAGGGCCTAGTTTGCGGCCACATTCTTCGAGCAGAACCATGTACTGTATTCCCTTATGATGGCGGCCAACCACCAGTTTGCGAGGCGAATTACCAAGATCCCTCTGCGCTCAATCTCAATAGATTGTACGCGAACGCCGATTCGCGCTCCACACGGCGCCTAGGCCAACCTGTATCCGTGCCCCGAAGGGGCGCGGCATGTAGACGGAACCAAGATTGACGTTTCCGGTTGACGTTGTTTGAGGCGCGAGCGAGACCGCGAAGGTCCTCGCACGTTCGACCCTCCCCTAACCCATCCCTAAACCAGGGCGGGGGATCGGTCGCTCGATTCGTTTCAAGTAAACGCTCGAAAGTGCCAGTGTATTGACTCGTGCTGTTTCTATATTTACCCGTCATGCTGAGCGAAGCGAAGTATCTCCATTTCATTGGGCTTCTGGCGTAGAGAGACCTTTCACTTCGTTCAGGATGACAGAATCAATCCCCCTCCCTGGTTTAGGGGCCTTCCCAAAAGTATGGCCCCAGGGTTTT